>NZ_JBYTCM010000004.1:0-459264 GCF_058790275.1 Mycobacterium sp. FW102-FHT13B02
TCTTGGCCACCAACACATTCTGCCGAAACGCCAGGTCAAAACACCCAGACACGCTCAATCAAAACGCAACAACCACTGAACGTACCTTTTCGTGCACAAATCCCGCGTCAGGCGACGATGTTGACCAAACGGCCGGGCACGATGATGACCTTCTTGGGCGTGGCGCCGGCGAGGAAGGCCTGCACCTTCTCGTCCGCGAGGGCCGCGGCTTCCAGCGTGGCCTTGTCCGCATCGGCCGCCACGACGATCTTGCCGCGCACCTTGCCGTTGACCTGCACCGGGTACTCGACGGTGTCGTCGACCAGGTAGCGCTCGTCGGCGACCGGGAACGGGCCGTGGGCCAGTGACGCGTCGCTGCCGAGGCGGCGCCACAGTTCCTCGGCCAGGTGCGGGGCCAGTGGCGCGACCATCAGTACCAGCGGCTCAACCGCCGCGCGGGCGGTGACGCCCTCCTTGGTCAGGTGGTTGGTGTACTCGATGAGCTTTGCGGCAGCGGTGTTGTTGCGCAGCGCGGCGTAGTCCTCGTTGACCCCGGCGATGGTGCGGTGCAACTGCTTGAGCGTCTCATCGGACAACTCGTCGTCAGAAACCCTTGGCTCACCGGTGGTTTCGTCGACGACGACGCGCCACACGCGCTGCAGGAACCGGTGCGCACCGACGACGTCCTTGGTGGCCCACGGCCGGGACGCCTCCAGCGGACCCATCGACATCTCGTAGACGCGGAGGGTGTCGGCGCCGTACTCCTCGCAGATCTCGTCGGGCGAGACGGAGTTCTTCAGACTCTTGCCGATCTTGCCGAACTCCTGGTTGACCTCGATCTCACCGTCCGGGCCGGTCCAGAAGAACTTGCCGTCGCGCGGGACAACTTCCGCGGCCGGCACGTAGGCGCCACGGGAGTCGGTGTAGGCGAACGCCTGGATGTAACCCTGGTTGACCAGGCGGCGGTACGGCTCACGCGACGACACGTGGCCGAGGTCGAACAACACCTTGTGCCAGAACCGCGAGTACAGCAGGTGCAGCACCGCGTGCTCGACGCCGCCGACGTACAGGTCGACGCCACCCGGGTCACCGGCCCCGTGGATCTCGGGGCGCGGGCCCATCCAGTAGGCCTCGTTCTCCTTGGCGCAGAAGGTTTCCGAGTTGTGCGGGTCGGCGTAGCGCAGCTCGTACCAGGAGCTGCCGGCCCACTGGGGCATGACGTTGGTGTCACGGGTGTAAGCCTGCAGCCCGTCACCGAGATCCAGGTCGACGTGCACCCATTCGGTGGCCTTGTTCAGCGGCGGCGACGGCTCGCTGTCGGCGTTGTCCGGGTCGAACAGCACCGGCGAGTAGTCGGGCACGTCCGGCAGCTCGACCGGCAGCGCCGAATCCGGCAGCGGGTGGGCCCGGCCGTCGGCGTCGTAGACGATGGGGAACGGCTCGCCCCAGTACCGCTGACGCGCGAAAAGCCAGTCGCGGAGCTTGAATTCGACGCGGGCCTGGCCGCGGCCGTCCGCAACCAGCTTCTCGGTGACGGCAGCCTTGGCGTCGGCGACGGTCAGGCCGTCGAGGTAGTCGGAGTTGACCAATGCACCGTCGCCGACATGTGCACCGACCGAGAGATCGCCGCCGGCAATGACTTCCACGATGGGCAGGCCGAACGCCGTCGCGAACTCCCAGTCGCGCTGGTCGTGGCCGGGCACCGCCATGATGGCGCCGGTGCCGTAGCCGGCCAGCACGTAGTCCGCAATAAAGATCGGAACCTGGTGTCCGTTAACGGGATTGGTGGCGTAGCTGCCGGTGAAGACGCCGGTCTTGGTCTTGTTCTCCTGGCGCTCCAGGTCGGACTTGGCCGCGATGGCGGCGCGGTAGGCCGCGACGGCCTCGGCCGGGGTGGCCGCACCGTAGGTCCACCGGTCGTCGACGCCGGCGGGCCAGGATTCGGCCAGCAGGGAGTCCACCAGATCATGCTCGGGCGCCAGCACCAGATAGGTGGCACCGAACAGCGTGTCCGGGCGGGTGGTGAAGACCTCGATGTCGGCGTCCCCCGCGGAGAACAACACCTCGGCACCGACGGAGCGACCGATCCAGTTGCGCTGCATGGCCTTGACCTTGTCGGGCCAGTCCAGTAAGTCGAGGTCCTCGAGCAGCCGGTCGGAGTATGCGGTGATCCGCATCATCCACTGCCGCAACCGCTTCCGGAACACCGGGAAGTTGCCGCGCTCACTGCGCCCGTCGGAGGTGACCTCCTCGTTGGCCAGCACGGTGCCCAGACCCGGGCACCAGTTCACCATCGAGTCGGAGCGGTACACCAGGCGATACGAGTCGACCACCTCGGCCCGCTCGGCCTTCGACAGCACCGACCAGTCCCGTCCATCATCGAGAGTCCTTGCACCGGAATCGAATTCAGCGATCAGCTCGGCGACCGGCCGGGCCTTCTGCTGCGATACGTCGAACCAGGCGTTGTAGATCTGCAGGAAGATCCACTGCGTCCACTTGTAGAAGTCGGTGTCCGTGGTGGCGAAGCTGCGCCGCGCATCATGCCCCAGGCCCAGCCGTCCCAGCTGCCGCCGGAAGTTGACGATGTTGGCCTCGGTCCGGGTGCGCGGGTGCGTGCCGGTCTGCACCGCGTACTGCTCGGCGGGCAGACCGAAGGCGTCGAAGCCCAGAGCATGCAGGACGTTGCGGCCCGTCATCCGGAAATAGCGGGCGTACACGTCAGTGGCGATGTAGCCGAGCGGGTGCCCGACGTGCAGGCCATCGCCCGACGGGTACGGGAACATGTCCTGCACGAACATCTTGTCGGCCGGCACCAAGGAGCCGTCGGTGGGCGCGAGGGAGCCGACGGGGTTGGGCACGTTAAAGGTCCCACGGTCCGTCCACACCTGCTGCCAATCGGCCTCGATGCGGCCGGCCAGTTCGGCGGTGTAACGGTGCTGCGGGCTGTCGGCGTCGACGGCCATGGCCGCCTCGGGACGCACGTTGGCCTGCGCATTCGGGGAATCACTCACGTGCACAGGGTAGTCAACACCCCCGGCGCGACCTGCATCACGCCAGCGGACGGCCGTTGGTCTCGGTTCCGTTGCAGTGCGGTCAGGGCACGGTTGCAGGTGCGCGCCGGATCTGGTGGGCCCTACCTGCGCCTACATACAGTCGGCTCCAGTGCAACGCGTGAGGCAGAAGTGAAGCGGAAGGATCGGCACGACATGTTCGAGAACGCCCGCCACTGGCGACTGCTGGCAGGAGGTGTCGCCGCGGGTCTCGCAGGCGTCGTCGGCTTCGCCGGCAACATCGCGTCCGCCGAACCGCTCCCGCCACAACCCGTCATCCCGGCCCCCGCCACGGTGACCCAAACCGTCACCGTGCAAGCCGCCCCGGCGCCGGCGGCCGCGGCACAACCGGCCGGGCCCGCCTTCATTCCCGCCGGTCAGCCAGCAGCGGTCCCCCAACCAGCCACGATTCCCCAGCCGGCCGTGGCCCAACCGGTCATCGCGCCGGCCCCCGCCCCGACACCGGCTATCGCACCGGCCGCCTCGGGCACCATCGCCGACTTCTTCCACGCCCACAACGTCGTCATGCAGCGGCAGGCGGCCGCGGGCTTCACCGCGCTGAACATCGTCCTGCCGGTGCCCCCGGGCTGGGCCGCGGTACCCGATCCGAACGTGCCCGACGCCTTCGCCGTCATCGCGGACCGCGTCGGCGGCGACGGCCTCTACACCTCGAACGCCGCGCTGCAGGTCTACAAGCTGGTCGGCGACTTCGACCCGCGCGAAGCCATCAGCCACGGGTTCATCGACAGCCAGCAGCAGGTCGCCTGGCGGTCCACCGACGGTTCGATGGCCGATTTCTACGGCATGCCGTCGTCGATCATCGAAGGCACCTACCGCGAGAACAACATGACGCTCAACACCTCGCGGCGGCACGTCATCGCGACATCGGGCACGGACCGATACCTCGTGACGCTGGCGGTGACCACCAGCGCCCAGGTGACCGTGGCCTCCGGCAGCGCCACCGACGCCATCGTCAACGGCTTCAAGATCAGCGCACCGGGCGCACCGGCCGCCGTTCCCGCACCGGCCGCCGTTCCCGCACCGGCCGCCGTTCCCGCACCGGCACCCGCCGCACCGATGGTTCCGGCTCCGGCCGCCGTCCTGCCGCATGCTGCCGGGGCCGTGCCCCTCACGGCATCGATTCCCGGACTGGGCCGCTGACCGGTCGCCGGTTTGGAGTGGCCGCCCGGCCGCCCCTATCCTGAGACGCATGCTGATCGCCGCGGTGCTGTGCCTGTGCGCGGCCGTGGTGACCGCGGGCGTCGGCGCCTGGTCGCTGCGCCGCCCCCATTCCACCGACACCGTGCCACGGGTGCTGCGCTCGGTTGCGCCCATCCAACTCGCGACGGCCGTCATGCTCGCCGCCGGCGGTGCCGCTGCGCTCGTCGCGCCGCGCAGCACGGGCGTGACGGTGCTGATGGTGTGTGTCATCGGCGCCGTCGGCACCTTCGCCGCCGGTTGCTACCAGGGCGCCAAGGCCGGAGCCGCCATGATGGCCCACGAGAGCGCGCCCGCCGGTGACGGCTGCGCCGGCAGCTGCGCCAGCTGCACGCTGTCCTGCAGCTAGTTCCGGCTCACATCGATCGGGTGCGTCGCGAGCATCGCCATGGGCATCGGCTGACGCCGTAGTACCCGCGACCAGAGATCGACCCGCGGTTCCACCAGGACGTCCGACGGCAGCGCGGACAGCACGATCCAGTCGTCGCGTTCGATCTCCCCGTCGAGCTGCCCGACGGACCACCCCGAGTAGCCGGCGTAGATCCGGACACCCTCGACAGCGTCTTCGATGTCCTCGGGTTCGGCGTCCAGATCGACCATCGCGATGCGGCCCTGGACATGGCGCAGCCCCGGGACCGAGGCCGCGTCGACTCCGACCCTCATGGTCGCCAGGCACAGCGCGGAATCACGCTTCACCGGGCCACCGATGAACATGGACTTGGGTTTCTTGGCGAGCTTCGCCCATTGCGGCAACACGTTGTACACGGCCGTCTCGCTGGGCCGGTTCAAGACCACGCCGAGGGTACCGCCGGAGTTGTGCTCGACGATGTAGATGACGCTGCGCCGGAACGTCGGTTCCAGCAAATCGGTGTTGGCGAGCAGCAGGGTCCCGGCCCGAATCCCATGCGAGGCGGGAGCGAAATCACGGTAATCCTCCGGTTCCTCTGACTGCGCCACGCCCTCCATCATCGCACTCGCGCGCCGTCGGCGTGACCAACGCACACGGCTTGGCGGGATATTTGTACTGTGGAGCGGGTCGCTTCAATCACGCCCGGCACTCTCAAATCAGGACACGAATATTCCAGTGACCGACCGCCGTTCCCACCACGTCGTCCTGCATGCGGTGCAGGCCCTGCCGGACTTCCGCCGGCTGCTGGAACTACGTGCGGTCAGCCAGTTCGCCGACGGACTCTTCCAGGCCGGCCTGGTCGGCGCACTGCTGTTCAGCCCCGATCGGGCGGCCACACCGTGGGCCCTCGCGGGATCGTTCGCCGCGCTGTTCCTGCCGTACTCGTTGTTGGGTCCGTTCGTCGGCGCGCTGCTCGACCGGTGGGACCGCCGGCAAGTGCTCATCGGCGCCAACCTCGCACGGTTGCTGGTGATGCTCTGCGTCGGCGCGCTGCTGGCCACGGCCGCGTCCGACAGGCCGATCCTGTTCGGCGCGTTGATCGTCAACGGCTTCACCCGCTTCGTCTCCTCGGGCCTGTCGGCCGCACTGCCGCACGTGGTACCGACCGAACAGGTGGTGTCGATGAACTCGGTCGCCACCGCGGCCGGCGCCATCTCGGCGTTCGCCGGCGCCAACGTGATGCTGCTGCCGCGCTGGCTGATGGGCGCGGGCGACACCAGCTCGGCGGTGGTGATCTGGCTGGCGGCGCTGCCCGTCGCACTGGCGCTCTGGCTGTCGGTGCGGTTCCACCGTCATCTCCTGGGGCCCGACGACAGCGCCCGCGCGGTGCACGGTTCGGTCATGTACGCCGTCATCACGGGCTGGGTCTACGGGCTCCGGTCGGTGGCGAACGTACCGACGGTGACGGCCACCCTCACCGGTCTGGCGGCCCACCGGATGGTGTTCGGGATCAACACCCTCATGGTGCTGGTGATCGTCCGGCACGGCGGCGGCGAACACGTGGCGGGGTTCGCGGTAACCGTCGTGTTCGTGGCCGCCGCCGGGCTCGGGTCGTTCCTCGCCAACCTCGTCATGCCGCCCGCGGTCCGACGCTGGGGCCGCTACGCCACGGCAAACGGTGCCCTCGCCATCGCGGCGGTGGTCCAGCTGGCCGGCGCCGGCCTACAGATACCGGTGCTCATCGCCTGCAGTCTGGTGCTGGGAACGACCGGGCAGGTGGTCAAATTGTGCGCGGACTCGGCCATGCAGCTCGACGTCGACGACGCCCTGCGCGGCCACGTGTTCGCCGTTCAGGACGCGTTGTTCTGGCTGGCGTTCATCGTCGCGATCACGGCCGCCGCGGCGGTGATCCCGGCTGACGGAAAGTCGTCGG
The DNA here is from genome assembly GCF_058790275.1 of Mycobacterium sp. FW102-FHT13B02. Taxonomy (NCBI): domain Bacteria; kingdom Bacillati; phylum Actinomycetota; class Actinomycetes; order Mycobacteriales; family Mycobacteriaceae; genus Mycobacterium; species Mycobacterium sp. FW102-FHT13B02. The sequence continues at coordinate 6,530 of NZ_JBYTCM010000004.1, forward strand.
CGCTGATGGCCGCCGGCGCTGTCGTCTACGTCATCGGCCTGGGCCTGCACGCGACGCTGGGCAAGCGCGGCAGAACCGTCGGTACCGTCTAGGGTGCTGCCATGGCCCCCAATGCTGCTGCCGGTGTGATCGCCGATCTGCGTGCCGAGAGCGATGACCTGGACCGACTGGTCGCCGATCTGCCGCCCTCCGAATGGGCTGCCGCGACCCCGGCCGAGGGTTGGACCATCGCCCATCAGATCGCGCATCTGTGGTGGACCGACCAGGTGTCCGTGCTGGCGGTGACCGACGAGGACGCCTTCGCCGCGACTCTCGCCGAAGCGTGGAAGAACCCGCTCGGGTTCGTGGAAGTGGCGGCGGAAGAGCTTGCGCAGACCCCGCCGGCGGAGATGTTGGCGCAGTGGCGCGCCACTCGCGCCACCCTGCACGACGCACTCGAAGGGGTCGCCGACGGCCGCAAGCTGCCGTGGTTCGGCCCGCCGATGAGCGCCGCGTCCATGGCCAGCGCGCGGCTGATGGAAACCTGGGCGCACGGCGCCGACGTCGCCGACACTCTCGGGGTCCGGCGCGAGCCGACAGCCCGGCTGCGGTCTATTGCGCACATCGGGGTGCGGACAAGGGATTTCGCGTTCACGCTCCACGAGCTGACCCCGCCGACGGACGTGTTTCACGTGGAACTTTCCGCGCCCGACGGCTCCCTCTGGACCTGGGGCCCGGACGACGCCGGGCAGCGGGTGACCGGCTCGGCCGAAGACTTCTGTCTACTGGTGACGCAGCGGCGGCCGCTGCGCGAGCTGGACGTGAAGGCCGTCGGCGAGGACGCCCAGAAGTGGCTCACCATCGCCCAGGCGTTCGCCGGGCCGCCGGGAGCGGGCCGGAACTAGCCGCGCGTGACCGGGGCGGCCGCGTCGGCCGTACCGTCACCGTCGGTGTCGGTCAGCTGGATGTCCCACCGCCCGTCTCCATCGGTGTCCACGTAGCCCACAGACCCGGCCAGCACCCGGTCCGCGAGACCGTTGCCGTCGGCGTCGACCAGCCGGTCGTCGGCCACACCGTCGCCGTCGAAGTCGACGACCGCTCCCCCGCTCTGCTCGGTGCCGTCCAAGCCGAACCACCGCAGCCCCGAGCCCACCGCCCAGGTACCTGATCCGTCATCGGTGAGGGTGCGCCGAGCCGCACTGTCCTCCACGTCGATGGCGGCGTGGTCGGCCCGGCCGTCGCCGTCGAAGTCGGCCAGCGCGTCATCGAACAATCCGTCGCCGTCCACATCGAGCCGTACGCCGTCGAGCGTGCCGTCTCCGTCGGCGTCCACCGCCGGCTCCCCCGGCCACCACGACGCCGACCCGTCCCCATCACTCAGGCAATAGTCCATACCTGATTGGACGGATGGTCAGCCCCTGGCGTTCCACCATTTCTGCAATTCGGCGACGGCCTCGTCGTGGGTCAACGGGCCGCGGTCCAGCCGGAGCTCCTTGAGAAACCGCCACGCCTCCCCGACCTGCGGGCCGGCCGGGATGCCGAGCAGCGTCATGATCTCGTTGCCGTCCAGATCCGGGCGCACCCGCGCGAGATCCTCTCGCGCGGCCAGTTCCGTGATGCGCTGCTCGAGACCGTCGTAGTTGGCCTGCAGGCGCGCCGCGCGCCGGCGGTTGCGGGTGGTGCAGTCCGCACGCACCAGTTTGTGCAGCCGGCTCAGTAGGGGCCCCGCGTCGGCGACGTAGCGGCGCACCGCGGAGTCGGTCCACTTGCCGGTGCCCTTGTCGTCGGCATAGCCGTGGAACCGCAGATGCAGATACACCAGCTGCGAGACATCGTCGATCATCTGCTTGGAATACTTCAGCGCGCGCATGCGCTTGCGCGTCATCTTGGCGCCGACCACCTCGTGATGGTGGAAGCTGACGCCGCCATCCGCCTCGTGGCGGCGCGTGTCCGGCTTGCCGATGTCGTGCAGCAACGCTGCCCAGCGGAGGACAAGGTCGGGTCCCTGGTCCTCCAGGTCGATCGCCTGGCGCAACACCGTCAGCGAGTGGTGGTAAACGTCCTTGTGCTGATGGTGCTCATCGATGGCCATCCGCATGGCACCGACCTCGGGCAGCACCACGTCACCCAGTCCGGTCTGCACCATGAGGTCCACGCCGGCCACCGGGTCGGCGCCCAGCATCAGCTTGTCCAGCTCTGCGGCCACCCGCTCGACGGTGATCCGGCCCAGCTGCGGCGCCATCTCGAGCAGCGCCTCCAGCACCCGCGGCGCGACCGCGAAACCGAGCTGCGAGACGAACCGGGCAGCGCGCAACATGCGCAACGGGTCGTCGCCGAACGACACCTGCGGTGCCGACGGCGTGTCCAGCACCCGATCGGCCAAACCCGCCAGTCCACCCAGCGGATCGTGGAATTCGCCGATGCCACCGGGCAGGTCCGGGTCGATCCGGACCGCCATGGCGTTGACGGTGAAGTCCCGGCGCAGCAGGTCGTCCTCGAGCCGGTCACCGAACACCACCTCGGGGTTCCGCGACACCTGGTCATAGGTGTCGGCCCGGAAGGTGGTGATCTCGATGCGTTGCCCATACTTGGCGACCCCGATGGTGCCGAACTCGATCCCGGTGTCCCACAACGCTTCTCCCCAGCCGCGCAGCAGCTTCTGCAGCTGCGCCGGACGGGCGTCGGTAGTGAAGTCCAGGTCGTTCAGCGCCCGGCCCAGCAGCGCGTCGCGCACACTGCCGCCCACCAGATACAGCTCATGACCGGCCGTGGCGAATACCCGGCCCAGGTCCACAAGCAAATCCGCATGCTTGTTCAGCGCGACCGCGGCAGCGGTCAGCAATGCTGTCGGGTCGCCGCCCTCAGCACTCTGGGGACTCCGCTCCGACCCGGCGTCGGCACTTGCATCGTTCGGCACGTCCGATGAGCCTAATGCGCCCACCCCACCGGCCGGTACCGACCATCGCGGCACGGTCACAACTGGGCCACTGACCGGCGAGTGGGGACAGACCGCCCAAGCTGAGCAGCTACTATCGCTTGGGTGTCGGAAGGCGAGCGTGCCAAACCACGACGACGCCGCGGGCGACGTCGCGGTCGACGCTCGGCCGGTCCGCCCAGTGACAGCACCCAGCGCGCCGACTCCGATTCGGCAGCTGCCAGCCGCAACAACGGGACCGCCCAGTCTGTTCCCACCGCCGCTACCTCCGCACCGTCGGCTCCTGCGCCGCGCAAGTCGAACAACGACCGGCTGCGCACCGTGCACGAAACCTCAGCCGGCGGACTGGTGATCGACGGGCTCGACGGCCCCAAGGACACCCAGAAGGCCGCGCTCATCGGCCGCATCGACCGCCGCGGCCGGATGCTGTGGTCACTGCCCAAGGGACACATCGAACTCGGCGAGACGGCCGAACAGACCGCCATCCGTGAGGTCGCCGAGGAGACCGGACTGCAGGGCAGCGTGCTGGCCGCGCTCGGCAGCATCGACTACTGGTTCGTGACCGAAGGCCGGCGCGTCCACAAGACAGTGCACCATTACCTGATGCGATTCCAGGGCGGCGAACTCTCCGACGACGACGTCGAGGTCACCGAAGTGGCCTGGGTGCCGCTGCGGGAACTGCCGTCCCGCCTGGCCTACGCCGACGAGCGCAAGCTTGCCGAGGTGGCCGGCGAACTGATCGACAAACTGCACACCGATGGACCGGGCGCCCTGCCGCCGCTGCCGCGCACCGCGCCGCGCCGCCGCCCACAGACCCATTCCCGCACGCGGAACCATCGCAACGACGACTCCGCCCACACTCAGCCCGGCCGCCGCGCGAACGGCTGCGGACCCGGGTCGTGAAGGTCAGGCGGGAGCTGTTGGGGCCAGCCTCGACAGCTCTCCTGCGCATCCTGGCGGTCACCGCCCTGCTGCTGTTGCTCACCGCTCCCATCACGCCGCAGTCATCGGCCGGGGAACCGGGCGGGACGACGTTCCTGCAACTGCGCATCGACCACGTCACCCCCGACGTCGTCACCACCACCAGCGAGCCGGTGGTGACGGTCACCGGCACCGTCACCAATGTCGGTGACCGCCCGGTGCACGACGTCATGGTTCGTCTCGAGCACTCGCCCGCGGTGACGTCGTCGTCCGGGCTGCGGACCACGCTCGCCGCCGACCCGACGGACTACTCCGCGGTCGGCGACTTCACCACCGTCTCGCAGGATCTGGCGCGCGGGCAGAGCGTGCCGTTCCGGCTGGCCTACCCGGTACGGTCGGCCGACCATCCGGCACTGGGCATCGACCAGCCCGGGGTGTATCCACTGCTGGTCAACGTCAACGGGACACCCGACTACGGTTCGGCCGCCCGGCTCGACGACGCCCGCTTCCTGTTACCCGTGCTGGGCGTGCCCGCCACCCCGGCCGTCCCCGGCGGCACCGGCCAGCAGCCCATCGACGCCGTCGTCCCGCCCGACACCGCGCGTCCCGTCGCACTGACCCTGCTGTGGCCGCTCGCCGACCGTCCGCACCTGGCCGCCGGCGTACCCGGCCGCACCGAACCGGCCCGCCTGGCCGACGACGACCTCGCCACGTCCCTGGCCAACGGCGGCCGCCTGGACACGCTGCTGGCCGCCGCCGACTTCGCGACCAACGACCAGGTGGATCCCGGCGGCCTGATGCGCGGTGCGATGTGTCTGGCCATCGACCCCGACCTGCTCATCACCGTCAATGCCATGAGCGGCGGTTACGTCGTATCCGACGACCCCGCCGCCGGCCTCAACTCCCCCACCCACCCGGGTACCGGACAACAGGCCGCGACCGAGTGGCTGCACCGGTTGCGAGAGCTGGCACAGCGGGTGTGCGTCACCCCGACGGTGTACGCCCAGGCTGACCTGCGCGCGCTGCAGCGCGTCGGCGACGCCGCCCTGAGCTCCACCGCCACCACCGACGCCGGACCGATCGTCAACCAGCTTCTCGGCATCCAATCCCTGCGCGGCGCCACGGTCGTCGGCGACGGCCCGCTCACCGGCCCGGCCGTCCGACTGCTGTCCGCGCAGCCCGAACCGACCGTCGCGATCGCCGCGGCGCCGATCACCGCCGACGAGTCCGATCATCCCGCCGACACCGCACCCCGGCGATACAGCGACAAGGTCACCGTGGCTCCGTTCGACCCGTGCGTCGCGGCCGCCCTCGCCGGCGCCGGGCGTACCCCGCTCTCGCCGGGATATCTCGACACGTCGCTGCACGTGCCGCTCATCCATGACTCGCCGGTGGCACGTCGCCAGGACGCCATCGCCTCCGTCCTGTGGCGTGGCCTGCAGCCGGACGCGCAGCCCCGCAACCAGATCCTGATGCCCCCGCTGGCGTGGGACGTCACCCCCGACGACGCGCAGGCGATCCTGACGTCGGTGGCCACGGCGATCCACTCCGGGCTGGCGGTCGCCCGCCCGATGCCCGCGGTGATCGCCGATGCCCAGGCCCAGCCGTCCACGCCGTCCGCCACACCGCCGGACAACGGAACCGGCAACCCCAAGGCCCGCTACGGCGACGGCATCACCAGCCAGATCTCGACCGCCATGGAGCGCATCTGGGGCCTGACCGCCGCGCTGACCGTCAACACCCAAACCGGGCTCACCGGCGATCAGTACACGGCGCCGCTGCGCGAGGACATGCTGCGGGCGCTGACCCAGTCGGTACCACCGACCGTCCGCGAAACCCTGGCCCAGCAGCGCGTCACCACCACGCAGGCCACGATGGACGACCTCTTCCACGCGGTCACCGTCGTCAACCCCGGCGGCTCGTACACGCTGGCCACCGAACGCAGTCCCCTCCCCCTCGCCCTGCGCAACGACCTCCCGCTGCCCATCCGGGTGCGACTGGTGATCGACGCGCCACCCGGCATGACCGTCACCGACATGGGTGAGATCGAACTGCCGCCGGGCTATCTGCCGCTGCGCGTGCCCATCGAGGTGCACTTCACCCAGCGCGTGGCGGTGGACGTCGCGTTGCGCACCGTCAACGGACTGACGCTCGGCGAACCGGTCCGGTTGTCGGTGCACTCCAACGCCTACGGCAAGGTGCTGTTCTTCATCACGCTGTCCGCGGGCGCGGTGCTGTTCCTGCTGGCCGGCCGCCGGCTGTGGCACCGGTTCCGCGGTCAGCCTGACCGGGCCGACCTGGACCGGCCACACCACGCCCGCCCGGTCCCGGCAGATACCTCCCACCCCGACCGCCCCGACCCGCTCGACACCGCCATCGCCCACGCCCCGGAGGACTCATGAGCGCCCCGCGCGGTCCCCGGCCGCAGGCCATGGTGTCGCCGCCACCACCACCTCGGCGGGCTGAGCTGTCCGACGCCGCCGTGGTCTCGCGGTCCTGGGGCATGGCCTTCGCCACCCTGGTCAGCCGCATCACCGGCTTCCTGCGCATCGTGCTGCTCGCCGCGATTCTCGGTGCGGCACTGTCCAGTTCGTTCACGGTCGCCAACCAGCTGCCGAACATGGTGGCCGCCCTGGTGCTCGAAGCCACCTTCACCGCGATCTTCGTGCCGGTGCTGGCCCGGGCCGAGCGCGACGACGCCGACGGTGGCGCCGCCTTCGTGCGGCGGCTGGTCACGCTGGCCACCGCGCTGCTGCTGGTGACGACGGTGCTGTCTGTCGCGGCAGCACCGCTGCTGGTGCGGCTGATGCTGGGCAGCGACCCCCAGGTGAACACGCCGCTCACCACCGCCTTCGCGTATCTGCTTCTGCCGCAGATCATCTTCTATGGGTTGACCTCGGTCTACATGGCAATCCTGAACAACCGCAACGTCTTCGGGCCGCCAGCTTGGGCGCCGGTGCTCAACAACGTGGTGGCCATCATCACGCTGGGCGTGTATGTGCTTGTCCCGGGCGAACTCTCGATCGATCCCGTCGAGATGGGCAACGCCAAGCTGCTGGTACTCGGCATCGGCACCACGCTCGGCGTCGTGGCCCAGGCCGGGATGCTGCTGTACTCCCTGCACCGGCACCGCGTCGACCTGCGGCCGCTGTGGGGCATCGACGACCGGCTCAAGAAGTTCGGGACCATGGCTGTCGCCATGATGCTGTACGTCCTGATCAGTCAGATCGGTCTGATCGTCGGCAACGAAATCGCCAGCCACGCAGCCGCATCCGGTCCCGCGATCTACAACTACGCGTGGCTGCTGCTGCAGTTGCCATTCGGCATGATCGGCGTGACGGTGCTGACAGTGGTGATGCCGCGGCTGTCCCGCAACGCCGCCGCGAACGACAACCCCGCGGTGCTCGCCGATTTCTCGCTGGCCACCCGGCTGACCATGGTGACGCTGATCCCCATCGTCGCCTTCATGACCGTCGCGGGCCCCGCCATCGGCAGTGCCCTCTTCGCGTACGGCAACTTCGGTGCCACCGATGCCGGTTATCTCGGCGTGGCCATCACCCTGTCGGCGTTCACCCTCATCCCGTATTCCATGGTGCTGCTGGAACTTCGGGTGTTCTACGCCCGCGAACAACCGTGGATCCCGATCGTGCTGATCGTCGTGATCACCGTGGTGAAGATCGTCGGCTCGCTGATCGCCCCCCACCTGACCGATGACCGGGAACTCGTGGCCGGATACCTGGGCCTGGCCAATGGCCTGGGGTTCCTGGCCGGCGCGACCGTCGGCTACATCCTGCTGCGGTCGGCGCTGCGGCCGCCGCACGGCCGGATGGTCGAGCTGCCGGTGGTCCGGACCATTCTGGTGACCATCTGTGCCGCCCTGGGTTCGGGGCTGCTGGCCTATGTCGCCGACCGGCTGCTGGGGTTCGGTCGGCTGACCGAGCACGGCGGCGCCGCCGGATCGTTGCTGCGGCTGTTTCTGCTCGGGCTGATCATGCTCCCGGTGATCGTGGCGGTCCTGGTGGCCGCGAAGGTGCCCGACGCCTTGGCCGCAGTGGCTTTCGTGCAGCGCCGGCTGGGCCGCGGCAACCCGGCACCCGCCCCCGCAGTCCAGGTCAGCTCTGCTGTACCGGACTCGGGACGGACCGTGGTCCCGTACCCTGGACACGGCAATTCATCTCCGGTACCACGCCGGCCCGGCGCGTCTGCCAACGGCGCGGCAAGCCCGGAAAGTGGTACCACGGGCGGCCTTCGGAAAGGATTTGCGGTGACCGACGCACCCGCGGATCAGGGATCCGCCCACATCCCGGATACGTCAGGCAGCGCCGACGACGTCGCGTTGCGGGCCGGCGCCGTGGTGGCCGACGGACGCTACCGGCTGCTCGTCTTCCATGGCGGTCCGCCCGATCTGCAGTTCTGGCATGCTCTAGACATTCCGCTCGATCGCCAGGTGGCGCTGACGTTCGTCGACCACGACGGCGAGCTGCCCCAGTCCATGGTGCAGGAAATCCTCACCCGGACAAGCAAACTGAGCCACATCGAGGGACCCGGGCTGGCCCGGATCCTGGACGTCACCCGGCTCGGCCATGGCGGCCTGGTGGTCAGCGAATGGATCCGCGGCGGTTCACTGGCCGAGGTGGCCGCGACGGAACCGTCCGCGATGGGCGGTGCCCGCGCCATCCAGTCCCTGGCGTCGACGGCCGAGTCCGCACACCGGTCCGGCGTCGCGTTGTCGGTCGACCACCCTGGCCGCATCCGGGTCAGCATCGAGGGCGACGTGGTGCTCGCCTTCCCCGGCACGCTGCCGTCCGCCACACCTGAAGACGACATCCGCGGCATCGGCGCCACGCTGTACGCGCTGCTGACCAACCGCTGGCCCCTGCCCGAATCCGGTGCCCTCAGCGGCATGCTGCCCGCGACGAAGAACAGCGCCGGCCAGCCCATCGAACCCCGCGCGGTCGACGGGACCATCCCCTTCCAGATTTCCGCGGCGGCGGCCCGGGCGGTCCAGGAGGGTGGCGGAATCCGTTCGGCGCCAACGCTGTTGAATCTGCTTCAGCAGGCGACCACCGTCGCCGACACCACGGAACTGCTGGAGCCCGTCGATGGCTCGCAGCATCCGGAAGCCGCAGACGCGCCAGAACTCGACGCGGCGGCGAAGCGACGCAAGGCACTGCTGATCGGGGTGGGTGTCGGCGGCGCCGTCCTCCTCGTGGCGCTACTGGTGCTGGCGTCGGTGCTCAAGGGCATCTTCGGTGACGTCGGCGGCGGCCTGGACAAGCAGCAGCTGGGTCTCAACAGCCAGCATCCGACCTCGAGCGGCGCTCCGACCCCCGGCAATGTGGTGAAACCCGTTGGGGTTACGGTGTTTTCACCCGGCGGTGGCGCTGACTCCCCGGAGAGCGCAGGCAAGGCCATCACCGGCGCCGCAGGCGATGCGTGGTCCACCGATATCTACACCGATCCCACGCCGTTCCCCAGTTTCAAGAGCGGCGTCGGCCTCATGCTGACTCTGCCCCAGTCGACCACGGTGGCATCGGTCAGCCTCAACCTGACCAGCACGGGCACCGCCATCCAGATCCGCTCCGCACAGACGGCCACCCCGGCCTCGCTGGATGCCACGACCGTCCTCACGCAGCCGGCGACCATGAAGCCCGGAACCAACACGATCACGATCTCGGGCGCGCAGCCGACGCAGCATCTGCTGATCTGGATCTCCACGCTGGGGACCGTCGACGGCAAGAGCAAGACTGACATCTCGAACGTCGTCGTGAAGGCGGCGGCGTAAGTTATCCACAGGCCTGAGCAGGCCATCTGCGCAGGTCAGGACCGCTCCGCTCAATTCGCGTCGAGACCGCTGCCGAATCCGCTTTATGGTTCGGAAGTGGGGAGTTTCGGGGGGCCACAGTCGGACGCATCCGACGCAGAATTGCTCGCGGCACATGTCGCCGGTGAGCGGTACGCGTTCGAGGTGCTGTTCTACCGGCATCGCCACCAGTTGTACCGGCTCGCCCGATTGACAAGCCACGACCCGCAAGACGCCCTGGACGCCCTGCAGGACGCGCTGTTCAAAGCCCACCGCCATGCGCCGCGGTTCCGGCACGACAGCTCGGTCCGCAGCTGGCTGTGCCGCATCGTGGTGAACTCATGCCTGGACCGCCTGCGCCACAACAAGTTTCACCGCACTGAAGAACTCAGCGATACCGCCTGCCAGACCGCGGACCCCGCGCACCGGGTCGAGACCACCATCGTCGTAGAACGCGCACTGCTGCGGCTGCCGGTCGAACAGCGGGCAGCGGTGGTCGCCGTCGATATGCAGGGCTACTCGGTGGCCGAGACCGCGGCAATGCTGGGCATCGCCGAGGGCACGGTGAAGAGCCGCTGCGCGCGGGCCCGGGCCAAGCTCGCCCAGTCGTTGGCACATCTCTCCGACTGACCGGGCCGGTCACGTGACGTTTTTCCACCGCACACCGGGTTCGACGGGCAGTCGCGCCCCGCTACGGCCGGATTAGGCTTCGGCAGGTGGACGACGAACACGCCGACCAGCCCGTCTCCCTGGAACTGCTCGCCGACCTCCAGGCCGGACTGCTCGACGACGCCACGGCCGCCCGACTGCGCCGGCGCATCCGGGACGACCCCGTCGTGGCGCGGCAGTACGCCGAACTCGAGCGGGTGCGCCGCGACCTCCATGACCTGGCGGACGACACCGGCGAGAGCGACATCCCCGCCGACGTCACCGCGCACATCGGATCAGCCCTGCGCGAGGCCGGCACCCGTCCGCCCCGCCACGCCGTCGTCCCTGGGCACTCGGCCGGCCATGGTGCGCGTCGCGCACATCCCGTCGTCATCGCCGGCGCCGCCGCCGGTTTGATCGCGATCGCCATCGGCGCCACCGTCGTGCTCAGCGGGTCTGACGAACCGGCGCGGGTCTCCGCCGGCCCCAAGGCGGCGTCGCTGACCGTGCAGCGGCAGGCGGGCATGCCGTGGCCCGACCGGCAGATCCTCGACCTGCGAGGCCGGCCTGCCGAGTTGGGAGCGCTCGCCCCGCCGGACCGCTTGCAGTCCTGTCTGCAGGGGCTCGGTTACTCCCCCACAACCCCGATTCTGGGTGCCGCCACCCTGACCGTGCACGACCGCGCCCAGGTGCTCCTGCTGCTGCCTGGGGCCGACCGCGGCCCGACGATGGCCCTGGTCGTGTCTGCCGACTGCAATTCCGTCAACGCCGGCCTGATCGCCGATGCCGTGATCCTCGATGCTCCGGGCCCACCGACACAATCCAGCCGCTGACCGCCCCGGAGCCCGTCAACCGCCCGGGAACACCGGCACTTACCCTGGTGTTATAGGCGTACCGACTCTGGCAGCAGGCCAGCCAGGTATGAGCCTCACCAGAGCCATATGAAAGGCGGCCATGACCACCCAAGACACCGATTCCCCCGTCGCTTCGCTCGCCCCGGCTGTGCACGACGTGATCATCATCGGCTCCGGGCCGGCCGGCTACACCGCCGCGGTGTACACGGCTCGCGCCCAGCTCAAGCCGCTGGTTTTCGAAGGTGTCCAGTTCGGTGGTGCGTTGATGACCACCACTGAGGTGGAGAACTACCCGGGCTTCAAGGAGGGCATCACCGGCCCCGAGCTCATGGAGGAGATGCGCGAGCAGGCCCTGCGGTTCGGCGCCGACCTGCGCATGGAGGACGTCGACGCGGTGTCTCTGGACGGCCCCATCAAGACCGTCACCGTCGACGGCGAGACCTACCAGGCGCGCGCGGTCATCCTCGCGATGGGTGCCGCCGCCCGGCACCTCGGTATCCCGGGTGAGCAGGAACTGATCGGCCAGGGCGTGAGCACCTGTGCCACCTGCGACGGTTTCTTCTTCCGCGACCAGGACATCGCCGTGATCGGCGGCGGCGACTCTGCCATGGAGGAGGCGACGTTCCTGACGCGCTTCGCCCGTTCGGTGACGCTTATTCACCGCCGGGACGAGTTCCGCGCGTCCCGCATCATGCTGGAACGCGCGCAGGCCAACGAGAAGATCACCTTCGTCACCAACACCGAAGTTCTTGCGGTGGAAGGCGATTCAAAGGTCAGCGGCCTGGTCCTGCGCAACACCGCCACCGGCGAGGAGAGCAAGCTTCCCGTCACCGGCGTATTCGTCGCCATCGGCCACGACCCGCGGTCGGACCTGGTGCGCGGCCTCGTGGATCTCGATGACGAGGGTTACGTCCAGGTGCAGGGTCGCACCACCAACACGTCACTGGATGGTGTGTTCGCCGCCGGCGACCTGGTCGACCACACCTACCGGCAGGCGATCACCGCGGCCGGCAGCGGCTGTTCGGCGGCCATCGACGCCGAGCGCTGGCTGGCCGAGCACAACTGATCGTCCTATCCCCCACAGAGTTCACCCGAGAGGAGCAATACATGAGCGAGGGCAGCGCGACGCTGACCGTCACCGACGGTTCGTTCGACAGCGACGTCATCAAGAGCGGCACCCCGGTGCTGGTCGATTTCTGGGCGACCTGGTGCGGACCGTGCAAGATGATCGCCCCGGTGCTCGAGGAGCTGGCGGGTGAGAAGGCCGGTGAGCTGACCGTCGCCAAGCTCGACGTCGACGCCAACCCCGAGACCGCCCGTAACTTCCAGGTCGTCTCGATCCCGACCCTGATCCTGTTCAAGAATGGCGAACCGGTGAAGCGCATCGTCGGTGCCAAGGGCAAGGCAGCTCTGCTGCGGGAGATCGCAGACCAACTCTGACTCACCTGGCGGGGTGCGGTCCGTCCGGAGAGGATGGGCCGCGCCGCCGCTGCCAGTGAAGTTGCGGGATTCAGCGGAGAGTCTGCGACAATGGGACTCGGCGTCCCGCCAGTGCGCAGCTGTCCGCCCGCCTGGCGTCAGTGATTGAAAGGCCAGGAATGTCGATACTGCGTCGCGGGGACCGGGGAGGTTCGGTCACCGAGATTCGGGCGGCGCTGACCGCCCTGGGACTGCTGGACAGTCCCGACGCGGATCTCACCACCGGCAGGCACGTCGCTCTCGATCTCTTCGACGACGATCTCGACCAGGCCGTGCGGGCCTTCCAGCAGCAGCGTGGACTGCTCGTCGACGGCATGGTCGGTGAGGCCACCTACCGAGCGCTCAAAGAGGCCTCGTACCGGCTGGGGGCGCGCACGCTCTCGCACCAGTTCGGTGCCCCCATGTACGGCGACGACGTCGCCACCCTGCAGGCACGGTTGCAGGATCTCGGTTTCTACACCGGTCTCGTCGATGGTCATTTCGGCTTGCAGACCCACAACGGCCTGATGTCCTACCAGCGCGAGTACGGCATGTTCCCAGACGGCATCTGCGGTCCCGAGACGTTGCGCTCCCTGTACTTCCTGGGTTCGCGGGTCACCGGCGGTTCACCGCACGCGATCCGCGAAGAGGAACTCGTGCGGCGCAGCGGCCCCCGCCTGACCGGAAAGCGGATCATCATCGATCCGGGCCGCGGCGGCGAAGATCGCGGGCTGATCATGACCAGCCGGTCCGGCCCGGTCAGTGAAGCCGACGTCTTGTGGGATCTCGCCAGCCGCCTGGAAGGCCGTATGACGGCCATCGGCATGGACACGTTCCTGTCCCGCCCCGTCAGTGGCAGCCCGACCGACGCCGAGCGCGCCTCGACCGCCAACGCCGTCGGCGCCGATCTGATGATCAGCCTGCGCTGCGCCAGCCTGCCCAGCCCGGCCGCCAATGGTGTCGCATCGTTCTACTTCGGCAACTCACACGGTTCGGTGTCCACCATCGGTCGCAACCTCGCCGACTTCATTCAACGGGAAGTCGTGGCACGCAGCGGTTTCCGCGACTGCCGGACCCACGGCCGGACCTGGGACCTGCTGCGGCTCACCCGGATGCCCACCGTGCAGGTCGACATCGGCTACGTCAGCAGCCCGCACGACCGGGAGCTCCTGACCTCTCCCGGTTCCCGCGACTCCATCGCCGAAGGCATCCTGGCCGCGGTGAAACGGTTGTACCTGTTGGGCAAGAACGACCGTCCCACAGGCACTTTCACCTTCGCCGAGCTGCTGGCCCACGAGATGTCCGTGGAGCAGGCCGGCCAGGCCGGCGCTTAGTTTCTGTCCTTCCGCCGTCGGGTGCGGTAAGCGCGCGGAGATCGCGTGTGTGGGGTGCTGAGTGCTCGGCGCGGGCGCCTCGGTGCGAATCCTGGTTGAATCAGTCGCTATGAATCGCAACGCTGCGGTTCTCGTGACAGGCATGTCCGGGGTGGGCAAGTCGACGGCGCTGGCCGAGCTGGCTTGGCGGGGTTACGCCACCGTCGATACCGACGACGAACCGTGGACCGAAGTCATCGGGGACGAGCCTCTTTGGCGAGAGCCGCTGATCGACGCGCTGCTCAAGCAACCGCGAACACAGCCCTTGTTCGTTCAGGGCACGGTCGCCAACCAATGGCGCTTCTACGACCGGTTCGACGCGGTCGTACTCCTCACCGCCCCAACCGAAGTCGTGTTGGAGCGGGTGCAGCGTCGGACCAACAATCCGTTCGGCAAGTCCGCAGCGGAGCGGGCCCGGATCCTGGCCGACATCGAAGAGATCGGGCCGCTGTTGCGGCGGTCGGCCACTCACGAGATCGACACGACCCAGCCGCTCGTGGAAGTCATCGACGCTCTGGCCCGTATCGCCGAGACGGCGGTCGACCGCGATGCGGTCGCTCGCGCCGACCCACGGCCCGTGGACAGTCCACCGCCCTCGGACCATGCCGCGTCGAACTCCGTCTCCCCCATGGCCTCCCGCCGGGCTCCTACTGACACCTCATAGCCCCGCCTGGTGAACCGGGAGCGGACGGCACCCGACTCGGTCTCCGGATCGGCTCACCGGCTCCGTGGAGCCTGGGCTGCCTTTCTGCCGTCACCGGACAACGCCGCCAGGTATTCGAAGATCTCCGAAACCCGACTGCAGCGCCGACGGCCAGGGCAAGCGCGGTGTGAACGTCACGTGACGCTAGACCCGGTTGGTCCTGGGCCATCGCCACACGGGGGCCTGGTGATGCCCGCGACCTTCAAATGCCGGCCCACATTCCTTTCCGCCCCGTCGTCGGCCAGCCGCCGCGCGACCACTTCCCGCACGTTCGGCTTCGGCCGTCCGCGCGTACGCGGTGACCATCGCCGCGGGCGGATACTGAGATGCCGTCGGGCCGCTGAACCGGTCTCCCGGGTCGTCACCGCATCTCGGTGAGTGAGGGCTGTCCATGCCGCTGCCGCAGTGCCGACGCCGAGCACGAACTCACCGAGTTCCGCCGCCATCGCGATGGCGGTCTCTGCCGTGGCCCGCGCGGCTGCCGCTTCACCCCGCCAGCCCGAGGCAACGACGAGACCTCGGCACACGCAGTCCGGATCGGATCATGCGCCGCCTCGGCTTCGGCGACAGCTGCCCGGATGTCCGCCACCGCGGCATGCCAGTCCCCTGCATCAGTTGTGCTCCCCCGAGATTGCCTACCATGCGAACGAGTCGAGCCGGGTGCCTGCTGCCTCGACGAGACGACGAGTTTCTTCAGCCGCCGCAGGAACCGTCACGGGGTCTCCCGCGATACCGCCAGAACCCGCGCGTAGGCCACAGGTGCCGTTTGGAGGGTCGTCAGGGACTCGTCTACGAGCAGGCCTGCCGAACCCCCTCACGGATGCGGCCGCGCTGGCACCACAGCGTCGCCGGTTTCCCAGGTCTACTCAAACGTCGCGCAGGGCGTCGGGTCTCGGCTCGACGTCGTCGAGGACGGCTGGTTGCTTGCCGGCCGCCCGGCGCCTCGAGCACGGCGGCCACCGCCCCGCAGTGGTCGCCATGCCGCAACCGGCACAGCGTCGGCACTCCCGACTCCCGAGCAGGCTCAGCTGATCGAGAACTCAGCACCGCCGGCCACACCCCGCCGCGTCCAGATCGAAACCACCTAGGAACACCACCCGCCGGCAGAAAAGGACGGGCTCCTGTCACTGAGATTGGCATGCGACCAAACCGCCTCGCTGGGGATACCCGTCGGCTCACGGCTCGTCGCGAGCACGATGACGGCTTGTACGAACCCGAGCACCGAGCTGATCAGAGTGGCCCGCACATCGAGCACATGCTCTCAGTTGTCGAGCACCGCCAAAAGCCGTCTGCCGCGGACGAGCCGCAGCAGCCTGTCGGTCGGCGCGCGGCCGCCTTGGTCCGCAGTCCGTGCACGGGTTGCCGTGGCGGGAACGCCGTCAGCGTCGGTGACGGGCGCCAGGCCGAGGTGCCAGACGCCGTCGCGCTAATCGACGCGTCTCGGCTGCCGCGTCAACACTCACCCCCGCCGGCTCCCGTCCGGGTGACGAGGGAGTCGATCGCGAGCGCCTGGAATCGGTTCGTCATCTCGGCCCAGCGCCCGCACGGAGTTCGTCAGCCGGGGCGCAGCTTGGCGTCCGAGGCGGGTAGAGCGAGCGACCGAGGCACTTCCGCAGGCGCAGCGCCGCTGTCGCCCTCCGCTGTTCGACGGACCCGCAGTGATTGGCCAATGCGGCCGACACGGTGTCATCGCAGCGAGCGGTGGCGACGACCATCTCATCCGACCGGGTCTCTCACAGCCGCGTCGAGCCTTCTACTTCAGCCAAGAGCATCGTCACAGCTCCGGTCGGCAACTCGCTCTCTCACCCACGTCGCTCCAGTCAGCCGGGGCATGCGCAACGCGGTTCGCTCATGCCCGACAACGGCGGACTCAGCGGGGCGCAGAGCCAGCGCAGGCGCGCATCTTTTCCGTCACCAAGGTCTGGCGGTGCAACGACGTTTCACGTGGAACCGCCGCTATCCCCTACGCGGAGCGAACCTCGCGACGGCCTGCGTGATCGCAGCCGCCATCGCGGGGCTGCCCGTGTGGCCTGAGTCCTCGATGATCCGGAGGTCCGCGTCGGGCCATGCCTCCGCCAGTTCCCATGCCGTACGTACGGGCGCGGAAAGATCGAGGCGACCGTGGATCAGCACACCCGGGATTCCGCGAAGCCGGTGGGCATCGCGCAACAGTTGGCCATCTTCAAGCCAGGCCGCGCGGGCGAAGTAGTGAGTGCAGATCCGCACGAAAGCCATCCGCGCGGCGTCGATCTTCGCCGAGTATTGGCCGGGCTTCCCCAACGACTCGTGGGCGATTGCGGCGTCCTCCCACGCACACCAGTCACGCGCGGCCCGCTCCCTTACCGCGGCATCGGGATGCTCCAACAGCTGCCGGTAGACCTCGACGAGATTGCCGTCCCGGAGCTTCTCGGGCACGCCGTTCCGGAACCGCTCCCACTCGGCCGGACGGATCAGCCGCAGCCCGCGGTACAGCCAGTCGACCTCCTGCGGCCGCGTCATCGTCACGCCGATCAGCACGATGCCCAGCACCCGATTCGGGTACCGCTGTGCGTAGGCGAGGATCAACGTCGAGGCCCAGGAGCCGCCGTACAGCAGCCACTGCTCGATGCCGAGATGGCATCGCAACGCCTCCATGTCGGAGAGCAGATGCTCCGTCGTGTTGCATGACATGTCGGTCGACGGATCGGCCGCACTCGGCACGCTGTCCCCGCAACCGCGCTGATCGAACTGCACCACGTGGAACAGCTCGGGGTCGAATTGCTTGTGTGCAGTGCGGGAGCGGCCGGCTCCCGGCCCGCCGTGGACGATGAGCACCGGCCGGCCGGCGGGATTGCCCCGAGTCTCCCAGTACATCTTGTTGCCGTCACCGACATCGAGCAGTCCGGAATCGTCCGGTTTCAACGGCATCTCCCCCACGGCCGCGAGCGTACGGGACGATCGCTGTTTCACGTGGAACCAACCGATCGGAGGCCGCCCACTGCACGGCGCTTACGCACTCAGCGCTGCGGCGTCCACAACACCGCACTGGGGACGGCCCCGACGGGCTGCTGCAGCTGCGCGCTGTCGAGCAGTCGCTCCAGGGCCGCCTCGACGTCTGCCTTCCAGCCGAGTCCCTGCTCCAGTTCCAGCCGGAGCCGAGGGAAGTACGGGTGCGGCGCGATGATCTCGAAGCCGTTGTCCTGAAGGAAGTCGGCGTCGATGACGCACTGCTCGACGCTGCATTCCCCGAACGCCTCCACCGTCGCCGCGAGCTCTACCGGGCAGGTGTGGAGCCCACCGAGTTGCGCCACCTCTGTCGTGCGGCCGAATGCCTCCAGTGCGCGTACACCACGTCGAACCAGATCGGTCACAACGGCAGCAATGAGATGGCGCCGCAGCGCCTCCCCTTCCTCGCTGGAATCGACACCGATGGAGGTCAGCAGTACCGCGTCGGGACTGACCGGTCCGGTCGGAAAGCGTCCCGCTCGCGGTACTGCGCGCGGCGGCGCGTAGAACGCGTAGCCGAGACACGGCGCATCGTCGTTGGGGTCCTCGGCGCGGTCGGGGTCGCAGCCGACGGCCAACTGTCCGCACGATCCCCACTCGAGCATGACCATCGACAGCCATGCTTCCTTTTCGAACTCGGGGTCGCTGAGATGGTCACTATCACCGAGGGTTGACGGATCGACTTCCCAGAACACACAACGCCGCGCATGCTTCGGCAGCCTCTCGAAGGACTCGAGGCGCAGCGGCGTGATTCGTGATGTCACCAGACTCCCGTCGTAAGCCGGATCGGATCAGGCTGCCTCTTCAGGATAAAAGAACCCGGCGCCGTCGACCCGGTTTGATCAGCCGGGATCGACGGGCACCGCACGTTGGAGTGTTCCACGTGAAACATCGCCGTCCCTTCCCCGTCCCGCCCGCCAAAAACGTCACCGTCACAGTGACGTAACGGGCACTGGTGGCTGGTCGTGCCGTCACAACCCTGAAAACCGGCCGGTTAGCTCTGTTCGGCCTTCATCAGTTCGACGATGCGTTGAAGGTCGTCGACCGAACCGAACTCCACGACGATCTTGCCTTTGCGCTTGCCCAGGCTCACTGTGACCTTCGTGTCGAAGGCGGTCGACAGTTGCTCGGCAACGTCCTGCAGTCCGGGCATCTGAATCGGCTTACGCTTCGGGGCCGGGGTCGGCTTGTCACCGTCGCGGTTGGCGAGAGTGACGGCTTCTTCCGTCGCGCGAACCGACAGTCCTTCGGCCACGATGCGGGCGGCGAGCGCTTCCTGCTTCTCCGCTCCCCCTTCGAGCGCGAGCAGCGCACGGGCGTGGCCGGCCGACAGCACGCCGGCGGCGACGCGACGCTGTACCACAATGGGCAGCTTCAGCAGACGAATCATGTTGGTGATCACCGGACGTGATCGACCGATCCGTGTCGCGAGTTCCTCGTGGGTGACGTCGAACTCCTCCAGCAGCTGCTGGTAGGCCGACGCCTCTTCGAGTGGGTTGAGCTGGACCCGGTGGATGTTCTCGAGCAACGCATCGCGCAGCATGTTGTCGTCGGCGGTCTCCCGGACGATCGCCGGGATGACCGTCAGACCGGCCTCCTGGGAAGCGCGCCACCGGCGTTCGCCCATGATCAGCTGGTAGCGATGCGGCCCGGACGGCTCGCTGAGCTCGCGCACCACGATGGGCTGCATGAGACCGAACTCGCGGATCGAGTGCACCAGCTCGGCGAGCGCGTCACCGTCAAAGACGCTGCGCGGCTGTCGCGGGTTCGGCTGGATCGCAGTCGGCTCGATCTCGCGGTACACCGCGCCGATGGCCTCGGCTTCCGCCTTGGCGGCCGCGGCTGACTCTGCAGCCGCCGCCCCATTGACCGGTGCGGTCGGACCGCCGCCGATCAGCACGTCGGCAGCCGCGGACCCCATCCGCAGCGAGGTGTCCTGCTGCCCGTCCTCGGGTGCACCGGTCGGGATGAGCGCCGCCAGCCCCCGACCGAGTCCGCTGCGCTTCTTCGGCTGCGACATCGTTACTTCCTCACTCCCGGCTCGCCGCGTTGGGCGAGTTCACGGCTGGCGTCCAAATAGCTCATTGCTCCACGTGATCCCGGGTCGTAATCCAGGATCGTCATGCCGTACCCCGGCGCCTCGGAGACCTTGACGCTGCGTGGGATGACGGTCCGCAAAACCTTATCGCCAAAGTGATCGCGAACATCCATCGCGACCTGGTCGGCGAGTTTGGTGCGGCCGTCGTACATGGTGAGGACCACGGTGGTGACGTCGAGCTGGGGGTTGAGGTGCGCCTTGACCATCTCGATATTGCGCAGCAGCTGGCCGACCCCCTCCAGTGCGTAGTACTCGCACTGGATCGGGATGAGCACCTCAGGCGCTGCCACGAGAGCGTTGATGGTCAGCAGACCAAGCGACGGCGGGCAGTCTATGAAGACGTAATCGAAGTTGTGGTCCTTGAGCGTGGCAAGCGCATTCCGCAGCCGGGTTTCACGTGCCACCATGCTGACCAACTCGATCTCGGCACCGGCCAGGTCGATGGTCGCCGGCACGCAGTACAAACGCTCGTTGTGCGGACTGCGCTGCAGGGCGCTCTCGAGCGTGATCTCGCCGATCAGCACCTCATACGACGACGCGGTACCCGGCCGGTGCTCGATGCCCAGCGCGGTGCTGGCGTTGCCCTGAGGGTCCAGATCGATGACCAGAACGTTCAGTCCCTGCAGCGCCAGCGCCGCAGCCATATTGACCGCGGTGGTGGTCTTGCCGACGCCGCCCTTCTGGTTGGCGATGGTGAACACTCGCTGGTGCTGCGGGTGTGGCAGTTGCTGTCCCTTGGCTCCGTGAATTATCTGCACCGCGCGTTCGGCTTCCGCCCCGATCGGCGTATCCATCGTCACGCTTGTCGTCCACGTTTCACGTGAAACATCTGCTTTCTCGTCGCTGTGCTCGCCCCTGGCATCGCTCACTGCCTTTCCTGATGTGGCGGCCGGGTCGGCCGCTTCCGAAGCCCGGGACACATTGCCCTCCCCGGCCGACGATCTCATCGCCGGTTCTTGACCGGTCGACCGGTCGCCGCGCGCTTGGCTCCGCGCTTGGCCACGACCACGGTTGCCGGCGGAGCCAAATAGTTCACGCCACATTTCACCACCCTTACGTCCACAGCACCGAGTGAGTTGAGTGCCCGACGGTGTTCGACGACCTCGTCGGCCGCGCGCTCCCCCTTGAGGGCCAGCATCCGGCCGTCGACTTTCAGGAGCGGCAGGCTCCACTTGGCCAACTTGTCGAGGGCCGCCACCGCCCGGGAGGTGACGACGTCCAACTCCCCCGCCTCGGCTCGGACGGTCCGCTCCTCGGCTCGGCCGCGGATCACAGTCACGTCGATACCGAGCTCGGCGACCACTTCGCGAAGGAAGTCTGCCCGGCGTAGCAGCGGCTCGATCAGAACCACGTGAACATCGGGCCGAGCGAGCGCCAGCGGGATGCCGGGAAGACCGGCTCCACTGCCGATATCGCCGATTCGTTCACCGCTGCAGACCAACTCACCTATAGCGGCGCAATTCATCACGTGACGATCCCACAACCGGCCGACCTCCGACGGTCCGATCAGCCCACGTTCAATTCCGTCGCCGGCAAGGATTTGCGCGTAGCGCTGCGCCAGTTCGGCACGGTCGCCAAAAACATCGACGGCGGCGGCCGGCGGGGACGGAGCTTCACCATGTTTCACGTGAAACAGCCTCCGTTTTCCCCGCCAGCTCGCCGCCGACGAACAACATCGATGTAATTAAGATGCTCAATCGAGCAGAACAACCACCCGGCGAGACGGCTCAACGCCCTCACTCTCGCTATGGACGCCGTCCACGACCGCCACGGCGTCGTGCACGATCTTGCGCTCGAAGGGCGTCATCGGCGACAGCTCTTCGCGCTCGCCCGATGCCAGCACCCGCTCAGCCACCTTCTTGCCCAGTGCGGCCAGTTCGTCACGACGCTGCCGGCGCCACCGAGCGATGTCCAGCATCAGCCGGCTACGCTCGCCGGTCTTCTGGTGCACGGCCAGCCGCGTCAGTTCCTGGAGCGCGTCCAGCACCTCACCCTTGCGACCCACCAGCTTGCTCAGATCGTCGCCGCCGTCGATGCTGACGACCGCACGGTCGCCCTCGACGTCCAGATCGATGTCACCATCGAAGTCCAGCAGATCGAGGAGCTCCTCGAGGTAGTCTCCGGCGATCTCGCCTTCGGCAACCAGACGCTCTTCCAGATCCTCGCCCTTGCTTGCCGGAGCGGCCGCAGCCGTCGTCGGGGCCTCTGGAGTTTCCGTCGCCTCCGCCTGCGTTTCTGTGTCTGTCATATCCCTGCCTTCTCCCTCTTGCACCGGCCCTCGCTCAGGGTCTTTACCCTCTGGCCGGTCAACGCTTCTTCTTGTTGGGCTTGGCGCCCGGGGCCGGCTTCGCCCCTGCAGAACCGGAATCCGTCGTGCCCGCGGACTCTGTGCCGGTCTCCTCGACGTCGGTGTCCGTAGTCACCGCCGCGGCCGGCGGATTGCCCTTCTTGGACCGGTTCGGCTTCACACCGGGCGCAGGAGCATTGGCCGAACGGCGTGCGATCGCCTGTTCTTTCTCCTCGGCCTCACGCTTCTCAATCCGGTTGAACACCACATGCTGCTGACCGTAGGTCCAGATGTTGTTGGCGACCCAGTACATGAGAATGGCGATAGGCAGGAACGGCCCGGACACCACGACGCCCAACGGGAACACGTACAGCGCGAGCTTGTTCATCAGCTGGGTCTGCGGGTTCTGCTGGGCTTCGACGCTCTGCCGGGCCACCGAGGCGCGGCTGTTCATATGGGTGGCGATGCCAGAGATGATCATCAGCGGAATGCCGACCAGGATCACCGACATGCGGTCGAAGTGGGCGAACGCTTTCAGGCTCTCACCGTGCTGAATCATGGTGGCGCCCAACGGAGCACCGAACAGGTCTGTGTTCAGGAAGTGGCTGACGTCAGTGGCGCTGAAGAAATAGTTGCCCGTCGTCCGGTTCTGTTCGAGGGACAGCGCCTGGGCACCGATGCCCATGCCGGCACCGTCAGTGCGGTTGAACGACCGCAGAACGTGGAACAGGCCAAGGAACACCGGAATCTGGGCCAACATCGGCAGACAGCCCAGGAGAGGGTTGAAACCGTGCTCGCTCTGCAGCTTCTGCATCTCGAGGGCCAGCCGCTGGCGGTCCTTGCCGTACTTCTTCTGCAGTTCCTTGATCTGGGGCTGCAGTTCCTGCATCTGCCGGGTGGTCTCGATCTGACGGACGAACGGCTTGTACAGGAGGGCGCGCAGGCTGAACACCAGGAACATCACCGACAGGCCCCACGCGAAGAAGTTCTCCGTACCGAAGATGGCGCCGAAGAGCTTGTACCAGAGCCACATGATGCCCGACACCGGGTAATAGATGTAGTCCAGACTGAACCAGTTAAAAGACAAGCGAATCGCTCCTTGACTGCGCGGCGGTTGCCGCGGACCGTCTTTCGGGAATGGGGTCCCATCCCCCGTGATGCCACGGACCACACTTGACCAGCCGGACTGTCGTCAACCAACAACCGCGGAAGAGTCCATGCTCGGTCAATGCCTCGACGGCGTACTCACTACAGGTGGGGCTGAACCGGCAGCTGGGCAGACGCATCGGAGACACCATGTTGCGGTACAGCTCGATGAGAAAGATCAGCCCGCGGGCCAGCCGCGCGGTCATGGCCGGGATCCGGATTTGGCGTGGGCGCGCTGCACGGCCAACCGCAGTTCGTCCTGCAGCTTCGAGGTGGCGGTGCCGCGACTACCGGGCAAGGCCCTGATCACCAGTAGCTCGCCGGACCGTAACTCGGACAGCAAGTCGCGGCTGGCGTGACGGAGCTGCCTGGACACGCGGTGTCGCTGCACGGCATTACCAACGGATTTGCCAACGACGAGACCGACTTTCGGCGCATCGTGGGCGTGTGAGCCGGCATCGGCGGCAGATCCCGGGGCCAATGAATGCACCACAAGATCCCGCTGTGCCGAACGGACACCGCGGTTCACGGTGACTCGAAAGTCAATCGAGCGCGTCATCCGGTTACGAGCCGGAAGCACGGTGCTTCGATCCTGCGTCAGGTCACGCAGTAAGAGAGCGACGGCCCTTGCCGCGACGAGCCGCAACGATGGCGCGACCGGCACGGGTCCGCATCCGCAGACGGAAACCGTGCACACGGGCCCGACGACGGTTGTTCGGCTGGAAAGTCCGCTTGCCCTTGGCCACGGCTGTATCTCCTCAACTATGTGACGCCCGTACTCACCACCGACATGAACGAGTCATGCCGGTGGGCACGGTCGTCGCTGGTAAGCTCGCGCATCTTGCTTGCTAGCCGGCGCGGTACCGGTCAGATACCGGTCGCAGCCGTATCGCCACGTGGGGGCGACTGTTCGAGGGTACTGATCTGAAATCCCACGGTCAAACCTCGCTCCTCCTCGTCAGCAACCGTTACCCGTTCGAGCGTGAAGCGAAGCCCGATCGAGCTTGCGCTCGTCACAGTTGTCCCACTCGCCACGTGGCAAGCCGACACGCCCAAGAACCTCGAAGCAATGTTGCCGAACGGTTGGCGGACGAACGGAAAACTTGTTAGCTTCTGCCAATGCCGTTGCACGACGGCGCAAGACAACAAGCCAGAGAGGTCCCGACGCTACGAGCCCACAGACGTTCCTGTGACGAGCCTCAGCGCGCGGGTCTCCTGCATGCAAAACACGAGCACGACGGCATTCTCCTACTTTGTCCACAGTCTGTGGATAACTATGTGGACAGATTGTCGTCGTTTTATTGAGCCGCCGGTCAGAGGCGGTTCCGAGGGGGTAGTAGTCGTTGACCGCTAACCCCAGTGCATCGTTCGCCGACATCTGGAAGAGCGTGGTTGCCGAACTCAACGGCGACCTCGGCGGCACCACCACGCTGACCGCCCAGCAACGGGCCTGGTTGCGCATGGTGCAACCGCTCGTGCTCACCGAAGGTTTCGCGTTGCTGTCGGTGCCGACCCAGTTCGTCCAGAACGAGATCGAACGGCACCTGCGCGAACCGATCATCGCCTCGTTGAGCCGACACCTCGGACAGCGCGTTGACCTGGGCGTTCGCATCGCAGTCCCGGATAGCGAGGACCGGCCGGCCCCACCGGAATCCGTGGAGGCACCCGAGCCCGAACCGCTCACCGCCGTCGATGACCTGGAAGACGACGCCGAAGAGCTGTCCAGCGCGGAAGAGACCTGGCCCCGGTACTTCAACCGGCCGCCCGCCGACGAATCGGCCGATCTGAGCCTCAACCGGCGCTACACCTTCGACACCTTTGTCATCGGGGCATCCAACCGCTTCGCGCACGCCGCGACATTGGCCATCGCCGAAGCACCGGCCCGGGCTTACAACCCACTGTTCATCTGGGGTGAATCCGGTCTCGGCAAGACGCACCTGCTGCACGCGGCCGGTAATTACGCGCAGAAGCTCTTCCCCGGCATGCGGGTCAAGTACGTCTCGACCGAGCAGTTCACCAACGACTTCATCAACTCGTTGCGTGACGACCGGACCGCGTCGTTCAAACGCAGCTTCCGTGACATCGACGTGCTGCTCGTCGACGACATCCAGTTCATCGAAGGCAAGGAAAGCACTCAGGAAGAGTTCTTCCACACCTTCAACACGCTGCACAACGCGAACAAGCAGATCGTCATCTCGTCGGACCGGCCGCCGAAACAGCTTGCGACGCTGGAAGACCGGTTGCGGACCCGGTTCGAATGGGGTCTGATCACCGACGTCCAACCGCCCGAGCTGGAGACGCGCATCGCGATCCTGCGCAAGAAGGCGCAGATGGATCGCCTGGACGTACCGGACGATGTGCTGGAACTCATCGCCAGTCGCATCGACCGCAACATCCGAGAGCTCGAGGGTGCGTTGATCCGAGTGACGGCGTTCGCGTCGCTCAACAAGACGATGATCGACAAGTCTCTGGCCGAGATCGTGCTGCGAGATCTCATCGCCGACGCCGGCACCACCCAGATCAGTATTGCGACGATCATGGCCGCCACCGCCGAGTACTTCGAGACGACCGTGGAGGAACTCCGCGGCCCCGGAAAGACCCGCGCGGTGGCCCTCTCCCGGCAGATCGCGATGTATCTGTGCCGGGAGCTCACCGACCTGTCATTGCCGCGCATAGGCCAGGCCTTCGGGCGCGACCACACCACGGTGATGTACGCCGAGCGCAAGATCAAGAAGGAAATGGCCTCGCGGCGTGAGGTTTTCGATCACGTCAAGGAACTCACCACCCGGATCCGGCAACGGTCCAAGCACTGAATCTGACTTTTTCGACACCGGCCCCAGGCGATCCTGCCTGCGGGCCGGTGTTGTTTTTCGGCACAAGCGTGCCCTTCATCTCACCTGCATCCGACGAGATCCAGGGCGATTTTCCCTTCGGCGGACCGCATCGTGAGAAAAAACTTTGGCATCACAAGCACCTTTAGTCACACGTTTCGGGTGTGCACAGCGCTGTGGACTACATGGGATAAACCGTGGGATTTTGCTCAGAACAATCCACATGGCCGGAACGCTCCACAAATACACGGATTGGATTAACGGCGCGTGCACAGTCTGCTCACAGCCCGAGATCCCGCCGGTGAGCCCCCGACCAGCAACTCCGTGGATCCATCCACAGCGTGCACAGCCCCTATTACTAATACCTTTAGATCCCTCTAGATCTTCTTCTAAAAGCAGTCCGTTGGGGAAACTCCCGGTGGACAGCCGGATCCCGACGGGTTTCCGGGGGTCGTCACCGGCTGTCCGGGCTGATCGTTTAGCTTTCAACTTCACGCAGAACGCTCTACGGTGTTCTTCGATAGCCGGAACCAAAGCCGATGCAAACGCACGCGCCCAGCGCCCATGCGACCTGCGTCGACTGGATCCGGCAGACAAGCGTGGTGGGGTTACAGCGAAGGGACGCTATGGACGTGGCGACGACAGCGGGTCTGACCGATTTGAAGTTCCGTCTCGTTCGGGAAGACTTCGCCGACGCCGTGGCCTGGGTGGCCCGGATCCTGCCGTCCCGGCCCCTCAACCCGGTCCTTGCGGGTGTGCTGCTGACCGGCTCCGACGACGGTCTGACCATCTCCGGCTACGACTACGAGGTATCCGCCGAGGTGCGTGTCGCGGCTGAAATCTCCTCTCCCGGAAGCGTTTTGGTGTCGGGCAAGCTGCTCTCGGACATCACCCGGGCGCTGCCGGCCAAGCCCGTGGAGCTCAGCGTGGAGGGCACCCGCGTGGCGTTGAGCTGCGGTAGTGCCCGCTTCTCGCTGCCGACCATGGCAGTCGAGGACTACCCCGCGCTGCCGGCGCTGCCGGACGAGACCGGCATCGTGCCCGCCAGCGTCTTCGCCGAAGCCATCGGTCAGGTGGCCGTCGCCGCCGGTCGGGACGACACCCTCCCCATGCTGACGGGTGTCCGCGTCGAGATCTCGGGCGAGAAGGTCGTGCTGGCCGCCACCGACCGATTCCGCCTCGCGGTTCGTGAACTCACCTGGAATTCGGCGGTGCCGGATCTGGAAGCCGCCGTGCTGGTTCCGGCCAAGACATTGGCCGAGTCCGCCAAGTCCGGCACCGACGGCACCGAGGTGCACTTGTCGCTGGGCGCCGGCCAGGCTGTCGGCAAGGACGGCATGCTGGGTATCCGCAGCAACGGCAAGCGCACCACCACGCGCCTGCTCGACGCGGAATTCCCGAAATTCCGTCAGCTGCTGCCCGCCGAGCACACCGCGGTTGCCACCATCGGCGTGGCCGAGCTGGCCGAAGCCATCAAGCGCGTCGCGCTGGTTGCCGATCGCGGCGCGCAGGTCCGCATGGAGTTCGCCGACGACATCCTGCGGCTGTCGGCCGGTGCGGACGACGTCGGTCGTGCCGAGGAAGACCTGCCCGTGGAGTTCTACGGCGAACCGTTGACCATCGCGTTCAACCCGACCTATTTGACCGACGGTCTGGGTTCGTTGCATGCCGATCGGGTGACGTTCGGGTTCACGACACCCAGCAAGCCTGCGGTATTGCGTCCGGCCGGAGAGAATCAGTACTCGGGATCCGGACCGTTCCCCGCCGGGGACACCGACTACGTGTACCTGTTGATGCCGGTGCGCCTACCGGGCTGACCGGACCAGAACAGCGGAGGACGCACACATGCAGCTGGGGTTGATCGGCCTCGGAAAAATGGGCTTCAACATGCGCGAGCGTCTGCGCGGTGGCGGCCACGAAGTCATCGGGTACGACCCGCGGCCAGAAGTCAGCGACGTACCGTCGCTCGCCGCCCTCGCCGAGCAGCTGGAAGCGCCGCGCGTGGTGTGGGTCATGGTGCCGTCGGGTGAGATCACCCGCGAGACCATCGAGGATCTCGCCGGGGTGCTCAGCTCGGGTGACCTGGTGATCGACGGCGGCAACTCGCGGTACACCGAAGACGGTATCCATGCAAAGCTCTTGGCGGACAAGGGAATCGGCTTCATCGACGCCGGTGTTTCCGGTGGTGTCTGGGGTCTGCACGAAGGCTACGGTCTGATGGTCGGCGGCAGCGACGACGACGTCGCCCGCGCCATGCCGATCTTCGACACGCTGCGGCCCGAGGGAGATCTCGCCGACGGCTTCGTCCACGCCGGCCCGGTCGGTGCCGGCCACTTCGCCAAGATGGTGCACAACGGAGTCGAGTACGCGTTGATGACCGCCTACGGTGAGGGTTACGAAATGCTCGCCGCCGAACCGTTGATCAAAGACCCGCAGGCGGTCTATCAAGCCTGGACCAACGGCACCGTCGTGCGGTCCTGGCTGCAGCAGCTGCTGGCCAAGGCGCTCAAGGAAGATCCCAAGCTCGAAGACATCAGTGGTTACACCGAGGATTCCGGTGAGGGCCGCTGGACCGTCGAGGAAGCGATCCGGTTGCGGGTACCGGTGCCGGGTATCGCGGCGTCATTGTTCGCGCGGTTCCTGTCCCGGCAGGATGACTCGCCGACCATGAAAGCCGTTGCGGCACTGCGTAACCAGTTCGGTGGCCACGCGGTACAGAGGGTCAGTAAGTCCGGCTAGGTGTTTGTTCGACAGCTCACCCTGACCGATTTTCGATCATGGCCGCGACTCGACCTGGAATTGGCGCCGGGCCGCACCGTGTTCGTCGGCCAGAACGGATTCGGCAAGACGAATATCGTTGAGGCCCTGTGGTACACCGCGACACTCGGCTCCCACAGGGTCGCTTCGGACGCACCCCTGATCCGGTCCGGGTGTGACCGTGCGGTGGTCTCCACGATCGTCGTCAACGAGGGCCGGGAACTTGCGGTGGATCTCGACATCACCGCCGGCCGCGCCAACAAGGCTCGGCTGAACCGCTCTCCCGTCCGGTCTGCCCGGGAAATTCTCGGCGCCCTTCGGGCGGTGTTGTTCGCCCCCGAGGATTTGTCGTTGGTGCGAGGGGATCCCGGCGAACGCCGGCGTTACCTCGATGAACTGGCCAGCACCCGCCGGCCGCGGTTGGGCGGGGTCCGCGCGGACTACGAAAAAGTGGTCCGGCAGCGGACCGCACTGCTGAAATCTGCGGGCGCCAGCCGATTTCGTGGGAGCGACGCGGGTGCGCTCGAAACCCTCGACGTCTGGGACGGTCATCTGGCCAGCCACGGCGCCGAGCTGATCGCCGCCCGCGTCGGCCTGATCAACGAGCTCCATCCGGAGATCACCAAGGCCTACCACCTGCTGGCACCCGCGTCGCGTCCGGCGTCGGTGCGCTACCGCAGTTCGGTGGAGGCCGTCGAAGAACAGGCCGGCGCCGGCTCCGTCGACGTCGCGGCATATCAGACCGCACTACTCGACGAACTGACCCGTCGTCGGTCGGCGGAACTCGAGCGCGGCGTCTGCCTGGTCGGGCCGCACCGCGACGACCTTGAACTACGCCTCGGTGACCAGATCGCGAAAGGTTTTGCCAGCCACGGAGAATCGTGGTCGTTGGCGCTGGCCCTGCGCCTCGGCGCATACGAGCTGCTGCGGACCGACGGCACCGATCCCGTCCTTCTCCTCGATGACGTGTTCGCCGAACTCGATTCGGCACGCCGCCGCGCGCTCGCCGACGTGGCACAATCGGCGGAGCAGGTTTTGGTCACCGCGGCGGTGCCCGACGACATTCCTCAGGACTGGGACGGCACCCGGGTCAATGTGGTGATGCGTGACGACGACGGCGGGCGGATTTCGGTGGTGGACGCGTGAGCGAGGCTGGCCCAGCGAATGAACCGGATCGCGCGGCTGATCCGGCGAAGCCCGACGTACCCGAAAGTGCTTTCCCGCCAGCGCATCTCGCGCATCTAAAGGGCATGGACCTGGTGCGCCGTACGCTGGAGGAAGCCCGCGGCGCGGCGCGCAGCCAAGGAAAAGATGTCGGCCGGGGCCGTAATGCGCCGGTTTCGAAAGCCCGTCGTGGCGGCGGTCGGCGCACGTGGTCCGGACCCGGGCCCGATCGCCGGGACCCGCAGCTATTGGGCTCGGCGACCATGGACATGGCACGCATCCGGGGTTGGTCCGGCCGGATGGCCGAAGGATCGGTGTTCGGCCAGTGGTCGACGGTGGTCGGCGACCAGATCGCGGAACACGCCTCCCCCACCTCCCTGCGCGAGGGCATCCTGACCGTGACGGCCGAATCCACGGCTTGGGCGACCCAGCTGCGGATGGTGCAGTCTCAGATTCTGGCCAAAATCGCGGCTTCCGTCGGCGACGGGGTCGTCACGTCGCTGAAGATCGTGGGTCCGTCGGGCCCGACGTGGCAGAAGGGCCCGCGCAACTACGGCGCCCGCGGGCCGCGCGACACCTTCGGCTGAGTCAGTTTTGCGGTGTCGCTCAGCGCGCCGATGAGTCGAAGATGACGCCCCTGAAGCGTCCGGACGCGACATGACCCGAGAAATTCCCCGCACGGCGCGAACAGACGTGTCAAAACGCTGTCAGAAAGTCAGTGCCGCCCGTCGCTACCGGTAGACTGTCGACAGATCTGAGTGCGGTGTCCTCACCGCCCCCGCGAACCCCAAGGAGACGCGTCCGACGTGGCTGCCCAAAAGAAGGATGCGCCGGCTGAGTACGGTGCCGATTCGATCAAGGTCCTCGAAGGTCTGGAAGCGGTTCGTAAGCGTCCCGGTATGTACATCGGGTCGACCGGCGAGCGCGGTCTGCACCACCTGATCTGGGAAGTTGTGGACAACGCGGTCGACGAGGCGATGGCCGGTTTCGCGACCAAGGTCGACGTCCGCATCCTGGAGGACGGCGGTGTCCAGGTCACCGATGACGGCCGCGGTATTCCCGTCGCCATGCATGCCACCGGTATCCCGACCATCGATGTGGTCATGACGGTGCTGCACGCCGGTGGAAAGTTCGAAGAAGGCGCCTACCAGGTGTCCGGTGGTCTGCACGGCGTCGGCGTCTCGGTCGTCAACGCCCTGTCGACGCGGCTCGAGGCGGACATCCACAAAGACGGCTTCGAATGGCACCAGACGTATGACAAATCGGTCCCCGGCACGCTGCGTAAGGGCGAACCGTCCAAGAAGACCGGTTCGACCATCCGGTTCTGGGCCGATCCGAACATCTTCGAGACCACGGTCTACGACTTCGAGACCATCGCCCGGCGTCTGCAGGAAATGGCCTTCCTGAACAAGGGCCTCACCATCGAGCTGACCGACGAGCGTGTGACCCCTGCCGCGGTGGTCGACGAGGTCGTCAGCGATCACGCCGAAGCGCCCAAGACCGCTGAGGAAAAGGCCGCCGAGGCGGCGGGTCCGCAGAAGGTCAAGCACCGGACCTTCCACTACCCCGACGGTCTGGTCGACTTCGTCAAGCACATCAACCGCACCAAGAGCGCCATCCAGCAGAGCATCATCGACTTCGCCGGCAAGGGTGACGGCCATGAGGTCGAGATCGCCATGCAGTGGAACGCCGGGTATTCGGAGTCGGTGCACACCTTCGCGAACACCATCAACACGCATGAGGGCGGTACGCACGAAGAGGGCTTCCGTGCGGCGCTGACCACGGTGGTCAACAAGTACGCGCGCGACAAGAAGCTGCTGAAGGAAAAGGAAGCCAACCTCACCGGTGACGACATCCGTGAGGGTCTCGCGGCGGTCGTGTCGGTCAAGGTCCGGCAGCCGCAGTTCGAGGGCCAGACCAAGACCAAGCTGGGCAACACCGAGGTCAAGTCGTTCGTGCAGAAGATCTGCAACGAGCAGCTGACGCACTGGTTCGAGGCTAACCCTGCCGAAGCCAAAACTGTTGTCAACAAAGCGGTTTCGTCCTCCCAGGCGCGCCTCGCCGCGCGCAAGGCACGTGAGTTGGTGCGCCGTAAGAGCGCGACCGACATCGGTGGTCTGCCCGGCAAGCTGGCCGACTGCCGCTCCACCGACCCGACGAAGTCCGAACTGTATGTGGTGGAGGGCGACTCGGCCGGTGGCTCGGCCAAGAGCGGTCGCGACTCGATGTTCCAGGCGATCCTGCCGCTGCGCGGCAAGATCATCAACGTCGAGAAGGCCCGCATCGATCGCGTGCTGAAGAACAACGAAGTCCAGGCCATCATTACCGCGTTGGGCACGGGTATTCACGACGAGTTCGACCTGTCGAAGCTGCGGTATCACAAGATCGTGCTGATGGCCGACGCCGACGTCGACGGACAGCACATCTCGACCCTGCTGCTGACGCTGCTGTTCCGCTTCATGAAGCCGCTGGTGGAAAACGGCCACATCTTCCTGGCTCAGCCGCCGCTGTACAAACTGAAATGGCAGCGCAGCGAGCCGGAATTCGCCTACTCGGACCGCGAGCGCGATGGTCTGCTCGAAGCCGGTAAGGCGGCGGGCAAGCGAATCAACACCGACGACGGCATCCAGCGGTACAAGGGTCTGGGCGAGATGGACGCCAAGGAGCTGTGGGAGACCACCATGGATCCGTCCGTCCGTGTGCTGCGCCAGGTCACCCTCGATGATGCCGCGGCGGCCGACGAACTGTTCTCGATCCTGATGGGCGAGGACGTCGAGGCCCGGCGCAGCTTCATCACCCGCAACGCGAAAGACGTCCGCTTCCTTGATGTTTAGCGGTCACCCCGCACCGGAACACGGTGAGCCTGGGCCGACGCGACCACGAAAAATCAATGTTTAACGTGAAACAATCCGCAGAAGGAATTCGATGACCGACACCCTGCCTCCCGAAGGCGATCGGATCGAACCGGTCGACATCCAGCAGGAGATGCAGCGCAGCTACATCGATTACGCCATGAGCGTCATCGTGGGCCGCGCCCTCCCCGAGGTCCGTGACGGCCTCAAGCCGGTGCACCGCCGCGTGCTCTACGCCATGTACGACTCGGGCTTCCGGCCGGATCGTTCGCACGCCAAGTCTGCGCGCTCGGTCGCCGAGACCATGGGTAACTATCACCCGCACGGTGACTCGTCGATCTACGACACCTTGGTCCGCATGGCCCAGCCGTGGTCGCTGCGCTACCCGCTGGTCGACGGTCAGGGGAACTTCGGCTCGCCGGGTAACGACCCCGCGGCCGCCATGCGTTACACCGAGGCCCGACTCACCCCGCTGGCCATGGAGATGCTGCGTGAAATCGACGAGGAGACAGTCGATTTCATCCCCAACTACGACGGTCGCGTGCAAGAGCCGACCGTCCTGCCCAGCCGGTTCCCGAACCTGCTGGCCAACGGCTCCGGCGGTATCGCCGTCGGTATGGCCACCAACATCCCGCCGCACAACCTCCGCGAACTCGCCGAGGCCGTGTACTGGTGCCTGGAGAACCACGAAGCCGACGAGGAGACCACCCTCGAAGCGGTGATGGAGCGGGTCAAGGGCCCGGACTTCCCCACGCACGGCCTGATCGTCGGGACGCAGGGCATCTCCGACACCTACCGCACCGGCCGCGGCTCGGTCCGGATGCGCGGCGTCGTCGAGATCGAGGAAGACGCCAAGGGCCGCACCTCGCTCGTCATCACCGAGCTGCCCTACCAGGTCAACCACGACAACTTCATCACCTCGATCGCCGAGCAGGTGCGCGACGGCCGGATCGCCGGCATCTCGAACATCGAGGACCAGTCCAGTGACCGTGTGGGTCTACGCATCGTCATCGACCTCAAGCGCGACGCCGTCGCCAAGGTGGTGCTGAACAACCTCTACAAGCACACCCAGCTGCAGACGAGCTTCGGCGCCAACATGCTGTCGATCGTCGACGGCGTGCCGCGCACCCTGCGCTTGGACCAGATGATCCGGTACTACGTCGCCCACCAGCTCGACGTGATCAACCGGCGCACCCGGTACCGGTTGCGCAAGGCCAACGAGCGCGCCCACATCTTGCGCGGCTTGGTGAAAGCCCTCGACGCCCTTGATGAAGTCATCGCCCTGATCCGCGCGTCGGCCAACGCCGACGCCGCCCGGACCGGCTTGATGGAGCTCCTCGAGGTCGATGAGATCCAGGCCCAGGCCATCCTCGACATGCAGCTGCGTCGCCTGGCCGCCCTGGAACGGCAGCGCATCGTCGACGATCTGGCCAAGATCGAAGCCGAGATCGCCGACCTCGAGGACATCCTGGCCAAGCCCGAGCGGCAGCGCGCGATCGTCCACGACGAGCTCAAGGAGCTCGCCGACAAGTACGGCGACGACCGTCGCACCCGGATCATCGCGGCCGACGGCGACGTCACCGACGAGGACCTCATCCAGCGTGAGGACGTCGTCGTCACCATCACCGAGACCGGCTACGCCAAGCGCACCAAGACCGACCTGTACCGCAGCCAGAAGCGCGGCGGTAAGGGCGTGCAGGGTGCCGGGCTGAAGCAGGACGACATCGTCAACCACTTCTTCGTGTGCTCCACGCACGACTGGATCCTGTTCTTCACCACGCAGGGTCGGGTGTACCGGGCGAAGGCGTACGACCTGCCGGAGGCCTCGCGGACCGCGCGCGGTCAGCACGTGGCGAACCTACTGGCCTTCCAGCCGGAGGAGCGCATCGCTCAGGTCATCCAGATCAAGAGCTACGAGGACGCGCCCTACCTGGTGCTCGCCACCCGCAACGGACTGGTGAAGAAGTCGAAGTTGGCCGACTTCGACTCGAACCGCTCCGGCGGCATCGTCGCGATCAACCTGCGCGACGGTGACGAACTGGTCGGTGCGGTGCTGTGCTCGGCCGAAGAGGACCTGCTGCTGGTGTCGGCCAACGGCCAGTCCATCCGGTTCTCGGCGACCGACGAGGCACTGCGGCCCATGGGTCGTGCCACCTCCGGTGTGCAGGGCATGCGATTCAACGAGGACGACCGGTTGCTGTCGCTCAACGTCGTGATTCCGGACACCTACCTGTTGGTCGCGACGGCCGGTGGTTACGCCAAGCGGACGGCCATCGATGAGTACACGGCGCAGGGCCGCGGCGGCAAGGGCATCCTCACGATCCAGTACGACCCGAAGCGTGGCAGTCTGGTCGGTGCGTTGATCGTCGATGACGACACCGAGTTGTACGCCATCACCTCCGGCGGTGGTGTCATCCGGACCGCGGCACGTCAGGTGCGCAAGGCCGGGCGGCAAACCAAGGGTGTGCGGTTGATGAACCTGGGTGAGGGCGACACACTGATTGCCGTCGCGCGCAACGCCGAAGAGGCCGAGGGCGACGACGCTGACACCGAGATCGAAACCGCGCCCGAAACCGAGACCGACGAAACGTAGTGCTGCGGCTGCCCCAGCCGCACCGATTGAAGGAGCCGCCAGGTGAGTTCCCCGAACGAGCCGGGATACACCCGCGCCGGTGACGGACCCGCGAGCAGCAATTCGTCTGCGGCCGGGCCGGCCACCGGATCGGGTGGCGGCGCCCATGCGGCCGACCAGAGCGGTGAGGCACCGCCCTGGCAGCGAGCCCGCACGGGGGCACCGGCGGACGGACCCGCGGCTGGCGGCCAGAGCCTCGACGACAGGCTGAACCGGTTCGTCAGCGGTAGTGGGGCGCCCGGCGGTTCGGCTTCGGAGGCGGAGACGACCATCACGCCGGCCATCACTCCGGACACCCCGCCCCCGGCGCCGGCTGTTCCCCCGGTACCGGCTGTGACCCCGACGGGCAACGTGCCGCCGAAGCCCGTGCGGACGACCGAAACGGTCCGGACGGAAACGCGTCCCGACGCCGCGTACGCGAGCGAGATCCCGGACCTGTCCCGTCAGCCGCAGCGCCGGGCGGGCGAGCCGCGGGAGCCCCGCAGCACCGTCGCCACCGTCTCCCAGGCCTCGCCGCGTTCGGCGGCGCCGCGGTCCCGCGCGGGTGCCCGGCAGGAGGGCCCGGTGCGGGCCAGCATGCAGGTGCGCCGCGTCGATCCGTGGAGCGT
Source organism: Mycobacterium sp. FW102-FHT13B02 (assembly GCF_058790275.1). Classification (NCBI taxonomy): domain Bacteria; kingdom Bacillati; phylum Actinomycetota; class Actinomycetes; order Mycobacteriales; family Mycobacteriaceae; genus Mycobacterium; species Mycobacterium sp. FW102-FHT13B02. The sequence goes on from NZ_JBYTCM010000004.1 coordinate 42,564, forward strand.
GTTGAAAGTCTCGCTGGTGCTGTCGGTGGCGCTGTTCTTCGTCTGGATGATCGCCGTCGCGTTCCTGTACCTCGTCCTCGGTGGCATGGGTGTGTGGAGCAAGCTCAACAGCAACGTCGGTGATCTGCTCACCAGCAGTGGCGGCAGCGGCGGTGAATTGGTTTCTGCCAGTACGATTTTCGGCGGCGCGACCCTCATCGGGTTGGTCAACATCGTGCTCTTGACGGCGATGGCCACCGTGGCGGCGTTCGTCTACAACCTGACGACCGATCTGGTCGGCGGCGTTGAGGTGACGCTCGCCGATCGCGACTAGTCGGCAAGGCCTGCGGGCGCGACTGACGTCGCGTTTTGGGCGCAGAGGTACCCATACGGTAATCTCATCGCTCGGCCGCAAGGCCACTTTCGGGCCTATAGCTCAGGCGGTTAGAGCGCTTCGCTGATAACGAAGAGGTCGGAGGTTCGAGTCCTCCTAGGCCCACGGAAGTCGGTATCACCGACTCCCCCACCGGAAGGGTGCACCGTGAGATTGGTTCTGCTGGTGCTCGGTGCCATGGTCGCAGTCGCCGCCGGCTTCGTGTGGCGCACCAGGCATGGCGCAGAGGTCTGGCACTCCGTTCAACCGGACACCATCGAGGGGCCTTAGCTCAGTTGGTAGAGCGCTGCCTTTGCAAGGCAGATGTCAGGAGTTCGAATCTCCTAGGCTCCACAAAAATCCACAGCAGATCGCCAAGCGGTTCCGAGAGCAGTTGTCGGGGCCGCTTTTTCGTTCGGCGTCGGTCGGCATTCCAAAGCGGCTCCAACCTCGCCGTCCTACCCTGGCCGTCATGACGACAGAGATCAGCTACGCAAAGTGGATGTTGCCGCTGTCGGTGCCGTTCGGCCTCGGACCGAAACACAGCGAGGTCGACGTGCGCGACGGCGCGCTGCACGTGTCGATGGGTTGGGGCTTCTCCGCCGAGATTCCGTTGGCTTCCATCAAGGACGCCTCCCGCTGGCAAGGCCGTATTACGTCGTGGGGTGTGCATGGCTGGCGCGGACGCTGGCTGATTAACGGCTCGTCAGACGGCGTCGTGGCGCTGACCATCGAGCCGCCCGTCAAGGCCAACGTCTGCGGTGTGCCGGTAACCCTGCGCGAACTCGGGGTCAGCGTGACCGACCCGGATGCCCTCATCGCAGCCTGCGCACGGTGACGAACGTGAGCTTGTGTGCCAAATCCGGCCTGGATCTGGCAACACAAGCTCAGTCTCGATGCGAAAGGCTAGGGCTGCGGCGTCACATCCACGCTCGGGGGCAGCGGCGAGGGCTCGGGCTGCATCGAGCGCCGGACGATCGAGAACGTGATGCCGCCGAGGGCCAGGACCGCGACCGTCGCGCCCGCGATCAACAGCGGGCGCCGACGCTTGCTGCCCGACTGCACCACCACGGCCAGATCACCCGCGGCGTCCTCGCTGCGGTGGCACCGCCGACCTACCCAACGCGCGGTACCCACGGTGGATCCGACGCCGAGCCCGAGCACGCCGCGCAGGATCAGCAGCGGCCCGACGATGGAGTACTTCAGCCCACGACCCAGGCGGGCACCGGAGCTGGGGCGGCTGACCTCGGGGACATTCTCGGTGACAGTGCTCATCAACCAACCTCTCTGGCGGACACGATTTATATGGAGCGACCGAAGCAGGGGCTCGGTTCTTCGCTCGGCCCTCCACGTTATTCGGTGGGGGGCGACTTCGGGGTCTTAAATGTGAGTGGCAGACTGACTTTCCGTGACGAGCCCCATTCAGACTGCGACCGCGACGCTGCACACCAACCGCGGCGACATCAAGATTGCTTTGTTCGGTAACCACGCGCCCAAGACCGTCGCCAACTTTGTTGGACTGGCTCAGGGCACCAAGGATTACTCCACCGAGAACGCCTCTGGCGGCACCTCCGGCCCGTTCTACGACGGCGTCATCTTCCACCGTGTCATCGACGGTTTCATGATCCAGGGCGGCGACCCGACCGGTACCGGTCGCGGCGGCCCGGGCTACCAGTTCGCCGACGAGTTCCACCCGGAGCTGCAGTTCGACAAGCCGTACCTGCTTGCCATGGCCAACGCCGGCCCGGGCACCAACGGTTCGCAGTTCTTCATCACCGTCGGCCCGACCCCGCACCTGAACCGTCGCCACACCATCTTCGGTGAGGTCGTCGACCCGGAGTCGCAGAAGGTTGTGGACGCCATCGCCTCCACCGCCGTCGACCGCGGCGACCGCCCGACGGAGCCGGTCGTCGTCGACTCGGTCACCGTTTCCTAGTTCTCAGCCTGACGCGCGGCGCGGCAGTCCCCCACCGGGGCTGTCGCGCCGTTTGCGTTGAGCCTGTAGTGGGGGTCTGGGCTACTCGTACTTCTGCGCCACCGGTACAGGATCAACGAAATTACGGAATGAGACCGGCCTCGGTGAGAGCGTCCAGGACGTTGATGGGGTCGGTGCCGACGTCCCAGCGGGTGAAGACCAGCAGTCGGTCGTCGACGGTGTCGAGCTCGAGCAGCCGGACCTTGCGGGTGAGCCGCCGGAACTCGGTGATGCGCACACTCTTGAGGTCGGCCTGTGTATAAGTCTGCGTGCTGAACCACCCGCGCACCACCAACCCCGCCGGCGTGATCGCCAGCTTCGGGCGGGCGCGCCAGGACATGATCGCGAAGACCAGCAGACCGATGGCGGCGATGCCGCCGAGAAAGCGTCCCGGCAGGTCAGTGACCGACGTCAGGGCGACCGCGGCGAGGACGAGACCGCCCGCTCCGCAGGCCGCGATGCCGGCCGTCGGCGGGCTCCATTGAGTTTGTTCCATGAGATATCCACACCCTCGGGGGCAAGTTATCCACAGGCACTATCCCCAATGGGGATGAATCACATCGATGTGATTGTGTGGCCTTGAGGTTGCCGATTGGGTTACGCAGCGAGACCCGGTTGTCACGATCCGGGGCTGAAAACCCAGGTCAGCGCCACCGCATGGTCAGCAGCAGGCCGGTGATCATGAACGCGAAGGCAATCGCGTAGTTCCACTGGGCGAGGTCGGCCATCCACTTCAGCAGGTGGGGAGTACCGGCCGGGTTGAGCGCGGCGAGCTGAAACACCGCCAGCCAGATCAGCCCGATCAGCATGAGCGAGCAGAAGAACACCACGAACCACACGCTCGACGGTCCGGCCTTGACCTTCACCGGCGTCCGACTCACCGGGTTGATGGTGAAGTCGTTCTTCTTGCGAACCTTGGACTTGGGCATTGGTACCTTCGCGGACAGTCGGTGCCGCACTCCCGCGCCGGTAGAGCAAAACCGGCAATTCGGTGCGACGATGGAGCGGTATGCACTCAGAGCCTAACGCAGAAGACGTGTCGCCTCGCAGCCCCTGGCGGACAGCTGGGACCACGGAACCTGCCCAGCCGTCGCGGCACTCCGCCTGGCGTTTCGGCGTGCCGGTGGTCTGTGTGCTCGCGGGCCTTCTGCTCGCGACCACCCACAGCGTGTCCGGGGGCAGCGAGATCCGGCGCAGCGATGCGCCCCGCCTCGTCGACATGGTCAAGGAAGCCCAGCGCACGGTAGCTGCCCGGACCGCCGAACGCGACAGCCTGCAGCATCAGCTCGACAACCATCACGGCGGTACGCCCGGCGCCGATGCCGCGCTCGGTGCCATCACCAGCCGGGCCAACGAACTCGGGCTCGAACTGGGTCTCGATCCCATGCGTGGCCCGGGCCTGGTGATCACCCTCAACGACGCGCAGCGCAACGCGCAGGGTCAATACCCCCGCGACGCCACGCCCGACGATCTGGTGGTGCACCAGCAGGACGTCCAGGCGGTGCTCAACGCGCTGTGGCTGGGTGGTGCCGAGGCCGTTCAGATGCAGGACCAGCGGATCCTGGCCACTTCTGCCCCGCGCTGCGTCGGCAACACCCTGCTGCTCAACGGCCGTACGTACAGCCCGCCGTACGTCATCACCGTCATCGGCAACGTCGACGGCATGCGCGCCGCGCTCGCCGCCGCGCCGCTGGTGACGCTGTACAAGCAGTACGTGGTGCGGTTCGGGCTCGGCTACACCGAGGAGCCGCGGGCGTCGGTGGACGTCGTCGGCCACCGGATGCCGGTGAAACTCAAGTACGCCCAACCGGCCGGACCGGTTACGTATTGATCGGGTCGGCGGGTGACCCAGTAGCCTGACGACATGCAGGTTCTCGTCCTCGACAACTACGACAGCTTCGTGTTCAACCTGGTCCAGTACCTGGGCCAGCTCGGGGTGCACGCGCAGGTCTGGCGTAGCGACGACGAGCGCGTCTCCACCCCGGAAGGCGTCGCCGCCGTGGCCGCGGAGTTCGACGGGATCTTGGTGAGCCCCGGCCCCGGCACTCCCGAACGCGCGGGCGCCTCCATTCCCCTGGTCCGCGCCTGCGCCGAGACGCGCACTCCCCTACTCGGGGTGTGTCTCGGACACCAGGCCATCGGGGTGGCTTTCGGTGGCACGGTGGATCGCGCGCCGGAACTGCTGCACGGCAAGACCAGTCTGGTCCACCACGCGAACAGTGGTGTGCTGCAAGGACTTCCGGACCCGTTCACGGCGACGCGCTACCACTCGCTGACCATCCTGCCGGAGACACTGCCTGATGAGCTCGAGGCCATCGGGCAGACCGACAGCGGCGTGATCATGGCGGTCCGGCACCGCGAGCTGCCGATCCACGGCGTGCAGTTCCACCCGGAGAGCATCCTCACCCAGGGCGGCCACCGGATGCTGGCCAACTGGCTCGCGTTCTGCGGTCAGGCTCTCGACGAGGGGCTGGTCAGTCGCCTCGAGCAGGAAGTCGCCGACGCGGTCTCGGCCGCAACCCGCACCGCCTGATCGAACTCGCTGAGCCTCGCTTACGAGGCGAAGCTCAGCGTGATCGAGGCGTTGAAGTTGACGCCGCTGCCGGCCGCCGGCATCTGGCTCACCACCGAATTGCTGCGCTGGCCACTGTTCTGCACGTCGGCACCCTTGATCAGCACGCCGGTCCAGCCCAGGGCCCGCAGGTTCGGCTCGGCGTCGGTCCAGAACTGGCCCGACAGGTTCGGCATGACGAACTGGTTGCCCTGAGACACCTTCAGGGTGATCGGCGCGTCCTTGGCGGTCGGGGCGCCCGCGGGCGGGTCGGTGCCGATGATCTCGCCGGCCGGCTTCGGGCTGTCGGTCGGGGCCGTCAGGATGGTCAGGAAGCCGACGGTGTTGAGGTTCTTCGTCGCGACGTCCACGGTCTGCCCGTTGACATCCGGAATCGGCACCAGGCCCGGCCCGGAGCCGACGATGATGGTGATCACGTTGGTGATCGCCGACGTCTGATGCGCCGGCGGGTTGGTCGCGATGACCCGGTCCTTCTGTTCCGGCAGCGACTGCGAGACCGTCTGCTGGATGTTCCGGAAACCAGCGGACTGCAGCTTGGCCATCGCGTCCGCGGGCGAGAGCTTCGAGACGTCCGGCACCTCGCGTTGTTCCGGACCGGTCGAGATGTTGATGGTGATCTCGTCACCGGCGGCGACCGACGTGTTGGCCGACGGCTCGGTGCCGATCACGTGGTCGGGCGCCACCGTGGAGTCGGGCCGCTGCTGCGTGCGGGTCTTGAAGCCGCGGTTCTGCAGGTTGGCGACGGCGTCGGCCTGAGCCAGCCCGCGGACATCCGGAATCTGCTGGTCGTGCGGCCTGCCGTTGATCAGGTTGATCGCGACGGTCACGACGACCGTCAGCACGGCCAGGATGGCCACGGCGATGAGCCAGCGGCCGATGGGCGTTGCGGTCCGGTCCGTCGACCGGTACGGCTGCGGATCGACGCTGATCTGCTGCGGCATCATGCTCCGCGGTCCACCGAACCCGCCGGTGCCCATCATCGCGGTGCGCTCGGCGTCGGTGAGCACCTTGGGCGCATCGGGAGCCTCGCCGGCGTGCACGCGGATGAGGTCGTTCCGCATGTCCGCGGCGCTCTGGTAGCGGTTGTCCGGGTTCTTCGCGAGGGCCTTGAGCACGACGGCGTCCAACTCCGGCGAGATGCCCGCGTGCCGCTGCGACGGCGGCACCGGGTCCTCACGGACGTGCTGGTAGGCCACCGCGACCGGGGAGTCACCGACGAAGGGTGGCTCACCGGTGATCAGTTCGTAGAGCACGCAACCCAGCGAGTAGACGTCCGAGCGGGCGTCGACGTTCTGCCCACTGGCCTGCTCGGGCGACAGGTACTGGGCGGTGCCGATGACCGCCGCGGTCTGCGTCATCCGGTTGCTGCTGTCGGCGATGGCACGGGCGATGCCGAAGTCCATGACCTTGACCGAGTTGGACTTGCTGATCATGATGTTCGCCGGTTTGATGTCCCGGTGCACGATGCCGTGCTGGTGGCTGAAGTTCAGGGCCTGACAGGCGTCGGCGATGATCTCGATGGCCCGCTGCTGCGGCAGCGGACCCTCGGTGTGCACGATGTCGCGCAGCGTCACGCCGTCGACGTATTCCATGACGATGTACGGCAGCGGTCCGTTCGGCGTCTCGGCCTCACCGGTGTCGTAGACCGCGACGATGGCCGGGTGGTTCAGTGCCGCGGCGTTCTGGGCTTCGCGGCGGAACCGCAGGTAGAAGCTGGGGTCCCGAGCCAGGTCGGCGCGCAGCACCTTGACCGCCACGTCGCGGTGCAACCGCAGGTCGCGGGCGATATGGACCTCTGACATGCCACCGAAACCGAGGATGTCCCCCAGTTCGTAGCGGTCGGAGAGGTGCTGGGGCGTGGTCATGTGATGGCCGGTCCTGACAGCTCAGGGAGCGAAGCCGACTGACCCGCCGGTGCGCCGGGCGTCTTCGTGGTCTCGGTGATGGTGTTGGTGACGGTGGGCTGCTGCTGGTTCTTGTGGTCCTGCCGGTCCTGGGCGTTCAGCACGATCAGGATCGCGATGACGATGGCCAGCGCACCCAGCACACCCGCGGCCCACAGCAGCGCGCGCTGACCGGGCGAGAACGTCCGCCGAGCAGGCGGGGACGTGCGGTGGTTCCCGGTTGCGGGCCGCGGCCGCGGCGTCGCGGGAGCCGGACGGGCGGGCTCTACGGCTGCCCGGGCCTGGGTGCTCGACGGGATCGCCGCGGGGGCGGCCCGTCCGATGGTCGGTGCCTGGTTTGGCCGCGGGGGACGGCGTCCGGCGCGGACCGCCGCGACGGCGTCGGCGAACGGGCCACCGCTGCGGTACCGGTGGACGGGGTCCTTCGCGAGCGAGATCTCGATCAGCTCGCGGACGTTCGGGGGCAGGTCGGCCGGCAATGGCGGCGGCGCTTCCTTGATGTGCTTCATCGCGACGGTCAGGGCGCCGTCGCCGGTGAATGGCCGGCGGCCGGACACGGACTCGTAGCCGACGACACCGAGCGAGTAGACGTCGCTGGCGGCGGTGGCGTCGTGGCCCAGGGCCTGCTCGGGAGCGATGTACTGGGCGGTGCCCATCACCATGCCGGTCTGCGTGACGGGGGCCGCGTCGACGGCCTTGGCGATACCGAAGTCGGTCAGCTTCACCTGGCCGGTCGGGGTGATCATGATGTTGCCGGGCTTGACGTCGCGGTGCACTAGGCCGGCGCTGTGCGCGACCTGCAGGGCCCGGCCCGTCTGCTCCAGCATGTCCAGCGAGTGCCGCAGTGACAGCCGGCCGGTGCGCTTGATCACCGAGTTCAACGGCTCGCCGTTGACGAGTTCCATGACGAGGTAGGCGGTGCGGCCGGAATCGTCGAGCTCGGTCTCACCGTAGTCGTAGACGCTGGCGATGCCGGGGTGGTTCAGCATGGCGACCGTGCGCGCTTCGGCGCGGAACCGCTCGACGAACTCGGGGTCGGTGGAGTACTCGGCCTTCAACACCTTGATGGCGACCTGTCGGCCGAGCCTGCTGTCGACGCCTTCCCAGACCTGACCCATGCCACCTGTGGCGATGAGTCGCTGAAGTCGATAGCGGCCGGAAAGTGTGACTCCGACCCGCGCGCTCATGATCCCTCCCGTAGCGCCGCGGCGATGGTGGCCCGCCCGATGGGTGCGGCCAGCGCACCGCCGGTTGCGGACAAACGGTCTCCACCATTCTCCACGAGGACGGCGACTGCGACCTTCGGGGATTTCGCCGGGGCAAAAGCGATGTACCACGCATGTGGTGGGGTGTTACGTGGATCGGTGCCGTGTTCGGCCGTGCCCGTCTTGGATGCGATCTGCACGCCGGCTATGGCTCCCTTCTGCTGCGTCACCTGCTCGGCGCCGACCATCAGATCCGTAAGTGTAGCCGCGACCTGGGATGAGATGGCCCGCCGCTGCTGATGGGGCGAGGTGGCCGCGATGTTGGAAAGGTCGGGTCCCTTCAGGTCGTCGACCAGGTAAGGGGCCATGCTGACGCCGCCGTTGGCGACCGTCGCGGCGATCATCGCGTTCTGCAGCGGGGTCAGGGCGACATCCTTCTGGCCGATGCTGGAGATCCCCAGGGCCGGGGCGTCGGAGATCGGGCCGACGGTCGACTCCGCGACCTGCAGCGGGATCGACGGCGGGGGGGTGTCCAGGCCGAACTGCTTGGCCATGGTCCGCATCGCGTCGGCGCCGTTGTGCAGTCCCAGTTCGACGAAGGCGGTGTTGCAGGACTTGGCGAATGCCTCGCGCAGCGACACCGTCGGGCTGCCGCCGCACGTCGCGCCACCGTAGTTCTCCAGCGTTGCGGTGCTGTCCGGCAACGTGATTCGTGCCGCCGAGGTCAGCTGGGTGTCCGGGGTGGCGCCGGCCTGCAGCGCTGCGGCGGTGGTCAGCACCTTGAACGTCGACCCGGGTGGGTAGGTCTCGGAGATCGCCCGGTTCTGCAGTGGTGAGTCGGGGTTGTCGCGCAGCTCCTGCCAGGCGGCGGACTGCTTGTCGCCCTCGTGCGAAGCGAGCAGGTTGGGGTCGTACGACGGAGACGACACCATGGCCAGAATCTTGCCGGTGGACGGATCCAGCGCGACCACCGAGCCCTTGCACGGATTGCCGCCGCAGCCCTGCTGCATCGCGTCCCACGCGGCCTGCTGCACTCGCGGCACGATCGTGGTGTCGACGTTGCCGCCGCGCGGGTCACGGCCCGTGAAGAAGTCCGCGATGCGGTTGCCGAACAGCCGCTCGTCCGAGCCGTTGAGGATGCTGTCCTCGGCGCGTTCGAGGCCGGTGCTCGAGTACTGCAAGGAGTAGAAGCCGGTGACGGGCGCGTAGACCAGCGGGTTCGGGTAGATGCGCAGGTACCGGAACCGGCCGTTGGTCGGCATCGAGTACGCCAGCAGCTGGCCGTTGGCCGTGATCTGACCGCGCTGGCGCGAGTATTCGTCGAGCAGCACCCGCTGGTTCCGCGGATCAGCGCGCAGGCTGTCGGCCGCGAACACCTGGGTGGTGGTGGCGTTGAGTAGCAGCAGCACGACCAGTGCCATGACCAGTCCGGAGACGCGACGGAGCGAGGTGTTCATTGCTTCTCGATCACCTCGGTGTTGGCCGACGCGATCGACGAGGTGTTGGGGCTCGGGGTCGACAGCGGCCGGCGGGCCACGTGTGAGACCCGCAGCAGCAGGGCCAGCAGCACGTAGTTGGACAACAGTGACGAGCCGCCGTAGGACATCCATGGCGTGGTGAGGCCGGTCTGCGGGATCAGTTTCGTGACACCGCCGACGACGATGAACAGCTGCAGTGCCAGCGCGGCGGCGAGGCCGGCGGCCAGCAGCTTGCCGAAGCTGTCGCGCACCGCGATGGCGGTGCGCAGGCCCCGGATGATGACGATGGTGTAGAGCATCAGCACCGCGGCCAGCCCGACGAGCCCGAGCTCCTCGCCCACCGCGGAGATGATGAAGTCGGTGGAGGCGTCGGGCACGGTGCCGGGCTGCCCGTTCCCCAGGCCGGTGCCGAAGATGCCGCCGGTGGCGAAGCTGAAGAGGGACTGCACCATCTGATAACCGGCGCCGTCGGGATCGGCAAACGGGTCCAGCCAGTTCTGCACGCGCACCCGCACGTGGTCGAAAAGTTGGTATGCCACAAAGCTTCCCAAGCAGAACAAGCTCAGCCCGATGACCACCCAGCTGAGCTTCTCGGTCGCCACGTACAGCAGCACCAGGAACGTCGCGTACAGCAGCAGGGACGCCCCGAGGTCCTTCTCGAAGACCATGACGCCGATGGAGCCGACCCAGGCCACCATGAGCGGCGCCAGGTCGCGCGGCCGGGGCAGGTCCATGCCGAACATGTGCTTGCCGGCGCTGGTGAACAGGCTGCGCTTGGTGACCAGCACGCTGGCGAAGAAGATCAGCAGCAGGATCTTGGAGAACTCCGCGGGCTGAATCGAGAAGCCCGGCAACCGGATCCAGATTTTGGCGCCGTACTGCTCGGCCACCGAATCGGGGAGCACCGCGGGGATGGCGAGGAGTACCAGGCCGGCCAGGCCGCAGATGTAGCCGTAGCGGGCCAGCATCCGGTGGTCATGCACGACCATCAGCATCGCTGTGAACACCAGGATGCTCAGCAGCGTCCACAGCAGCTGCTGGTTGGCGTTGCCGCCCGGCACGATGCCCGCCGGCCGGGCGTGCGCCGACAGGTCCAGCCGGTAGATCATCACCAGGCCCAGGCCGTTCAGGAGCGCGACCACGGGCAACAGCAGCGGGTCGGCGTAGGGCGCGTAGCGGCGCACGGCCAGGTGAGCGCCGCCGAACAGCACGATGAAGCCGACCATGAACTGGATGAGGTCCATCCGCAGGCCGCTCTCCTGATTGGCCTCGACGATCAGCAGCGCCACCGTCGTGATCACGGCGGCGAATCCCAACAGGACCAACTCGGAATTCCGCCGGTTTGGCAGTGGAGGAGCGACCGCGACCGGGGACTGCGGCTGGGTGTCTTCCCGTCGCTTCGCTCGCCCCGGGGTGTCTTCCCGTCGCTTCGCTCCCCCCGGAGTGTCCTCCTGTCGCTGCGCTCCCCCCGGCGTGGTCATGCGTCGACTCCCGCTCGCTCCGGTCGTCCTCCGGTCATGACGCGTTCCGGCAGTTTGTGCCCGGCTCCTGAGGTGGCGGAGGGAGTGCCGTGGCCGTCGGGGACGGAGCCGCGGGCACGGAGGGGGTGGCCGGGACAGGCGCTGGGCTGGACGGGTTGGGGACCGGTGCCGGGCTGGGAGCCGCGGTCGGCGCAGTGGTGGGGGCCGGCGTCGTGGAGGCCGGGGCCTCAGGTCCGGGGGCCGGACCGCGCGGCGGCTGGGGCACCACAGACAGCGACGGCGCGGGTGCGCCGGGAGCGGGCGCCGGGGCGGGCGGGGCGACGACGGGCGGCGCACACAGCGGCAGCAGCGAGCTGCGACTGAGTTCCTTGAGCTGACGGATCGCGTCGTCGACCGTGCCGGTGGGCAGGCCGGCGGTGACCTGGGCCCGGCCCGACTCGCGCAGGTCGGCGACCTTCATGGGCTGGCAGCCGGGATGGGTGTCGTCGACGCCGATGATCGTCATCTCGGAGTGGGTGTCCAGGCAGGCCAGCAAGTACGGCTCTTGCAGCGGGAGGCCGAGCAGGGAGCCCGGTATCCCGCGCATGATGTAGACCGAGCCGTTGTAGCCGGACACGTAATAGTTGCTGCGGATCAGGTAGCGCCCGATGGCCAGTCCGCTGACGAGCAGCAGGATCAGCAGGATGGCGCCGATGATCAGGTTACGTCGGGTGTGGCGCTTGCGCTGCGGTGGATCAGGTTGTGCCACCGGCTTTTTCGCCGCCGCTGCCGCGCGCTTCGGGTTGAAGGCGGAGGCGCGTCCGGCCGCGGTGTTGGGCGGCAGGGTGTCGTCGTCCTGACCGGACACCGCGCCCGCCAGGATAGGTGCGGTCTGGCCGTATTCGTAGTCGACGACGTCGGCCACGACAACGGTGACGTTGTCCGGGCCGCCGCCGCGCAGTGCCAGCTCGATGAGCCGGTCGGCACAGTCGACGACATCCGGGATCTGCATGGCGGCCTGGATGGTTTCGTGGCTGACCGGGTCGGACAACCCGTCCGAGCACAGCAGGTAGCGGTCGCCGGCGCGGACTTCGCGCATGGTCAGCGTCGGCTCGACCTCGTGGCCGGTCAGCGCCTTCATGATCAGTGAGCGCTGCGGGTGGCTGTGGGCCTCTTCGGCAGTGATGCGGCCGTCGTCGACCAGGGTCTGGACGAAGGTGTCGTCCTTGGTGATCTGTGTCAGCTCGCCGTCGCGCATGAGGTAGCCGCGGGAGTCGCCGATGTGCACCATGCCCAGCCGTGTACCCGCGAACAGGATGGCACTCAGGGTCGTGCCCATGCCCTCGAGTTCGGGATCGGCCTCGACGTGCGCGGCGATGGCGGTGTTGCCGTCGTGGACCGCGTCATTGAGCTTGGCCAGCAGGTCGCCGCCGGGTTCGTCGTCGTCCAGGTGCGCCAATGCCGCGATGACCAGCTGCGAGGCGACCTCGCCCGCGGCGTGGCCACCCATGCCGTCGGCCAAGGCCAGCAGGCGGGCCCCGGCGTAGACGGAGTCCTCGTTGTTGGCGCGGACCAGGCCGCGGTCACTGCGCGCGGCATATCGGAGTACGAGTGTCACGGGCGCAGCTCAATTACCGTCTTGCCGATTCGAACCGGCGTTCCCATTGGAACCCTTACCGCCGTCGTCACTTTCGCCCTGTCCAGGTATGTACCGTTGGTCGATCCTAGGTCTTCGACGTACCACTCGGAGCCTCTGGGCGACAGCCGGGCGTGCCGTGTCGAGGCGTAGTCGTCGGTGAGCACCAGGGTGGAGTCGTCGGCCCGGCCGATCAGGACGGGCTGGCTGGTCAGGGTGATCCGGGTACCGGCGAGGGCGCCTTCGGTCACCACCAACTGGCGTGCGTACCGGCGGCGGTCCCGATTGGGCAGCAAAGTGCCCCGGATCGCCAGGCCGCGTCGCACCATGACGGCTCCGGTGGGTGCGTAGATGTCGGTGCGCAGCACGCGCAGGACCGACCAGATGAAAAGCCAGAGCAACAGCAGGAAACCGACACGCGTCAGCTGCAGAACTAACCCCTGCATCCGACGTCCTCTCCGTTGCCGCGTCGAGGCTGGGCCCGGTGCCCGGTAGCCGTCGGCATCGTCACGATACTTTGGCGATCACCGGCCGGTGTGCACATCATCCGGCCGGTGAGGGAAACCGGGCTCAGTGAACGCGGACCACGATCTCGGAGTGACCCACCCGGATGACGTCGCCGTCGGCCAGCTGCCACTCCTGAACCGGGGCGTTGTTGACGGTGGTGCCGTTGGTCGAGTTCAGATCCGACAGCAGTGCGGTGTGCCCGTCCCAGCGGATCTCGAGGTGACGACGCGAGACGCCGGTGTCGGGCAGACGGAACTGGGCATCCTGGCCGCGGCCGATGACGTTCGCGCCTTCGCGCAGCTGGTAGGTGCGGCCACTGCCGTCATCCAGCTGCAGGGTGATGTTCGCGCCGGCGGCACCGTAGCCACCGCCGTAGCCGCCCGGCTGTCCGTAGTCGGGCTCGGCATAGCCGGCGCCGGCGCCGTAGCCCTGGTCGCCGTAGCCGGCCGGGGCCGGGGCATAACCCTGGTCCGCAGGGGCCTGGCCGTAGCCCTGATCCACCGGGGGTTGGCCGTAGCCCTGCTGCGGCTGTCCGTAGTTCTGCTCGCCGTAGCCGCCCTGGCCCGAAGGCTGGCCGTAGCTCGGCTGACCGTAATTCTGCTGGGGCTGGCCAGTCGGTTGACCGTAGCCCTGGTCGGGCTGTCCATAGCCACCCTGCGGGGGCTGTCCGTAACCGCCCTGCTGGCCATAACCCTGCTCGGGCTGGCCGTAGCCACCCTGCGGGGGCTGTCCGTAGCCGCCGTGCTGGCCGCCGTAACCCTGGTCGGGCTGCTGGCCGTAGTTGGGCTGGCCGTAACCCTGCTCGGGCTGGCCGTAGCCACCCTGCGGGCCGACGGGCGGCGGTCCGGGAGGACCACCTTGGGGGCCGCCGAAGCCGCCCTGGCCGTAGCCGGAGGGTCCCGCGCCGTAACCGGCCTGGTCACCCTGCTGCCCGTATCCGCCCGGCTGTCCGCCGTAGCCGGGGCCACCCTGTCCGTAGCCGCCCTGCTGTCCGTAACCCTGCGGGGGCTGGCCGTAGCCCTGGTTCGGGTCCTGCGGGTACTGCTGACCGCGCTGCTCGTCGGGCTGCCGTCCGTAGTCGTACTCGTCGCCTGGCTGGCCCTGTCCCTGGCCGGGGCGGTGGGTCGGGTTGTCAGTCATCGTTGGTACTCCTGGTTCTGCGGTGTGCACGCGGTCGCTGGGTGCCGGCCGCGGTGGCCCGGCGGTTGAGTCGGGGTTGACCACGCCGTGGGCGCGGAATTGGCCGGTATGAAGGCCAGGTGACGGCTCAAACCTGACGACCACCTCACCATACGTTTGCCATCCCCGCTCATGGACGAATCCCTCGAGGTGTTTGGCAAAAGCACTGGGTGTGAGGTCAGGATCGGCGTTCACCTTCTCGAAATCGGTGTTACTGAGCGTAATGACGTATTGGTTCGGTGCCAAAATACGGCCGCCACCGACATCGTGGGCACCGGATTCTGCTTCCCGCTGTAATGCGGCCTCGACTTCCGGGGGCGCGATCGACCCCCCGAAGACGCGGGCAAAAGCGTCTCCGACCGTGGTCTCGAGCTTGCGCTCGATCCGGTCGACCAGACCCATGTACCCCTGCCTCGCTTCGTCTCGGTGGTCCAGATGTGATGTGAGCAATAAATGCGGACATCACTGTTACGCATGGTATCGGCCTGACCTTGCAATACGTGACCAACAGAATCGTGAGAATTCCAAAGGTGCAGGTCAGGAGGTGGCGGGCCGGCACGCGGACCAGCCGTTCGCGCGATTTTCCGGTTTCCGCGAGGCGAATTGTGCAGAAGCCGGTGGTCAGCAGCGGATTTGGAGGCGGGGGTAGGGGTGGTGATACTCTCTCCCAGTTGTTTGGGGCGAGTGGCGGAATGGCAGACGCGCTGGCTTCAGGTGCCAGTGTCCTTCGGGACGTGGGGGTTCAAGTCCCCCTTCGCCCACTCAACAGCAGTTCTACGAACTGATGCGCATAAGGTCACGAACCCAAAAGGGTTCGTGACCTTTGTGTTTGGTGGACTGTTCATATTGCGTTGCCGTTTCGACGGTGTCGGGACTTCAGTCGCTAACTCCCGTGTGCGTGACAGCGGGACTCCTGTTTTTCGTGCGATGCTCCTTCGATGGCTGATGATTTCGAACTGACGCAGCCCGTCGGGATTGATGCGCAGGCTTGGGAGGCGATCACCGCGCATCGCGATCGATTGAAGGCCTCGGCGACTGAGCACCGTGATCGATCGTTGATCCTCGGACAAGCAAAGGAGCTGGCGGAGTCTGTTGCTCGCCGTCAGATCGTTGGATAGATCGGCGCTTTGACCGCTTCGCGCATGTCCTTGATCAACATAGGTTCGTCGGGGGTGCCGATCTTGGCGATGTCGGTGTCGGTGAGCTCGGTCGTGGATCCCTCGAAGACGCCTGCAACGAATATTTGGCTGGCCTTGTTGTAGTTCGCCGCAATCAGGTAAGACTTGCCGACTTCGGGCAGCGGAATTCCGTCACGGCAGGGCTTACCGTTGATGAGCACACTGCCAACGCCGATCCGCACGGGTCCGTTTGCCGACCCCATCAGCGGCGCTGATGCGTCCGCTTGATAGGTCTGGATTGGACCCGTAACGCCCTCCTCGACCGGCCCGTTGGCAGTTATCTTGGCGACAAACACGTCGGTTCCGGAGCCAACGACGGCTCGCAGCGGCAATTTCATGCTGCTCGCCGGGCACGTCGCCGTGGGTGCCGGCGGCGGGGTACGAGAGCAGGATGCCACGGCCAGCAGCGCGGCAACGGCAAAGGATGCCAGCTTTAGTGTCCGCATGGTTACGTCAATTCTATCGGGTGATCGAGTTCAGGATTGCGATGTCAAGTGGGGTTGGTGAGGTCGCCATCCATATGCCCATCTGGTAGTACATGATCGCGCCTTTGCAGGAATGGTCCAGGCCGAGCGCATGTCCGATCTCATGGCCCATCACGCCGATCAATTGCTCTACACCACCAGCGGTGTCGAGGTTCGTGAAGCCGTGTGACCACGCGGTAATCGTGTTTCCTGCTTGTTGGGCGGGGGATGTACTTCCATTCCCCAGCTGCGGCGGGGCTGAATCAAGGACGTTGAACGTCAGACTCGGCCCGACGAAGTCGTACCACGCTGTTGGGCCGACCTCATGGACGTCGATCTTGTGCTGCGCGCCATTCCACCGTTTGGCTGCTTCGCGGAACGCCTTCGCGAAAGTATCGGGTGTTCCGGGGGCGATCTGAAACGTGAGCTCCTTCTGGCCGAACTGATTGTTGACCTGTCCTGGGCCCACGATGAACGGGCTGGGGTCTTTGACCGTCATCGGCTTAGTCTCGGTTTCGCTTACGTTGTCGTTTGCGTACAGCGGGGCAACATTGCCGGGGCACTTGTCGCTGTTGTCGTTGTCGCCTTCGTGGTGAACATCCGACCGCTGTTGCGAGTCCTGCTGCGGCTGTTGATCGTTCGGCCGGTTCTGCGCAGGACGCTGCGGAACAGTTTGCGGCTGCGGGGTTTGCAGCGGAGCGTCGTAGTCCGGAGGCTGAACCCCGTTGGCGGGCTGCAACTGCTGCTGTGGGTAGCTGGGGGCCTGCTGGTAGCCGCCCCGACCACCCGGGCTTTGCGGGGCGTCGGAATTATAGATGGAGATGCCATTGCCCTGGTCAGGGGCCGGATATCCGCCGCCGTTGTACCCGTTCGGTGGGCCGCTGGGCATGTCCGGCGGCTGAAGCGGAAACGGTGGCCCGCCCAGACCTCCACCGGAGCCACCACCGGTAGGGCCGGTCGGTGCCGGCTGCCCCGTGGCCCCGGGCAGCGCCGAAAAACCTGTGCCCGCGGTGTTGTCGCGGTTGATCACCACAACGCCGGCTACCAGCACCGACATCACGGCAACCACGGTCATAGGCCGCCGCAACCGTCGCGGCAACCGCGCACGTCTCATCACGTTGTCTCATCCCCCGAGATTGGGCCCTTGCGCACCCCCATGCACGGCCAGGCGCTCATCCTGGACATAGCTGACCGACATGTCAATCCCTACCAGGCGTGTCGGGTTAGCGAACCGCCGACCAAACCCCAGTGGGCGCGCCCATCGGGCTAACGCGCCGATACCGGGCACACCGTTGACCGACAGTCGCATCGCCTATCGCAATCAGCAAAACACCGCCGCCCTTTCCATGATGACTTTCGGGACCGATATCGGACGATCTGCTCACCGAACTCGTCGACGCATTCCGGACTGCCACTCGGTGACGGCGGCGGTTCTGTCACTGGCGCCTGCATCAGACGCCGGTGACAGAACCGAGTCTTCCGGCTCGCGCGTCTCACAAGGCGTGGCGGCTCCACCGTTATTCGAGCGCTTGGCGGTGACCTGGCTGTCGTTGCCGATACCCTGTGCGGCGAAATCCAAAGTGAGGGTTGCGCCAGCACTACCCGACAGCCGAGCGCAGGCTATCCGGACGTGAGCTCTCCCTTGACATCGGTCGACTTTGTGGCAGTCCCGTCGCTTCGGTGGTCGAAATTGTCGCGGCACTCGCCAAGAACATCGACGGTCACGTGCGCAACCGGTGGGTCATTGGGCAGCGGTGGCGGTATGACCCATACCTGCACATCGACGCCATCGCGCTTGAATGTGGCGGCGTGCGAATGGAAATCAGGGTCCGTGCGCCAGCCACGTTCGCGCAATCGACTTAGGACTGATTCGGACGTCACTTCACGGGACCGGTCAGCCCCGGGCATCCACAACCCCATACTGACGTGACCGCGGAATGGTGATTTGCCGTAGTCGTTGCAGGAATCGTAAATGAACGTCGCGTTGGCCACCTCGGCATCCAGATCGGTGACCACCTGGCGGGAGACGTCAATGACCTGGCGGCGCGCTTCTTGTGGCGAAATGGGATTGGCCACGAGATCAGAGCACCCAGTCATAGGCAGCAGCGTCAGTAGCGCCGCGGCAACTCGTACGCGTGTCAATCGCCGTTTCTCCCTGTCGGTTTGGAATCATCGCTAGCCATCTTTCTCCTAATGGCGATGGTCGTTGTGGGGAACGTGTATCAGCTCCGGATCGACCACCGGTGGGATGGGCAGCCCTGGAATCGGCGGGGCGTACGTCTTGTGGCGGTGCCCAGCTGTCATACCGTCATGCTCGAGCGCGTCACCGTGCCCGGAGACAATGTCGGCGACGCTGAACAACGACTCCGAACCAGGCGTGAAGTACTCGCTGTGGTCATGGACCGGATTGATACTCACGCCCGGTACCTCTGCGTGGAATCGGGTGGAGCCGTACCCGTCCATGGCTGGGTCGGCCCCTAACCCGACGCCGGGCACGTTGATATGTTCCCGCCCGAAATTCGTGACGGGATCCGACGAGGCCGCCCCCACATACAGGTGGCCACCGGGCGGCAGATGGAAATCGGCTGCCGACTTCGCGAGATCCGTTCCTGGGCAGCCGACCAGGACGACGTCATCTGCGCGCATGCCGTACCCGGCCGCCGCGTCCGCCACCGTCGTCGACCCATACGAATGGCCGATCACCGTGGTGTGTGAGTGCTCGCCCACGTGCGTGACCCCCAGCGCATTGACGTCCCGAGCAAGGATCTGTGCACCGTCACGGGCCATGAACGGCTCGGCTACCCCTATGCCCTTGAGGTCCAGGCCTGGAGCGTCATACCCCATCCACTGCAATACCGCCGTCGAGCTATTCGGGTCCGCCTTGCTCGCTTCGTTGAACACACTGACGGCGGTGCCGTCTGCCATCGTGCCGCCTGCCACGGAGGTGGTGAAGCCAGACACCATCACCGTGGTGTTCTTGGCGGCATCGGGGTTACCGAGCGCGATCGCGGCCGAACCCTTGCCGCCGAACGCTTCGGGGTCGTACTTCACCAGGAAGGCCTCGGGCGTCTTGCCGTGGGCGTCCTTCGCGCCAGCGTCCTTGTTGAACGCGTCTTGGATTTTGCAGGCATTTTTGTAGCGGTCCATGGTGGGGCCGGTCAGCCCGTAGAGCTCAGGGTGCGCGAGAACCTCGTCCCTGGTCACGCCGCGGGATTCCGCGATCGTGTCAGGCAGATGGAGGTCGCGCTCCCAGACCTTCCGGTTGGCCTTGTTCCGGTCCACGATCGGAATGCCATTGAGATTGCCCAACTTCTCGGGCCACTTATCCCGCAGTTCGGCCTGCTTGTCCGGCGGCAGCGAATCCCACCACTTCTTGACGTCCTCGGGGCTCTTGTCGGTCGGAATTTGCGAGCCGTCGTCGTAAGGCGGCGTGTCCTGCGGTAGGTCGCCGAAGCCGAGCTTGGCCGGCGAGCCGTCCAGGCCGCCAACCGCGGTGCGCAGATTCTGGCTCAGCTGCCGATCGGTGGTGTCGAAGCGGGCCAACAGCGTCTTGACCGTGACGGAGTTGGTCGCCGCGAGTTGAACCACTTTCATCTCATTGACGGTGCTGGCCTTGGCGTATTGGTCCAGTGGGCCGCCCGGACGCACCCCGACCGTGCCGTCAGGGGAGACTTGCCAGCCCTGACCAGTGAGCTGGCTGACCGTATTGACCACGCTGACCCGGTCCGCTGCCAGTTGTGTGCCGCCAGCCTGCAGCACCACCTGCGCACGGCCGAGGGCATCGTGGATCTGTTGCATCCGTGCCATAGTCGGTTGCACCTTGGCGACCGCGGCATCAGAAGCGGTGCCCTGCCAGCTCCCCCGCAGCCCATCGATCGTGGCGCGCTGCGCATCGATCTGGCCGGCCAGCCGCGACGCCTTGCCACCCAGTTCAGCTGCCGACTCAGTCAACGACTCCGGCCGCGACGCCTCCACCTGCGGCACCGTCACCGTCATCAGCGCCCCCGGGCCTCAGCAGCAGCCGAGTGAACACGGGCACAGACGATCATCGGATAAGCCGGTCCAAGCGCTCACCAATTTCCTTATCGGCTCGCTGATACTTGTCAGCGGCCGTCGACAACTTGCCGGCATGTGACGCCAACTCCTCGTGCGCCGCCGTAGCCGCGGCATTGAACAACTCGCCGACTAGTCGGCACCCGGACTCACTATGGAGCCCAGAGACTCCCTGCCCAGCGCTGCTCATCGACTCATGTACCGCCATCGTCGATATGAACGTCGCTACCTCTGTCTGCGCCTGGGCAGCGTCACGCAGTGCCTTCGGATCCACCCGTAACACCCCCGCCATACACCCAATCGTAAGTCCACCCGCGTCCCCATCAATGCACCTATTTGGGTCTTCCTCGGGTTGCGCGTGGCCGAGCGAGGTCGTTCGCGTATCGCCTGCGCGCACAGCACGACCTGCCCACCAATCCGCCGGCCCGACAAGTGGGCGCTGAGGTCAATCCAGTCCCGGGAAACGGGAAATCGGTTGTCATACTTGGCAATTGGTGCTCGCTGGCGCGCTCAAGCGGCGGGGCTCCGCCACATTTGTCGAGTAGCAGGACAGAGGGGCGGCGATGACCTCGAACTCACCTGTGATGCTGCGCAACGCGTAGGGAATCGATGATCAAGTTGATTCTCGCGATGGCGGAAGTGACAGCCAACCTCGTGACCCGGCGGTCACACGACCCAGCCAAAGTCCGTGCCGAATCCATCGACATCAAGATGCGCCGGCTTGCCGGGGACCTCGGGTACGAGCCGGCGCGAACTCCACCCAGAAGCTAACCAACTCGAGCGTCTGTGGGCAGGGGAAAAGCGGTGGACATTTCGGGCAAATCTTCCGGACATCGCACGAAACGCCACTGAGCTGCTAAGAGACGCCACCCACAAAACCGCTCGGCCGTCTCATTAAGCGAATAGATCTTTGTGCGCCCTCGATATGGCGTTGGTTTTTGTCGAAACAACACCCAGTCTCAGGACACAAGCCTGGAGAGCACAACCGCCCCGCCCCGCTTGCCGACTCGGTCCGGGAGGTATTTCAAGTTGACCCGCTGCCCGACCTCGAGGACGCCTTCGACGGACTGCGTGGTCCGGCGCGTCTGGCCGTCCTGGTCGGTGAAACGGACGGTGACCACGGTCCCGACGGTGTAGCCGGCGCCCTCGTCGTGGTGCGTTCGCCACTCTGCCGCCTTTTCGACAACACCAACGGCTAAGTGCCCTGAAGTCATGACCCGGTTCTGCAGCCGGGCGAGGCGGACAAGAGGGAATGCGATAAGGACGATCAACGCGACGACGGCCACCCAGGCCGCAACGGAGAAGTAGTCAGGCCAGAACGAGTTCACCGCAACCAGCGCGCCGACGAAGACAACGACCACGCCAAGAACTACCGGCCAGCCGACATCGATAGAGGTATCGGAAACGATCGCCTTGTTCTCGGCCATCTGCGGCCCTCCTGATCCTCATTAGAGCTCGGGTAGACGGCCTGCAAGGTGTCCGGTGCGGGGGCCGGATGCCGCGGACCGTGCATCTGAGTTTGGCGTCACCACCATCGATGGCGGTGAACCACGGCATCAGCGAACAACGCCACTCCAGCGACCAGAAATAAGAGGCGCACCCCGATCGGACCATATCGAGTGAGACTTCGTATCAGCCAGCGCTGCGCCTGATCGGCCCGTTTACTTCGGCTGGTAGACAGGCCGAGGAGCACCATGCACGGCAACATGGTCAGGACCGAGTACACGATTACGATCACTGGCCAGGTGGGCGGCCGGGGATGCAGCGCAGCGATCATCGCCAGGCCAGCCAAGTAGGGAACAGCAGTCGGAGCCTGGCCGAGACCGATTGCGGCGCCGAGGAATCCGAGCAGCCACGGTCGCTGGCGCATCGCAGCCAGGGCCCAGCCTGGCGCGGTGGTTTGGGCGACCAGTGGGAAGAATGCCAGCACGATCAGCACCAGTCCCAGCACGATCTCGCCCCAGTACCTCACCGACGGCGTCAGATCGAAGTTGGTCAGGTCGGTGAGCAATCCCAAGCCGAGCACGGCGCACACGCCGAAAGTGGTCGTTACCGCGAGGACTCCGGAGATGAAGCTCACGCCACCCGGTAGCGCAGACTGGCGATTCAATCGGCTGCCATAGATCACCGCCGAGACGACGCCGATGTTCAGGACATTCAGGGAGTCGAGGAACGCCAAACCCGCCAATGTCAGCAACAGTGCCGTCATCGTCGCGTTCCCCCGACACCCTTGGAGCATCGGCAAGGGTGCACCGAAACGCTCGTAATGAACGTCCCATTCACCATACGGCGCCCGACCGAAAAGTAAGCAAACGATAAGAACGTGTCGATGACGGTGGATTATCCGGTCGCAATTACCGACCCGAACGCCGCCTCGTCGATCACTACCACCAGACGGTGAACACACTCGTCCTACGCCGGCACGAGGGCTCGCACCTGACGTTCCTCGCCTGGCCGACGGCATCGAGCTGTGGGAATGTGAAGGACCCGATCGGAGGTCCACAGTGAAATGGGCAGCAAGATCATTGCACGCGGCGCTGGTGGGCGCGGTGCTCGCCGCGTCGGCGTGCAGCCTGGACGGCGCGCGCGGCAACTATGGCACCGGCCCGGACGCGATCATCACCGTCAACGGCGGTGAGCCGCAGAACGGGTTGGTGCCCACCAACACCAACGAGAACATGGGCGGTCGCGTCGTCGATTCGTTGTTCACGGGGCTCTACAGCTACACCGCCGACGGCATGCCGGTGTTGGCCAACGCGGAGTCCGTGGACACCACCGACAACCAGCACTACACGGTGCACCTTCGACGGGACTGGACCTTCACCGACGGCACCCCGGTGCGGGCCGAAAACTACGTCCGCGCTTGGAATTTCGGTGCGGCCACCGTCAACGGGCAGCTGCAGCAGAGCTTCTTCTCGCCGATCGAGGGATACGACGCCGTCGCCGCCGAGGGTTCCCCGCTGACCGAGATGTCGGGCCTGAAGGTGGTGGACGACTACACCTTCACGGTGCGCCTCATCAGCCCCAACATCGACTTCAAGCTGGGGCTCGGGTTTACGCCATTCAAGCCATTGCCCGATGTGTTCTTCACCGAGGGCGCGGCCAAGTTCGGCGAGCATCCCGTCGGGAACGGCCCGTACATGCTGAAGGGCCCGGACGCCTGGCTGCACAACGTCAAGCTCGACGTGGTGCGCAACCCGAATTACAAGGGTCCAGACAAGCCGAAGAACGGTGGCCTGAGCTTCATCTTCTACAGCAGCTTCGACACCGCGTACACCGATCTCGAGTCCGGCAACCTCGACGTGCTCGACACGGTGCCGGTGAGTGCGTTGGGCACGTATCAGAAGGTGCTCGGCAGCCGGGCGTTGACCAAACCGACCGCCCAGAACATGCAGCTCGGAATCCCTTATTACCTAACGCATTTCAGCGGCGAGGAGGGTCGCCTACGACGCGCGGCGATTTCGATGGCGATCAATCGGCCCGAGATCATCAAGGCGATCTTCCGCGGCGCCCGCGGCGCGGCGCTGGACTTCACCGCCCGGTCGCTACCGGGCTGGGACCCGAATATCCCGGGCAATGATGTGCTGAAGTTCGACCCTGCCAAAGCCAAGCGGCTGTGGGCGCAGGCCAACGCGATCGCGCCGTGGTCAGGATCCTTCGAGGTCGCGTACAACTCCGATGGCGATCACCAGGCGTGGATCGACGCGTTGTCGAACCAGTTGAAGAACACGCTCGGCATCGACGCGCACGGTGCTCCGGAGCCGACCTTCAAACAGGTCCGCGACGCGATCACCAAGCGGACCATTCGGACTGCGTTCCGCAGCGGGTGGCAGGGCGACTACCCGTCGATGATCGAGTTCCTGCAGCCCCAGTTCGTGACCGGCGCGGGCTCCAACGATCCCGTCTACAGTTCACCGGCGTTCGACGCGAAGCTGATCGAGGCCGAACGGGCGCTCGACCCTAACCAGTCGTACGCGCTGGTCAATCAGGCCCAGGCCATCCTCATGCACGATCTCCCGGTGATCCCGCTCTGGGACTACACCGCCGCCGGCGGCGTCGGGCCGGGTGTGACGGCCCAGCTGACCTGGAACGGTCTGGCTGATTTCACCCAGATCACCAAGGGCGACGTCGCCGAGAACACCAAGGGATAACCGATGCTGAGATACGGATTGAGTCGGCTCGGGCAGCTGGTGATCGTGTTCTTCGGCGCCACTTTCCTGATCTATGCGCTCGTGTTCCTGCTGCCCGCCGACCCGATCTCCGCGCTGGGCGGCGGCAAGCCCATGTCGCCCGCGCTGATCGCGACGCTGCGCGCGCAGTACCACTTGGACCAGCCGTTCTACCTGCAGTACTGGCACTACATCAGCGGAGTGTTCCGGTTGGACTTCGGCACCTCCTTCTCGGGCCAGCCGGTGTTCGACGTGATGAAGCGCGCCTTCCCCGTCACGGTCGACCTCGCGCTCATCGCGATTGCCGTCGAGGCGGTGTTCGGTGTGACGTTCGGCGTGCTCGCGGGTCTGAGCAAGGGAAGGTGGTTCGACACCACGATCCTGATCGTGACGCTCCTCATCGTCGCCGTCCCGATTTTCGTGATCGGCTTTGCGGCTCAGTACCTGTTCGGTGTGCGCTGGCAGATCGTCCCCGTCACCGTCGGCGGCCACCTCGACCTCTACCACCTGCTGCTGCCCGGATTCGTGCTCGGTGCGGTGTCGTTCGCATATGTTGTCCGGCTGACGCGCTCGTCGGTCGCGGAGAACCTCTCGGCGGACTACGTGCGGACCGCCACGGCGAAGGGGCTGTCCCGCCCGCGGGTGATCGTGGTGCACGTGCTTCGCAACTCGCTGATCCCGGTGGTGACGTTTCTCGGCGCCGACCTCGGTGTGCTGATGGGCGGCGCGATCGTCACGGAGGGAATCTTCAACATTCCCGGTGTGGGCGGAACCATCTATCAGGCGGTGATCCGGGGCGAGTCGTCGACCGTCGTGTCCTTTGTGACCGTGCTTGTGCTCATCTACCTGGCGTCCAACGTGGTGGTCGACTTGCTCTACGCCGCCCTCGACCCGAGGATCCACTATGCCTGAGACCCCGACCGAACCCACCGTGTACCCGGGCCAGGAGCGTTTCGTCGCGGGTCCCGACGCGGTCAGCGTCGCCGCGGTCGACGCGGTCGCCGCCGACGTGCATCCCGCCGGCTTCTGGAAGTCGGCCTGGCTGGAGCTGCGCACCAAGCCGGAGTTCATCGTGTCGATGGTGCTGCTGGCCATGATCGTGGTCGTCGTGCTCTTCCCGGGACTGTTCACCAGTCAGGACCCGCATTACGGTTCGCTCGAGCAGTCGCTGCTCCCGCCCAGCTCCGAGCACTGGTTCGGGACCGACCGGCAGGGCTACGACATCTACACCCGAACGATCTACGGCGCCCGTGCCTCGGTGGCGGTGGGCGTGCTGACCACGATGGTCGTGGTCCTGATCGGTGGCCTGCTCGGGTGCGTAGCCGGGTTCTTCGGTGGCTGGATCGACTCGGTGATCGCGCGGCTGTCGGACATCTTCTTCGGCATCCCGCTGATCCTGGCGGCCGTGGTCACGATGCAGATGATCAGCTCCCGCACCGTGTTCACCGTGGTGATCGTGCTCGCGATCTTCAGCTGGCCGCAGATCGCGCGCATCGCCCGATCGGCCGCGATCGCGGTCCGAGGCGAGGAGTTCATCACGGCGGCGCGCTCGCTGGGAGCGTCGCGGGTTCGTACCCTGTTCACCCACGTCATACCGAACGCGCTGGGCCCGGTGATCGTGGTCGGCACCATCTCGCTGGGCATTTTCATCGTCACCGAAGCGACCCTGTCGTATCTCGGCATCGGATTGCCCTCCACGGCTGTGTCGTGGGGCATCGACATCGCGGCCGGGCAGCAACTGCTCCGCGAGGGCACGCCGATCCTGTTCTACCCCGCGGCGGCGCTGGCGATCACCGTACTCACTTTCATGATGCTCGGTGACGTGCTGCGCGACGCGCTGGACCCGAAGGCGAGGACGCGCTGATGACCCAGACGGTGAAGGACGGATCCGCGCCGCTGCTCGACATCCGCGACCTGCGGGTCGAGTTCCGGGTGCAGGACAAGCCGGTGCCCGCGGTGCGCGACGCGAGCCTCACGGTTTACCCGGGGCAAACGGTGGCCATCGTCGGAGAGTCCGGGTCGGGCAAATCCACCACGGCCGCCGCGGTGCTCGGCCTGTTGCCGGGGACCGGCAAGGTGACCGGTGGTCAGATCCTGTTCGACGGCCAGGACTTGGCCGCCGCGTCCCGCCGCGACTTCGAGAAGATCCGGGGCAGTGGCATCGGTCTGGTGCCGCAGGACCCCAACACCAATCTCAACCCGGTGTGGCGCGTCGGCTTCCAGATCCGCGAAACCCTGCAGGCGAACGGCGCGGCGAAGCGGGGCGACGCGCGTAAACGCGCCATCGCGTTGCTCGGCGAGGCAGGCATGCGCGACCCCGACAAGCGAATCAATCAGTTCCCGCACGAGTACTCGGGCGGCATGCGCCAGCGGGCGCTGATCGCGATCGGACTCGCGTGCCGGCCGAAGCTGCTGATCGCCGACGAGCCGACCTCGGCCCTGGACGTGACCGTGCAGCGGCAGATCCTGGACCATCTCGAGGATTTGACCACCGAGCTCGGCACGGCGGTCCTACTCATCACGCACGACCTCGGCTTGGCCGCCGAACGCGCCAGCCACCTGGTCGTCATGTACAAGGGGCGGGTGGTCGAGTCGGGGCCCGCCCTGCAGATCCTGCAGGACCCGCACCACGAGTACACCAAGCGGCTGGTGCGCGCGGCGCCCTCGTTGGCCTCCCGGCGTGCCCACGGCAAGACCCTCACCGACGTGGACCACGGCGGGCTCGTCGGCGACCAGGCGTTGCAGCTCAAGGTCACCGGCACCATCGCCGAACCCACCCAGTACACGTCGTCCGGCCCCCAGGACGTCGTGGTCGCGGCGAACCTGGTCAAGGACTTCCCGATCCGCGGTGCCGTCCCTTTCAGCGGCGGTTCGACCTTTCGTGCCGTGAACGACGTCAGTTTCACCCTGCGGCGGGGGACGACCACCGCAGTGGTCGGCGAGTCCGGCTCGGGAAAGTCGACGGTGGCCCGCATGGTGCTGGGACTGTTGGAGGCGACCTCGGGCACGGTGCACTTCGACGGGAAGGACGTCACGGCGCTGCGCGGCGGCGACGCGAAGGAGTTCCGCCGCCGGGTACAGCCGGTGTTCCAGAACCCCTATGGGTCGCTGGATCCGATGTACTCCATCTACCGGGCGATCGCCGAGCCGCTGAACATCCACGGCATTGGGGACAAGTCCTCCCGCACCGCCCGCGTGAAGGAGCTGCTGGACCTGGTCGCGCTGCCACAGTCGGTCATGCAGCGCTTCCCCAACGAGCTGTCCGGCGGTCAACGGCAGCGCGTCGCGATCGCCCGCGCGATCGCCCTCAACCCCGAGGTGGTGGTGTGCGACGAAGCGGTGTCGGCGCTGGATGTCCTGGTGCAGGCGCAGATCCTCACATTGCTCAGCCAGCTGCAGAAGGAGCTCGGCCTGAGTTACCTGTTCATCACCCACGACCTGGCGGTGGTGAAGGAGATCGCGCACAACGTGATCGTGATGTCCCGCGGCGAGGTGGTGGATTCCGGGCCTACCGAGCAGGTGTACGAGAACCCGGCGTCTGACTACACCCGGATGTTGATCGATGCGATTCCGGGCGGAACGATCGAGCTCGCGGGCTGATCCACCCGATTCCCGGACAGGAGCCAACGGGGCCCTCATGGGCGGCACCGGTGGATAGGATCGCACTATGAAAGGTTCGGTCACGGTGCACATGAACGCCCGGCCCGATCAGGTCTGGAACCTGATTGCCGACATTCGCAACACCCCGAAGTACTCGCCGGAGGTCTTCGAATCTGAATGGCTGGACGGCGCGACCGGACCCGCGCTCGGCGCGCGGTTCCGCGGCCACGTCAAGCGCAACGAGATCGGGCCGATCTATTGGACGACGTGCCGGGTCACCGCCTGCGAGCCCGGTCGTGAGTTCGGCTTCGCGGTGCTCGCCGGCGACAAGGCGATAAACAACTGGCACTACGCCCTCACGCCCGCCGGCGACGGCACGGATGTCACCGAGTCGTTCAGGATGACGCCCGGCTTGCTGGACACCGTGTTCGGCATCTTTGGTGGCCAGTTGCGCACCCGGCGCAACATCCGGGACATGAGAACCACGCTCAACCGGATCAAGGCCGAGGTCGAGACCGCCTGATATTGGGGCGTTCGCGGTTTTTGCCGTCAGAGCCCGGCCTTCGCGGCCTCGTATTCGCCGCTTACGCCAACCAGGGGCTCGCTATTGACGATGTGTAGGTGGATCACTCAACAAAGAGCTGCGAATCCGAATTGGACTCGCGGCTTTGGATTGCCCGGAGGCCCTCTGAGTGCTGTGCGGATAAGGCAGCCCGAATTCATCCACAGCACTCATAGTCGTGGTGTGGATCCAAGATGTGGCCCGACGATATTTGAGGCGCGTTGGTGCGATGTCGAGGGCTTGACGGAGCGGGTACAGCTCTGCGTTGTGAGTATGGTTGCCGGGGGCGCCCGCAACAGGAAGGGGGACTGATGCTCACTCGATTACGACTGAAGAATTTCAAGGCGTGGGAAGACACCGGCGATGTGGAACTCGCACCGCTAACCATCCTGTTCGGCGCCAACTCGTCAGGCAAGTCGAGCCTGCACCAATTCCTCTTGATGCTTCAGCAGACGATCGAATCGCCGGACCGCCGGCGCGTCCTACACACAGGTGATGACCGGACTCCCGTTGACCTCGGTAGCTATTCGAGTCTGCTACGTAATTCAAATGTCAAGTCGCCCCTTGAGTTCGAACTCGACTGGCGCCGATCAACCCCGCTACAGGTCGACTATGCGCGCGACAAGACCCGATTTAGCGGGCATGACATGGGATTCAAAGCCGCGATTAGTGCCACGGGCGATGCCCCACCGCGGCTGAGAGTCGACAACTACTGGTATCGACTCAATGCCGATGCGTCGAACAGCTTGCAGTTGGGCAGTGAGCGCGGTGATGACGGCCGGTATGTCGTCCGTGCAGAAGGCATCGAGCTGGTGCGCACGATGGGCCGCAAATGGCCGGTGTCGCCGCCCTCTCAGTTCCACGCCTTCCCCGACGACTTGCCTACCCGATACCAATACTTGGATTTTGCGGCAGACCTGACGCTGGCCCTGGAAGAGCAGCTGCGCGCTATCAACTATCTGGGACCACTGCGTGAGAAGCCCAGCCGTTTGTACCGCTGGTCAGGCGAAGAGGTTAGCCATGTCGGCTGGCGTGGTGAGCATTCCATCGAGGCGCTGCTGGCCGGTCGCGCGCGCAAGTTCAACTTCGCTGCGAAGCAGAAAACGAAGCCCCTGCAGGTATTGGTTGCGCAGTGGCTACGCGACCTCGGCGTCATCGACAAGTTTTCCGTCGCACAGATCGGGGAAGGCCGCGACGAGTACGAAGTGCGAGTGACCACGCCGGGCAGCAGACGGGAGGTTCTCCTCACGGATGTCGGATTCGGCGTTTCTCAGGTGTTACCGGTGATCGTGGAGGCGTTCTACTCTGCTGCGGGCTCGACGGTCGTGATGGAGCAGCCAGAGATCCATCTACACCCCACCGTCCAGGCTGGTCTCGCGGATCTGTTCATCGCCGCCATCTCGGCGCGCGAAGACAGCTCGTCACGAAACACCCAGCTGATCATCGAATCTCACTCCGAGCATTTGCTTCGTCGACTTCTGCGGAGGATCGCTGAAGGGAGCGTTGACCCCGCGAAAGTGCGCTGCTACGTCGCTAATCCGGGAAGGGGTGGGTCGACTATTGACGCACTCGATGTCGATGAGTATGGCAACGTTCGTAACTGGCCCGCACACTTCTTCGGCGATCCGGCGGAGGACATTATTGCGCAGTCACGGAGTGCCCGCGCCCGCCGGAACGGAGAACTCCGGTGACGAAGGTTATCGACACCAACGTCCCGCTAGTGGTGAAGATTCCGGATGGCCATCCCAGCGAACTTGTGGATGCGTGCGAAGAACTGCTCGAGCGCATTATCGAATGCGGAGTTCCGGTCGTCACCGACGAGGGCGGCGAAATCTTCGACGAGTACTTACATCAGCTGGATTGGAGCGGGCAGCCGAGCCTAGGCGACGTGTTCGTCCGATACGTATACGAGAACCGATATCGATGGGATGAAACGATGCGCCCCGGCATCGAACCGGGCGAACTGGGCAGCAATATCTACGGAGTACTAGACGGGGACCACGACGAGATCGACCCGTCAGACCGAAAGTTCGTCGCCGCTGCGAAGGTCGCTGGAGTTCCAGTGGTGCAGGCCGTTGATACCAAGTGGCTCGACTGGGGGCCGGTGCTTCGCCGGCACGGGGTAAGCGTCGAGTACGCGCATGAACCCTCGATTCGTGCTGCCTACCGCAAAAAGTTCGACCGCGATGCGCCGTGACGGAGTTCGTCAGATTCCCCTCCACTCCGTACCTGGTCCGCCCACCGGGCGTCGATGTGCGCGACGACAAGGTCCTCACAAGGTCCGAGCGTGACGAGTTCCTGATGCAGCTGCTGCATGTCGAGGAGAAGGTCGACGGTCAGAACCTCGGTATCTCAAATGGCGACGAAGGCCTGCAGTTCCAGGCGCGCGGTAGCTTCGTGCAGCCCGGTGGGCGGCATTTTCGTGGCCTCGCGACATGGGTCGCGCCGCGCAAGCAGCGGCTCGCGCGCGGGCTCAGTGATGACTTGATTATTTTTGGCGAGTGGTGTGCTGTCACACATAGCGTGCACTACGACCGCTTGCCTGATTGGTTCCTCGTGTTCGACGTGTATGAACCTGCGGCCGGGCGGTTCTGGGAACCCGACATGCGTGACGCGCTCGCCGAAGAACTAGGGCTATGCACCGTCCCTTTCCTCGGCGCCGGACACTTCAACCTCGATGATCTGACTGGTCTCATGTGCCGGAGCCGAGTCGGCCATGAGCAGATGGAGGGCATCGTTGTCCGTACGGTGATGACCGACGGTCCACAGCACCGTGCGAAGGTGGTTCGTCCAGAGTTCGTGCAGCAAATCGATCAGCACTGGATGTCCGCTCAACGTTTGATGAACCGGCTGGCGCGCTAGCTCTGCGCGGGCGATTGCACTAATAGTCGAAGGATTCAAACGAATATCAGGCTGGCGCCGAGGTCCAGTCACGCGCGAATCGCGGAGCATAAGCGAATGAAGGTGTCGTAGAGTTACCGCCTCTCTCGTTTGGTGACCCGGCATCTGGGACAACATCGACACCGAGCTCAACAGCCAGTCCGCCGCGGCCGAATGCTGCATCGACCCTCGCGACCGCCGTATAAATCCATGGACAGCACTCACAGTCGTAGGCAGTTATTCGGCGTCGCGTTCCGCTGACAAGGCGCGGTATCCGGATGTCAGGAGTTCGGCCATCCGGTCCTCGAGTTCGGCTGAATCGTCGTCGGCGGCGATGGTGGTCAGGTACATCGCGGCTCCCGCGGCCATGATCACCACGGCGCGCGCGTCCAATTCGGCACGCCGGCGCTCCGCCTCGGTCTCCGCGCCGACGTCGTCGGCGAACAGCTCCACCGCCGGCCCGGTGAATCGGTTCCACAGCGATCTCCCCAGTTGGGGCTCTTCGACCAGGGCCAGGGTCAGGTCCGGTGCGGTCGCTTTCATCTCCGGGCGGTGGAACATTGCGCGACTGCCCCGGACGACGAAATCGATCCAGCCGTAGACGTCCGTGCCGGCAAACGGCGTCAGGTCGGGTGTCAGGCCCATCACCGCGTCGATGACCAACGCGGCCTTCGATGGCCAGCGCCGGGTCAGGCTGGCGCGGGTGACGCCGGAGCGCTGCGCGACCAACCGCATGCTCAATTGGCGAAAACTGCCCTCCGACAACAACTCTCGGGTCGCGGCGAGCACGCGGTCATCGATGCTCACGTCGCGCGGCCGACCGGGCCCTGACTGACTGCTCACACGTTCATCATCCAGCATCGGTAAGGGGGTGTTCGGGCGGCCGCGATCCCGAGTTCCGATGGGTCCGGGCCGCGGCGGGCATTGACGCCAACAAGCAATTAGTGTACCACTGGATCACTAATTAAGGAGGTTGCCGGTGAACGCTGCCATGGATGTACCCCTGTGTCGTCTACCTCGGCATTTGCCGCACACCGCAACCGATGATCATGCGACGTCTCGGGGTACGTGCCCGTGCGCGTGACAGAAGTGAAGGTCGCGGCGTTCACCGTCGTGATGCTGTTGGTGGCCTCCGCTCTGGTCGTGGTGTTCGGCCAGTTCCGGTTCGGGACGGGCGAGCAGTACCACGCCGAGTTCACCGACGCTTCCCGCTTGAAGGCCGGGCAGGACGTTCGGATGGCGGGTCTGACGGTGGGTTCCGTCGACCGGGTCTCGCTGAACGCAGACAACACCGTCGACGTCCTTTTCAACGTTGATTCGCGCTACCACCTGTACGCAACGACGAAGGCGGTGATCCGCTATCTGAATTTGACCGGCGACAGGTACCTCGAATTGGCTTTCACCGCAGGGGATTTGTGTGCATTGAATCCCGGAGCCACCATCCCGTTGAGCAACACACAGCCCGCGGTCGATCTCGACGCGCTCCTGGGCGGCCTGCGGCCGGTCCTCAAGGGCCTTGACGGCACCAAGATCAACGCGATCAGCGCGGCCGTCATCGACCTACTCCAGGGCCAAGGTGGCGCTGTGGCCCAACTGCTTTCGACCACAGGGAGTTTCACGCAGCACCTGTCCGACCGTGATCAGCTTCTCGGCGACGTCATCAACAACCTCAACGGCGTTCTCGGAGCTGTCGACGCGAAGGGAAAGCAGTTCGGGGACACCGTCGACGAACTCCAACAATTGCTTACGGGCTTGGCGCAGGACCGCGACGCTGTCGCCGGCGCCATCACTCCCCTCGCCGAGTCGACGACGTCGCTGACCCAGATGCTGCAGGAGAGCCGCCGCCCGGTCCAGGGCGTCCTCGAAAACGCGCGGCCCTTCGCCCAGCGGGCCTACGAACGCCGGGCAGACATCAACGCTGCCATCGATCCTCTCGCCGAGAACTATCTGCGGCTCAACTCCCTTGGCGCATACGGCGCGTTCTTCAACATCTTCTTCTGCTCCAGCAAGATCAAGATCAACGGGCCCGCCGGCAGCGACATCATCGTTCCGATCGGCGGAGCGCCGGACCCGTCGAAGGGCCGGTGCTCGGAAAATGGGTGATCGGCGTGTTGGTCTGCGCGGGGGCGCGATCCTCGTCTGCCTCGCCGGTGTGGTGTCTGGGTGCCAGTTCGGGGGTTTGAACTCGCTCGCGCTGCCGGGGACGAAGGGCCACGGCCGGGGCTCCTTCGAGGTCGTCCTCGACCTGGACAACGTGGTCGGTTTGCCGCAGAATTCGCCCGTCAAAGTCGGTGACGTCACCGTCGGAAGCGTCTCCGGGGTCGCCGTCGTGCAGCGGCCTGACACCACTGTCTATGCGGCCGTTCGGCTTTCGCTGGACCGGCACGTCGATCTCCCGGCGAATGCCACGGCGACCGTCGGCCAGACGTCGTTGCTGGGCTCGCAGCACGTCGAACTCGCGTCGCCGACCGACCAGCCCGCGCAGGGCAGACTCACCAACGGGGCGCACATCAAACTCAACCGCACGGGCCACTACCCCACCACGGAAGACGTATTGGCGGCGCTGGGCCTGATCGTCAACAAGGGCAATCTCGGTGCCCTGCAGGACATCACGGACCAGGCCTATGCAGCCGTGGCCGGACGGGTGGGAACGTTCAGCGGTCTGCTGGCCCGGTTGGCCGAGCTGACCGGCTTCCTCGATGCGCAAACCGGCACCATCGTCGCGGCGATCGAGGGTGTCGACCGGACAGCTGCAGTACTGGCCCGCAACGCTCGCGCGCTGGGCCGGACGTTGGAGACGCTTCCGCTCGCGCTCGATGTCCTGAACCGCAATCGCGGCAGCATCGTCGCGGCCTTTGCGGCGCTGCGCAGGCTTGCCTCCACTGCCGGGCGCGTGGTGTCACAGACCAAGGACGATTTCGCCGCGGACTTCAGGGACGTCTTCCCCGTCATCAAAGCCCTCAACGACAACGCCGACGATTTCATCCACGATCTGGAACTGATGCCGACCTTCCCGTTCGACCGGAAATACCTGCGCAACGCCGTGCGCGGCGACTACCTCAACGTCTACTCGACCTTCGACCTCACCATGCGACGCCTCGGCGAGAACGTACTCACGACCTCGGCGCTCGACCCGAACATGCCGCACCTGTCCGAGATCATCAATCCCCCGGATTTTCTGGCCGGAGCGCTTGCGAACCTGTCAGGCCAGGCCGCGGATCCCTTCACGATTCCGCCCGGCACCGCCACCCAGCATGACGCGAAGCCGTGACGCCTTGATTTCGAGAAATGTTGTCGCACAGAGATTTATCGAAGGGATACTGACACCATGACGACCGACGCCACGTCGACCGGCCACGGGCCCGCAGTGCCGGACCCATTCCAACCGGCCAAGTTGGGTCCGGTGACGTTGCGGAACCGGATCATCAAGGCCGCGACGTTCGAGGCGGCCACCCCGGATGCGCTGGTCACCGATGATCTGATCCGGTATCACCAGCTGCCCGCCGCGGGCGGGGTGGGAATGACGACGGTGGCGTACTGTGCGGTGTCCCCGGGCGGGCGCACCGATGGCTGGCAGTTGTGGATGCGCCCGGAAGCGATCCCCGGCCTCCAAAAGCTCACCGAGACGATCCATGGTGAGGGGGCGGCGATCAGCGCCCAGATCGGGCACGCCGGGCCGGTCGCCAACGCCCGCACCAACAAGGCCACCGCCCTGGCCCCGGTGCGGTTGTTCAACCCGCTGTCGATGCGCTTCGCGAAGAAGGCCACCCGCGCCGACATCGATGCGGTGATGGCTGCGCACGCCAATGCGGCCAGGTTGGCGATCGACGCCGGATTCGACGCCGTGGAAGTGCATCTGGGGCACAACTACTTCGCGTCCTCGTTCCTGTCGCCGTTGATCAACAAGCGTCGCGACGAGTTCGGGGGCTCCCTGGAAAACCGGGCGAAGGTCGCGCGCAGCACCGTGCAGGCGGTCCGGGAGGCGGTGGGTGATCAGATCGCGGTGATCGCCAAACTCACCATGACCGACGGGGTGCGTGGTGGCATCCCGATCGACGAATCCCTGCAGACCGCCCAGTGGCTGCAAGACGACGGCGCCCTCGATGCGCTGGAGTTGACCGCGGGTAGCTCGCTGGTCAACCCCATGTACCTGTTCCGTGGCGGTGCCCCGGTCAAAGAATTCGCTGCCAACTTCAAACCCCCGATCAGCTGGGGCATCCGGATGAGCGGGCACAAATTCTTCCGCGAGTACCCCTATCGCGAGGCCTATCTGCTCGAGCAGGCCCGCCAATTCCGGGCTGAACTGTCGATGCCGCTGATCCTCCTCGGCGGAATCACCAACCGGGACACCATGGACCTGGCCATGGCCGAGGGGTTCGAGTTCGTCGCGATGGGCCGCGCCCTGCTCGCCGAACCCGACCTACTCAACCGCATCCAATCAGAAGACCGTGAAAACCCAGTTAGATCCGCGTGCACCCACTGCAACCTGTGCATGCCCACCATCTACACGCACACCCACTGCGTCGTGACCGGCAAGCCCGACTCCATCTGACGCGGGCACGTCCAGAAGATTTTCGAATACTGCAATAGGAGTTTGTATGGGTGACTTTGATGGCCTCGTTGCGCTGATCACCGGCGGGGCGCGCGGTATGGGTAGGTCGCACGCGGTGGCACTCGCCGAGGCGGGCGCGGACATCGCCATCTGCGACCGCTGCGAGAATCACGACGAAATCAAATACCCGCTCGCGACGGAGGACGATCTGGCGACCACCGCCGAGATGGTCGAGGCGGCCGGAAGGCGTTGTCTCACCGCGAAATTGTCGACCAGCGACCGGCCGGCCCTGGAGCGGTTCGTAGCCGACGTCGAGACGCAGTTCGGTCGAATCGACATCGCCG
Organism: Mycobacterium sp. FW102-FHT13B02; assembly: GCF_058790275.1. Classification (NCBI taxonomy): domain Bacteria; kingdom Bacillati; phylum Actinomycetota; class Actinomycetes; order Mycobacteriales; family Mycobacteriaceae; genus Mycobacterium; species Mycobacterium sp. FW102-FHT13B02. Next base: position 78,634 of record NZ_JBYTCM010000004.1, read on the forward strand.
TCACCAACGCCGGCGTCAGCGCCATCGCCATGCTGCCGGACGTGCCCTCGGCGCAATGGGATGAGGTGATCGGCTCCAATCTGACGGGTACGTTCAACACGATCGCGGCAGTGGCGCCGGGGATGAAGGCGCGCGGGTACGGACGGATCGTCACGGTGTCCTCGATGCTCGGGCGTAGCGGAAACTTCGCCCAGGCTGCGTACGCGGCGTCCAAATGGGGCGTCATCGGTCTGACAAAGGTGGCGGCGCACGACCTCGGCGGGTTCGGGATCACCGTCAACGCCGTCGCGCCTGGAAACGTCGAAACCCCCATGACTTTCAACGATGCCTTGTTCGGCGCCATGCGCCCGGATTTGGACCACCCGACGCTCGCGGACGTGGAATCGGTGTTCGCCTCTTTGCATCTGCAGCCGGTGGCGTTCATGAAACCAGCCGAGATCACCCGTGCCGTCATGTTTCTGGCGCACCGGGACAGCGCACACATCACAGGCACCGTCCTGCCCGTCGACGCCGGTGCCTCCGCTCGGTTGGGTAGCTGACCCGACCGTGTAGCCAACGTCACCCACACTGCAAAACAGTGCAGTGTACGGTTTTAATATGAAGTGGATCAGGGTGATGCTGGCGTCGGCCGTCGTGATGGGCATGGCCGGCTGCGGCACCAAACAGGACGCGGGCCAGGAGGAACCGGCCAAGCCGGCCCAGGCCTGGGACCGCAGCTTCTACTGGGGGACCGCGACCGCGGGCTATCAGGTGGAAGGCGACGCACCCGACAGCAACTGGCGCCGGTACGTCGACCGCGCGGCGGGCAAGCCGCAGGCCGATCCGTTTGGGGCAGTCGAGCCCTACAAGCAAGCGGATGACTTCCGGCACCGCTACCGCGAAGACATTGCCAACGCACATGCCATGGGCGCCAACACGTTCCGGCTTGGCATCGAGTGGGCGCGGGTGATGCCCGAGCCGGGTAAGTGGGACGAGAAGGAACTGGCCTACTACGACGACGTCGTCGCGACGCTGCGCGCGAACGGCATGACGCCGATGATCACGCTCATGCACTGGGTGTACCCCGGCTGGGTCGCCGACCGTGGTGGCTTCCTCGACAACGTCGCGGTGTTCGACGACTTCGCCGCCGCGATCACCAAACGCTATGCGGGCCAAGGCGTGCTGTGGGTGAGTGTCAACGAGCCCCTGGCGTTCGGCGCCATGGAGGTACGCACGGGCGCCATCAAACCCGAGCAGTTCGCGACCTTTCTCGACCGCGTCGCGGACGCGCACCGCGCGGTATACCGCGCGGCCCACGATGCCGACCCGGGGGCGAAGGTCACCACGAACGAGGCCTACATCCCGCCGGAAGTGCTCGCGCAGTTCACCAGCCTCGGGGTGAAGGGCATCGAGGGATCGTTCTTCGATCGGGTCAAGGACACCCTGGACTACCTGGCTTTCGACTACTACACCGGAACCGCCAAGGACAATCCGGCCGCAAGTCAGAGCATGGCGCAGCGGTGGAGCATCAAGCTGCAGCCCGAGGACATCTACTACGTGGCCCGCCACTACGCCCAGCGGTATCCCGGGTTGCCCATCTACGTCGTCGAGAACGGCATGGTCACCGACAACGGCAAACCGCGAGCCGACGGCGTGACCCGATCGCAGTACCTCAGCGACACCGTGTTCTGGCTGCAGCGCGCGAAGGCCGACGGCATCCCGATCATCGGCTACAACTACTGGTCCCTGGTCGACAACTACGAGTGGGGCAGCTACCGCCCCAGGTTCGGCCTGTATTCCGTTGATGCGGTGGGTGATCCAGCGCTGCGCCGGGTGCCGACCGATGCCGTACCGACCTACACGCAGATCACCCGCGACGGCGGCACCCCGCCGGGATACCGGCCGGTCATCCCGGCAGCGCACTGCTCGACGACCGTCGGCACCGATAGCTGCGCGCCGCTGGACGTCAACGGGCCGCTGTCGCCGCTGAAGTAGCGATGTTCCTCGCACTCACGGACGCGGCTCATCTAAGTGACCACATGGTAATATCTTCCGCGTGCCGGTGAGCGCACCGGCCGGGAGGTAGCCATGTCCATTCGCAATGCCATCGTCGATCTCGTCCAGCGCCGAACCCTGTTGCCCGAGCGGCTCGATGCCGCACTGGCCGGGCCGGGCCGCGATGTCAGCGACCTGACCGTCGTCGTCACGGGTGCCTCGGCGGGTATCGGCCGCGAGGCGGTCACTCAGCTGAGCGCCCGGGGCGCCACCGTCATCGCCGTGGCCCGCCGCGAGGAGGAGCTGCGGACGCTGGCGGAGGCAACCGGATGTCATTGGCGTACCTGCGATCTGAGTAATCAGGACGCCACCGCCCGGCTGCTGGCGGATATCGCCGATAAGCGGGTGGACGTCCTGGTCAACAACGCCGGCCACTCGATCCGGCGCAGCATCGTCGACGCCACCGACCGGCTGCACGACTACCAGCGGACGATGTCCCTGAATTACTTGGCCGCCGTGCAACTGAGCCTCGGGCTGCTACCCGGCATGATCGAGCGGGGGCGCGGACAGGTGATCAACGTTTGCACCTGGGGTCTGCACGCCAACACATTTCCGCGGTTCTCCGCATACGCCGCGTCGAAGAGCGCGCTGGCGATCTTCGGTCGTAGTCTCAACGCCGAGCGGCCCCATCCCGGCATCTGCGCCACCAATGTTTACTTTCCGCTGGTGCGCACTGAAATGATCGCGCCCACAGCCGAATACGTGGATGCCGCGGCGCTGTCAGCGGAGGAAGCCGGACGCTGGATCATCCGGGCAGTCACTCATCAGCCGGTGGAGGTCAGCCCCGCGGTGTTGCGCGCGGTGCTGCCGACGATCGATCTCATCTCCCCGACCGCCGCGGACCGCGCTCTCGCGGCCCTCACCTGACCGGCGTCAGTGCAAACCCAGGCAAGGATCCCATGACGAAACACGTGATCTCCCGCGCGCTGTCGCGCGCCGTCATCGACGGCGTGCTGCCGCTGGTGGACAGCCGCCTGCCGGCGTCGCGCCGGCCGTTCGACGCGCCCGAGATTCTCCGTCCCCACGACGTATCCCGGGCTTGGGGCGTAACACATTTCGGTGTCTTCATCCCAGACCTGCCGGACCCGTACCGCTACCTGAACACGATGACGCTGCTGGGTGCCTCGGGCAGTGAACTGTTCGACCTCGACCACCTGGCCGCCCCCGACGCGCGGAACACCACCACGGTCTTCTCCTCGACGGCGCATGCGGACCAGCGCTTCCACCGGGCGTACGACATGCACACCGACTGTTGGTTCACCGGCGACGCCCGCCGGATGCGATGGGCCGAAGACCTGGCGATCAACGTCGCACTGCCCGACGTCGTCGTGCGCGGCCGCTACCCCCAGTTCGACGTCGACCTGAAACTCAAGGTCACGGACCAGGTCTCGTACTTCGTGAAGGCACCGGTCTACGACCACCTGAGCCTGTTGGCGCCCTACACCGGCACGGTCGACGGCGTCGAGGTCAGTGGACTCGGGACCTTCGAATACGCCAGAATCCGTACGCACCAGGCAGTTACGCGCCGTCCGATACCGGCGCGACTCAAACTGCCGCTGGACTTCTTCACCTACCAGATCATCAATCTCGACGAGCGCACGCAGGTATTGCTGACCGATGTCCGCGCCCGTGGGCGCACCGCGTGCAAGCTGGCACATGTGCGGGTACTCGGTCACGAGACCGAGGTGTACAGCGACGTCCACTTCGCGGTCACCGAATACGGCGAGCTCCTCGTCGACGACCGCGGCAACACGATGCGTCGCCCCCGCAAGTTCAAATGGTCGGTTCGTGACGGCGGAGACGAAATTCTGGCTCTGGTCGGCACCGTCGACGCGCCGTGGCGCCTGGGCCACGGGCCGGGGTACGCCGCCGCGTATTCCTACGCCGGCACCTGGCACAACGAGCCAGTCAAGGGCAGCGCCTACCTGGAGTGGATCGACGTCCAGCCGGCCTGAATCGGCGCGTTCGTCCCGGGTAATGATCAACAGCGGCTCGAAGGTGCGGGCCTGCTGATTAGGCTGTCCGGATGACCTCGCGCCCCGTCAGCGGCAGAACCGGCACCAAAGGTGTGCCGCGCGGCGAGCGCGAGCAGCTCATCATCGAGGCGGCGATCGCCGAATTCAGCCGGGCCACCTACGCAGGTGCGTCCCTGGCTGCCATCGCCGCGCAGGCCGACGTCTCCAAGACCCTCATCATCAGCTATTTCGGGTCCAAAGAGGCCGTCTACGCCGCGTGCGTCACCAGGATCGGAAACCAGATCGAGCAGGCGGTCGCCGCCGCGCTCAAGTCCCCTGACCACCTGGCGGGGGCCGGTGCCGCCGCCGGTGAGCCGGTGCTGGCGGCGATCTTCACGACGTTCGAAGGGCACCCGGGCGACTGGCATGTGCTGTTCGACCGGTCGGTCCCCCACGGTCCGGCGCGGGACGCGGCGCGGGAGCAGCGGACGATCTTGCGTGAGCAGGCCTTCGCGGGAGTGTCGCGGTCGCTCGGGGGCGTCGGCCTGACGGATCCCGTCGATCTGGTCGCCGCCACCGGCGTGTGGGAGCACATGGTGTCTGCGCTGATGCTCTTCTGGCGTAAACATCCCGAGGAGCCCGCCGCGGCGATGGTGGCCCGGGCCCACCGCGTTCTGGCGGCCATGGCCGGGCACACGTTGGAAGGTGCGACGGACTAGGGCAGGATGCGTCCGGCGATGCCGTCCGCCAAGAGCCTGCGGGGCGGCTCGGTTCCGTCGAGGAGCCGGGTGATGCGTCTGACGATCTGCCAGCCGTATGGCGATTCCGCCGCGCGCCGAAGGTGGAAGTAGCTGACGCCGGCGCGGACTGGCTCGTAAGTGGTTGCGCGCCTGAGCAACAGCGTCGACTCACACACCGCGACCGCCTCGTCGCCATGGATGGTGACGACGGCGGGGCTCAGGAAGTGGGTGCACCCGGTGGTGATCAAATCCTGGTGACCGGGTGAGCGCACCATCGCGGCAACGTCGTCACGTCCTGCCATGATCCAGTTTTCGACGTCGTACACCCCGTCCGGTGCCCACATCGCGGCGACGTCGTCTGCCTCACCGGCGTCGACGAGCGGTCCGTAGGAGGCGATCATCCGCTCGACCGCGCGTTCGTCCTCGATGCGGCGCAGCCGTACCTCCAGCTCGGTGAGCCGCTGCTCGCTCATGGTCGGTCTTCGCCCGGCAGGGTGATCAGGTCCGCCAGTGCGCCGAGCTGCTCGCAGCAATGTGCCGCGGACCGGGAGGCGATGACGCACGTCGCCGCGGTGGCACCGGCGTCCTCGAGCGCGCCGAGTCGGTCGAGCGTCTGTTGTGGCGCGCCCATCGGATCCAGCGGCGGGGTCGCGAGCACGACGTCGAAGGGGTCCGTAAGGTCCACGGCGGCAAGCATTGTCGAGACCTCCGCGGCCGAGAGACCGAACGGCATCCAGCCGTCCCCCAGTTCGACGGCGCGGCGAAGCGAACGCCGGGTTCGGCCGCCCACCCAGAGAGGTACCCGCGGCTGCAGCGCACAGGGGTTCATGACCACGGATTCGTAGCGGTAGTAATGCCCTTGGTGCACTGGATGATTGGTGGCCAGCGCGGCACGCAGTGCAGCCATTGCCTCGTCGGCCCGGGCACCGCGGTCATCCCAGGCGGCGTCCAACAGGTCGAACTCCTCCCGGAGTGACCCGACGCCCACGCCCAAGATCAGCCGGCCACCGCTGACCTGGTCCAGTGTGCCGTAGCGTTTCGCGATCTCCAGCGGATGATGGTAGCCCAGCACCAGCACCGAGGTGGCCAACCGAATCCGCGACGTACGCCCGGCGATGAAAGCCAAGGTGGCCAAGGGATCCCAGTATGCCGCCCCCCGGGTCGCTGCGACGTCGGTCGGCACGACGACATGCTCCGAACAGGTCAGGTAGTCGATGCCGAGCACGTCGGCCACGGCCGCGATCTCGCCGATCTCAGCGGCGCCGGCCGCCTGCTCCCACGCCGACGCGGTCGCGGGAACCTGGATGACCACCGGCGTCTGCAGTCCTATCCGCATGCGTGCGCCCTTCCGTACCGGCGTCTGGATCGGCTACCCTCGGACGCAGAAAACTAAAATGAATTTTAGATATGGAGCGAGAACTTGTCTAGCGAGGACGCGCTGCTCGTGCAGCAATACGGGCCGTGGGCGGTCATCGCGGGTGGATCGGAGGGCGTCGGGGCTGAGTTCGCGGCGCTGCTGGCGCAGGCCGGCATCAACCTGGTGTTGATCGCCCGCAAGCCGGGACCGCTGCAGGCCACCGCGAGCCGGTGTCGCGAATACGGTGTGGTGGTACGCGAACTGACCCTCGACCTCACCGGCGATGAGGCTGTCGACCAGATCATCAGTGCCACCGCCGATTTGGAGGTCGGACTTCTCATCTACAACGCCGGGGCCAACACCCACAGCGCGGAATTCCTCGACGGTGACCTGGCCGCATTCCAGCGGGTGATCGACCTGAACATCACCACGCCGCTGCGGCTGGTCCACCACTTCGGCGCACCCATGCGCGAACGTGGCCGGGGCGGGTTGATGTTGGTCGGGTCGCTCAGCGGGCACCTCGGGTCGGCCCGGCACACCGTGTACGGCGGCGCGAAGGCATTCAGCCGGATCTACGCCGAGGGCCTCTGGCTGGAGTTGCGCGAACACAACGTCGACGTCCTCGAGCTCGTCCTGGGCCTCACGCGGACGCCGGCGATGGAGCGGGTCGGCCTGAACTTCGACATCCCTGGGATGCCCGCATCCGACCCCGCTGACGTCGCACGCGAAGGTCTCGCGAATCTCGCCAACGGCCCGGTGCACATCATCTCGACGCACGCCGACAACCCGGCGGTCCACGCCACGGGCGACCGCGGCAAGGTGCTGCTGGCGTCGCACGCGATGATTCAGAAGATGTTGCAGGGCACGCCGTCTGGACCACCGGAGTAGCCATGCCCCGGGCACCACTCGACCGGGAACCGGCGACCCCGAGGACCCCCGCGCAGATCGACCGCTGCGAACGCATCCTCGCCACCGCCGCGCGGCTGGGCGCGCACCGCGGACTCGAAGAAGTCCGGATGCAGGATGTGGCGGACCAGGCCGCCGTCTCCATCACCACCGTCTACCGGTACTACCCCACCAAGCATCACCTGTTCGCGGCGTTGCTGTTCCACTACACCCAGGCCGCTGCGCCCCCGGGTCCGGCGACGGGAGACCCTGTCGCCGATGTCACCGAACTCATGGCCGGCATCATTCGGACCATGCTGGCTCGTCCACAACTGGCCCGCGCGATGATCACGTCGGTCAATGCTCGGCGCGCCGAATCGACAGCCAGCGGCGACTACAACCTACGCGGCAACATCCTCGACGCTGCCGGCATCGTCGCGCCCACCGCGACCGACACACAAGTTGCGCTGCTGCTCGAGCAATGTGCGTACGGCGTCTTGTCGTGGGCCATCACCGGCGAGACGACGCCCGAGCAGGCCGAGCGCGATATGCGCCGGGCCTGCGAACTGCTCCTGGCGCCCTGGCGCCGACGGACACGAACCAGACGAAACGAGAGCGCCCGATGACTGCCGATATCACCCTGAGCACTGGCGACCAGGCCAACGCCATCGAGGCCATCAAGCGGACCTTCGCCCGGCGGCTGCGGTGCATGGACACCAAGCAGTGGGAAATCTATCCGACGCTGCACACCGACGACGTCGTGTCCGAAACCTGGGATGGGTTGCCGGACAACAGCAATTGGACACCTCGGACTGGGACGGGCAACCGGGTGGTCGGCAAAGAGCCACTGACACGGGCCATCCGGTCATTGCTCGACGGCGGCACCACCGTCACGACTGTCCACCATGGCCACACCCCCGAGATCGAGCTCACGAGCGATACCACCGCCACCGGCGTCTGGGCCATGGAGGACCAGCTGTGGTGGACCAACGGCGACGTCGAGGAACACCTGCACGGCTACGGCCACTATCACGAGCAGTACCGTCTGCAAGACGGCAAGTGGCTGATCAACTACCGCAAGCTCACCAGGCTTCGGGTCGAGACCACACCGCACTTCTTTGACTTCCTCAAAAGCCGATAGTGGTTCAGCGTCAAAGGGTCAGGCAGGGCTCGGCACCGTCGTACACCCCGCGGCGGTAGGCGTCGACGCGTTCGGTTCCTTGGCCGTGGTGCTCGACATCTCCGCCGTCGGTGCGGTAGAGCAGCAGGGCGGCGACGGCCTTGTCCAAGTCGCCTGGTGAGAGGCTGTACCTGCTGTTGGGGCGGTTGTGCAGCAGGATGCTGGCAGCCCAGGAACCGGCCAGACAGTCCGCGCGCAGCGAGGTCTGCTTCTGGTCCGCAGGCTGACCCATTCGCATCAGCGCGGCCAGCCCGTACTGTGTCGCGATGAGCGTCGCTACGGAGAAATCGCCGCCGCTGTCATAGATTTCGGGCATCGCCTTGACGTTGTCGAAGCCGACGTAATCGTCGTCCACGCAGTAATACAGCACCGAGCCCTTCATTGACTTTCCGCCACAGTCGGGCGCGTTGTCGGGATCGATCTTGCGCGGCGCCTTCAACGGAGTCCAGTCGTATTTGCCGCCGGTCAGCTCGGGAATCAACTGCGTGAAGTAATCCTCGAGATCCGCTGGGACGCCGGCGATTATCGCGTCGTACGGGGCATCGCCCCCGGACGCCTGGTCGGCGGCGTCGTTGAACGGCAGCTCCACCACCACCGGGTTGCCGTTGCGGTAATCCGCGCAGGCCTTCGGTCCGTTGTCGAACCCGGTGCGGAACGAGTTCACCCGATCGAACCCACTGCCGTGTGCGCTCAGATCATGTTTGGCCGTGCCCGGCTCATCGCGCAGGAACAGGAAACCGGCGAGCGCGTTGTCCATATCGTCGGCGCTGGGGTTGAAGGTGTCTTTGGCGTGTGCGGCCCAGGCTCCGGCAAAGCAGTCGGCCTGAATCTCCTTGGTCACGGTCTCGCCCTGAAAGTTGGACCGCGCCTGGATGGCGTGGCCCCACTCATGAGCCAGCACAACCGGAATAACGAAGTCGCCGAAGCGCTTTCGCAAGCTGGGCAGCAGTCCCTCGGCATCCCATGCGACATCGTCGGCCTTGGCGCAGTAGAAGGCATTGCCGGCGACGTCATCCGGTGACTCGGCGCAGGGCGGCAACAGGCCCTTCGACGGGTAGACGGCGTAGAAGCCGCCCTTGACCGGCGTGTAGTCCTTCTCGTAGAGCTTGGGAAACTCGTTCTGCCAATACGCCTGGATATCGCCGATGGCTTGGGCGACGATCTTGTTCACGGGATCCGAGGTGTCGCCGTGGATCTCGGCAGGCGGGGCCATCGGCTTCGTCGACGATGACGGTGACGATGCCTGCGGCTTCAATTGTTTCTCGCCGCAGCCGGCAACGGCCAGGGTGCAGACGGCCAGTAGCGCGCAGGCCCGCCGGAGGGCCCGGTGGATTCCCATCCGCTATGACTTGGGCTTGTCGTCGACCTTGAACCCGTAGTTCACGTCGGAGCCGTCGACATTGTTGACGGTGACCGTGACGCCGTAGGTCTGGCCACTGTCCTTGAGCTCGCAACGAAGCGTGGCGCCGGTCGCGCCCTTCAGGTTGTCCGGGCACGTCACGGATTCGGGTTTGGTCCCGAACTGCTGGCCCAGCTGGTCGCTGATCTGGCTGGCGACCTGCGCCTTGTCGATGGTCTGAACCATGTCGAACTTCACCTGTTCACCCTCGATGCCGGTGACCGTGACGTTGACGGTGCTGGTCTTGTCGCCGACCTTCATGGTGCAGTTGGTTTCGGCGCCCTTCTGGCCCGCAAGGTCTTCGGGGCAGGTCACCGAGTCCGCCTTCTTGCCGTCGGCGCCCGTCATCTTGGTGACGATCTGGCTCTCGACGTCCTTCTTGCTCACCGACGGCGTCCCGCTGGAGCAGGCCGCAGCGCCGAACACGGCAGCTGTGATCGCGGATGCCAGAACGAGCCTCTGACACGTTGTGTTGGTCATGTCGCCAACCCCTTCCAAGTTCGGGCGCCGACCACCGGCGCCGCACCTCTCAAGCCGGACGGCAAAAGTTAGCGCCGGGGTGTTGGAATCCGGTTGGAAGCTCACTCAGCTCGGGTTGGGCAGCGGCGGCGTTCCAACCACCCGGGGTGCCGGATTCAACGGAATTCCAATCCGCCGTCCATATCGTGACGCCGAGGACGTGACCGACGTCCCCGTCTACCCCTGAGGAGTCACGATGCAGATGTCGCATCGACCTGCCATCGCCGTCGCCGCCGCGGTGTGTCTGAGTATCACGCTGGGCGCCTGTGGCGGTGACAAGGACAAGGGCTCGAGCAGCAGCTCCAGCTCGTCCAGTTCGACCAGCAGCAGCAGTAGCTCCAGTTCGTCGTCGGCAAAGGCAGCGCCCAAGCTCAAGCCCCGCAAGGTGCCTGATGCCACACCTGGGTCTGCGAACCCGACCATCGCCGACTACATCACGCAGCAGAAGATCCAGGAGACGCCGATTCACCGGACGGATGCGGGCGCCCCGAAGGTCGAGATCCAGTTCCCCGACGGCTGGCAGAACGCAGGGGACGACACCCCGGATTTCGCCTACGGCGCCATCGTCTATAACGGACCCGGCGCCGACAATCTGGCCTACACGCCGAACATCATTGCGCTGGTGTCCCGGCTGGACGGCCCGGTGGATCCGGACAAGATGCTGTCGCTGGCGGGCGGGGAGGCGAAGAACCTGCCGGGATTCTCATCGGCGGGTGAGGAACCGGGCACCTCAGCGGGATTCCCGGCGTTCCGGATCGCCGGTACCTACGACATGCCCAGCGGTAAGGCCGCATTCGGCCAGGAGACCGTCGTCTTCAAGGGCAATGACGGGCTCTACGTCCTGCAGATGAACGCGACCAGTGATGAAGCCCAGGGCCAAGAGCTGTTCCAGGCGCTGGACTCCATCGACAAATCTCTCGCCATCACCCAGTAGATGACGACGGCACCACCGCGGACCAAGGCGTATCTACTCAAGAGCAAAGCCAACACCTGGTGGGTGAACGTCGAGTTGGAACTGACGGATACCCGCGTGCGGTGCCTTGCGTCCGAATATGCGAAGTGGGTCGATGAGGAATTGGGCCTCACCGATTACCAGGCGAAGCTGTCCGCGGGAGAGGAGGTCGTGATCTTCGACTTCCCGCGGAACGCTCTGAATCTCAAGTGGCTCCGACAGTTCTACCGTGGTGGCTGCGAGGTGAGTCATGGCGATTCGCGCAAATGGCTTGTCTCACTGGTGTATCCATCAGGATTCGGCAGCGTGCTCGACCTGATGACGGACCGGGCCATCTGGCGTCAGTGGCGAGAAGCGTTGCCGGACAGCACGCCAAAGACCTGACCTCACACGGACTGGACCGACAGCGCGGCCAGCCGCGCGCCGATCATCTGGTTGTACGCACGTTCACCGGTGGCATCCGCGAGGCGGCTGGCCTGCCGTAGCCAATCGCGGGCGGCGTCGGTCCGGCCATGATGCAGTTCGATGTCCGACAGCAGACTAAGGAAGAGGGTGTTCATCGCCGTCGTCCCGTCGGACGTGTACAGCTGAAACGCCTGGCGCGCGACGTCGGGGTCGATATCGCCGCCATTGAGGGTCTGGGCCCACACGCTGATGATGCGGGCGGTTGCCGCCCACTGCTGGCCGCCTGCCGCACAGAATTCGGCGTCGACCTGGTCGGCCAGTTCGGCAGTGCCGTCGACGACGCGGAGGATGGCAGCGCATTCGACATACGTCAGCTTGGCCGCCAGGATGTTGAAGACATCCCCCCGGCTCTGCGCGAGATGCAGTGCGCGACGATGATATTCGCGCATCGCATCCTGATCCCCGCGCACCGCCTCGGCCAGCGCCATCCAGCAGTACACGCGCGGATGGAAGAAATGAAGGGGATCGATCACCGTCTCGGGCGGCGGGAAGTTGGTCATCATGTGATGACCGGTGGCGATCAACAGGTCGGTCTCGCCGCGCAGCGAGTACACCATGATGTGCGCGAAGTCGTTGACGACGCCGATGACCGGATCTCCGGACTTGTCGTACTGGTCCTGCAGGCCGTTGGCGATGATCTCGGTCTCGTCGATGCGCCCGTGGCAGCACAGCATGAGGCATTGCATGGCGATGGCGCCGTAGAAGCTGCGTCCCTTGACTTCCTGCCCGATTTCGAAGGCGCGTTGGACCGCCGCGGTGGCGGACTTGCTGGCCTGCCCTTCAAGGATTCCGCGCGCGCCCGCCAGATGCAGCCACAGCGTGGCCTGCCGATCCAGGTGTTCGGGCTTGGCCGGTAGCCGTTCGCAGATCTGCAGTGCATGTTCGGCCAACCCGGCGACGTCGTGGTACGCCGAACGATTCAGGGCCCGGGGAATCGACGTCTCCAGAATGCTGAGCGCGACGTCAGGATTCAGTTCGGCTCCGGCGCGCCAGGCGTGGTCGGCAGCCGCGATCACGTGTTCGTACGCGGCGGTGGCGAGTGTCGCAGTCCTGGTGGTGGCGATGGCCGCGTGGACGCTGGTGCGATCGGTGGTGGCCAGTTGCGCGATGAGCGCGTCGCGGACCAGCCCGTGGCTGAACCGATAGGCACCCGGCCGCTCGGGCAGTTCGTCGAGCAGACCCGTCTCGTACGCCGGCCGAAGCCGGCTCTGCACCGTCGAAATCGACAGGTCGACGATGTCGGCCAGGTCCGCGACACCGAATTCGGGCCCGACGACGGCCGCGGCGCTGAGCACGCGACGGCTCGGCCGATCCAGCACGCTGAGCCGGCGGCCGACCACGCCGACGACGGCATCCGACAGTGCCGGGTGGTCGCGCTGCGGCGCTCCATCCGTGCCGAGAGTGCGGGCGAGTTCCTTGATGTAGAACGGGTTTCCACCGGCTTGCTGCCACACTTCGTCGGAGACTGCAGGTGGGATTTCACGGCCGGCGACGGCGTCGATCAAGTGCGCGGCGGAGGTCGAGTCGATGCCGTCGAGGTGCATCGTGACTGCGTCGTTGGAACGGACGAGGCGTTCGAAGGCCGACCGGTTCATCGGGCGGTCGGCGCCGAAGAACGTCCAGTTTCCGACTATCTGGATCGGCAGGCGCGGGAACTCACCGGCGAGCAGAACCAGTGTGTTGAGCGACGCCGGGTCCGCCCGCTGCAGGTCGTCGATGACGAGCAGCAGGGGCTTGATGGCGGAGAGCGCCCGCAGCGCCGTCACGATTCGTTCCACGAGCGCGAAACCCGTTGGGGCGAAGCGGCTGGCCGAGGCCAGGTCGTCGTCGCCGTGCCATTCCGGCACAAGTGCGGTGACGACGCCGGGCGCCTCGTGTAGCACGGCCCGCCGCGCATCCGGTCCCAGTTCGGTGCCGAGCTGGCGCAGCAACTGGATCCAGGTCCACAACAGGGGCAGTTTGACGCTGCTCGGATGGCTCGCCCACGCCACCGTCAGCCCTGAAGCAGCCGCGCGGTCGACGGTCGCCTGCGCCAAGGACGTCTTGCCGATTCCGGCGTCGCCCGTCACCAGCGTGAGACCACCGGCACCGGACTGCCCACGACGTACCGCGGCCGCGACGCTGCCGAGTTCGGCGTCGCGGCCGACGAACGGTGGCGGAGCGGCAGTGTCTGGAGACAGATCGGGCCCGTGCGGTGGCGGCGCGACATTCAGTTCGGGTGCGCCGTCGCGGATTTTCTCGAAGAGGGTCTGTAGGCCTTCGCCGGGCCGAGTGCCGATTTCGCGATCCAGCGTGGTGCGGGCTCGTTCGAACGCCTGGATCGCATCGGCAGTCCGGTTCGCGCGATGCAGTGCGAGCATCAGATGGCCCCAGAGTCGTTCCTGGAGAGGATGTTCTGCCAGCGCGCCCTCGATCTCGGGCACCAGCTCACCGCCGCCGCCGAGTTGCAGGGCGGCGTCGAAGCGGGCCTCGATGGCGGTGGAGCGCAGGGCAGAGAAGCGGATGGCCTCAGGGGCGGCGAATTCGTGATAGGCGAACTCGCCGAACGGATCTCCGTGCCATAACGCCAGCGCCTCGGTCAACATCCCGACGGCCGTCTCGGCGGAGTTCCGGATCAGTGCGCTCCGGCCGCCTGCCACCAGGTCTTCGAAGCTGAACAGATCGACGGTGTCGCCCGGGAGCAGATTCAGCTGGTAGCCGTGCGGATGCGAGGCCAGGCGCTGGTTGTGGACGTCGGCGCGGCGCCCGTCCGGTTCGTTGGCGCCGTCGGCGGCGGGATCGAGGACGCGCCGCAGGTTCGCCATGTACGAACGTACCGAGGCCAGCGCCTTCGCCGGTGGGTCGTCGCCCCAGACCGCGTCGATCAGGCGGTCGATGCTGACTACGGTGCCGTGGTTTGCCAGCAGCACCGCCAGCACACAGCGTTGCTTCGGGCCGCCGAGCGCCGCCGGCGCGCCGTCGACGCGGGCCATCACTGCACCCGAGAGGAAATATTGCGCCATCTTCCCCGATTCACAGCAAATGTGGAACTGGGGAGACCATACATCTGGGAGTCAGCTGTGACATCGCGGTTAACCTGGCAATTTGCTGAATGCAATCGCCCGATCAGACGATCTGCGGGCTGCGCTTGCGGCTCGCGCGGCTCACGACCGCGAATCCGGTACCGACCAGCAGGAAGGGCGCTGCGATGATGCCGAGGAGCGTCGGCAGGAACCACACTTGCCAGTAGGTGTTGATCTGGGCACCGTGCGGGTTGCCGGCGTCGTAACGAATGTCCACATGCTCGCCGACCTGGGCCGGTGGCGGATTGCTGCTCACCGAACTGAGGAAACGAACCGGAACGCCCGCAGCCGTGGTGAATTCCACGCGCGCCCGGTACCGGGGACTGCTACCGCGGCCACTGGGCACCAATTCGATGACGGTGCCCTCGGCGTGACTGTCATCGGAATTGTCGTGGGCCACAAATCCTGCGCTGACACCGGCTGCGACGGCCAACGACAGCCCGAGCGACAGGAACACTTTCGCCAGGACGGGTGCGGCGGATGTCTTGGCGGGGCCGGTGGTGCCGAGTTCGGTTGCGGTGGTCTCCGTTGTGCCGCGCGACGCCTGCCGGACGCGGCGCTTGCGTAGCAGCACCACGAGAATCCCGGTGTCCACGATCACGATGACGGCGATCAGCACCACGAGGTATTCGACGCGCATGGCCCCTCCGGAAAGGTCGACACGGAGAGCCTAGGGCGGCGCGATTGGAATCCGGTTGGCTTCGGAGGCCGAAATGCGCCTGTGAGGGTTGTGTACGCATATCTCGGGTTCCGCGTACACAACCCTCACAGGATGTGAATCAGGCCTCCGTCTGCCCCAGGGTCACCTGCACGGAGCGTTCCGCGCCGGACGGATCGGCGTAGGTCACGGTGACGTTGTCGCCGGGCGCCTTGGACCGGATCGCCGCGACGAGCGCTTCGGGACCGTCGATCGGCTGGTTGTCGACCTTGGTGATCACGGCGCCCTTGTCCAGGCCGGCCGCCGCGGCGGGACCGCCGGCGACAACACCCGCCACGGCCGCGCCCTGGGCGTTGTTGTTGGTGGCCAGCTTGACGCCAAGCGAGGCGTGCTGCACGGTGCCGGTCGAAATCAGTTGGTCGGCAATGCGCTTGGCCTGGTCGACCGGGATGGCGAAGCCGAGACCGATCGAACCGGGCTGGGCGCCACCGGAATCCGGGCCGCCACCGAGCGACGCGATCGCCGAGTTCACACCGATCAGGTTGCCGTTCATGTCGACCAGCGCACCACCGGAGTTGCCGGGGTTGATCGCGGCGTCGGTCTGGATGGCGCTCATCACCGACTGCTGCCCGGTCTGCTCGTCACCGGTACTCACCGGACGGTTCAGCGAGCTGATGATGCCGGTGGTGACGGTGCCCTGCAGACCCAGCGGCGAGCCGATCGCGACGACGTTCTGCCCGACGCGCAGGTCCTTGGACGATCCGATGCTGATCGGGGTCAGGTTGGACACGCCCTGCGCCTTGACGACCGCGATGTCGTCAGCCGGATCGGCGCCGACCACGGTGAACGGCACGGAGCGGCCGTCGGACAGGGTGACGGTGGCCTTGAGGCCCTGGCTGACTCGGCCCGACGGAGCGGTAGCGGGACCGCCCTGGCTCGGGTCTTGAGCGTCGGGACCGTCCAGTGGACCGCCGGGGAGCTGGCCGAACGGGGACATGCCACGCGGCAGGCCGCCGCCGGGAAGGGATTGAGCCGGCATCGAATCCTGGCCGCCCGCGGCCTGGTTGGCTGCGGCTACGACGTGGTTGTTGGTCAGGATGAGCCCGTCGGCGCTGAGGATGATGCCCGAGCCTTCTTCACTCTGCTGGCCGGACTGGATCTGCAGTTTCACCACGCTCGGCAGCACCTTGGCGGACACCGACTCAACGGACCCGGCCGGCGCCGCCGCGGCCGGCGCGGCCGGCGCCGCCGGTATCGGCTGCGAGTGATTTCCGAGCGCAGCGGTGATCGGCGCCCTGGCGTTGGGGGCGGTGTTGCCGTAGTGGTCGACCACGGCCACGGTGCCGGCAGCACCGGCTGCCATGGCCACGGCGGCGATCCCGAACGCCATCAGTCCGGACCGTGACCGCTTGGCCGGCCGCGGCGGGACGGGCGCGCCGTAATACTGCGGGTTCTGCTGCCCGTACGGTGTCCGCAGCGGCTGGGTGTGCGCGTCGGATACGTGGGGGCGCTGGTACCGGTCCTGGCTCCACTGGACGATTTTTTCCTGGTCAGCCGCGTACTGGCGGGACCAGACGTGTTGGTTGTCCGGCTGATCTGTCGGGTGTCTCATTGGCGTTGGCTACTTTCTCGAAACGTCGGTAAGACAGGCGCATTCGCGCTGGATGTCTCCACGGTGCCGTCGTCAACTGAGGCCCTGCTGAGAAAGTGTTCGGGACAATCCAAGACTTTTCAGATCACAGAAAGTGTCAACGTGAGCCGGCGGCACGGATCCAGGTCAAAGTGTTGCCCCGCCCGACGTAGCTCAGCTGCAGCTGCGTGTCGGTCACCTTCAGCGGCACGTAGTAGGCGTCAAAGGCCGGCGCTGGACTGTTCCAGTGCAGCCACAACACGCATATGGAGTCATCGGGTAGCTGACCGGAGCCCGGTGTCTGGCCGATGGGTCGCACGCTCCAGGTGCCCGACTCGTCGCCGACTCCGCGGGACCGCAGGGCGCCGTCCAGCGTCAGCGTCGTGGTGGCCGGGTCATTCGGGCTGGTCCAGTCGCCGACGAACTGTTGCGTTGTGAAACCGGCGCACGCTGCGTCGGCGCGGGAAGTCGACGTCGCCATCGTCGTCGCGGTGGTCGTCGCGGTGGTGGTCGCGGTGGTGGTCGTCGGCTGCCCGGTGCCTGTGGTGCAGGCGCTCACCGTCGCGGCCAGGACCGCGACCGTCATCCGTACCGGTGCGGGGTGACTCATGGGTTCAGCGTATGGCGCACCTGGTCCGGCGGCCGCGTAGTTGATCGCAATTCCGTGAATCCCGGCTGAACTTCAGCCCTGATTCCGGTGTCGGGCTCGCGAGACGGACCGTGCTGGGTCACGATCGACGGGTGCGTGCCACCCGACTGACCGCCGCCGGTGAAATCCCGGACACGGGCATCCCTGACGACCTGTCGTCGACCATGACCATCGCCGAGCAATACGACTGGCACCGGCAGTACCTGCGTCGGCACCGCGTATCGCGACGGAATTTCCTGCGTGGATCGGCGGCCGCCGCAGCGGTGGCGGCCCTGGGCCTGGCGCCGTTCGGGCGCCGCGCGTACGCGCAGGATGCGCCACTGAGCGTCGCGAACCGTCGGGTCGGCTTTGGCGGTGACGCCGCCAAGCAGCTGAGGCTGGCCGCGCAGCTGTCGCGTAACCCCGGCGGCACCAAGGTGTTCGTCGACCACGGACCCACCGATCAGCTGGGCGCGACCGTGGAGGCCGAGGTACGTAACCTCGTCACCCAGATTCCCACCAGCGACCGCGGTGTCCTGGCAGCTGAACAGTTCTATGCTCACGTTCCGGTCGACGGGTTGCCCGCCGGCACCGCGCACTTCTACCGGTGGCGCACCGAGGACGGATTCGTCAGCGACGTGCGGTCGGCCAGGACGGCAATGCCAAGTGCGCGAAAGGCGTTGGCGCCGTTCCGATTCACCATGATGGGCGATCAGGGCACTGATGACACCCCGCGCCAGCCGCCCGGGCTCAAGCGCGGCGACTACGACGACAGCTACTACAAGCCGGACAACGAGCCCGACGTCCCGCACACCGCCAACGTGTTCAACCAGATCGTCGCGTCCAACCCCGAATTCCACCTGCTGGCCGGGGATATCGCCTACGCCGATCCGTCGGGCGGCGGCAAGCCGTTGTCGTTCGTGCCGTTCGGAGGCAAGGTCGCCAACGGTTTCGACAAGTACAACCCGTTCGTCTGGGACGTCTACCTGGGTTCGATCGAGGCCAGCGCGGCCAGCACGCCGTGGATGTTCGCGACCGGCAACCACGACATGGAGGCCGCGTATCCGAGCGATGGATACGGCGGCCACCTGGCGCGCATGGACTTTCCGGACAACGGCCCGGCGGCCTGCCCATCGGTGTATTCGTTCACGTACGGCAATGTCGCGGTGCTATCGCTCGACGCCAACGACGTCAGCTTCGAAATCCGTTCCAACACCGGCTATTCCGACGGTACCCAGAACTCCTGGGTCGAGCGCACCTTGGCGGCTTACCGGGCCGATCCCAACATCGACTTCGTTGTCTGCTTCTTCCACCACTGCGCCTACTCGACCACCGACTCGCATGCCAGCGACGGCGGCGTGCGGGCGGCCTGGTGCGAGTTGTTCGACCGCTACCAGGTCGATCTGGTGCTGCAGGGACACAACCACGTCTACGAACGCACCGACCCGATTCGCGCCGACCGCCCCACCAAGGCTGCCGGCGACAACTCCATCGTGGAGCCCGAAACCGACGGCACCGTCTACTACACGGTGGGTTGCGCGGGCCGGCCGCGTTACGGCTTCCAGCCGGGTGAGCCGGAAAGCTACCGCGGCCACGAGGTTCCCGACACGTTCGTGCCGAACAGCTATGTCTGGACCGCCGAAGGGAAGAAGAAGGCGGAGGCGGTCGGCTGGTCGCGGGTGCGTTTCCGTAACTACGCCTTCATCCGGGTCGACGTCAGGCCCGGGCAGCTGCTCAGCGAAATGGACGTGACCGCAGTCGACGAACACGGTCGGGAATTCGACAAAGTCACCTATCGCCGCAGGGTGCGCGCATAGCCCACCCCTGGCAGCGGAGGCGGCCGCCTCTTATGGTTAGCCGGTGGATGGGACACCGTTCGGCCGCTACCGGCTGATTGAGCTGCTCGGCCGCGGCGGCATGGGTGAGGTCTGGAAGGCCTACGACACCACCATGAAGCGGGTCGTCGCGATGAAGGTGTTGCCCCCGACGTTCGCGGACGACGAGCAGTACCAAGTGCGTTTCCGCAGGGAGGCCCACGCCGCAGCCGGTCTGGACGAGCCACACATCGTGCCGATCCACGATTTCGGTGAGATCGACGACCGGCTCTTCGTGACGATGCGGCTGATCGACGGCAAGACCGTCCAGCAGTTGTTGGCCGACGGCCCGCTGGCGCCCGACCGCGCTGTCTCGATCATCGAGCAGATCGCCGCCGCGCTCGGCGCCGCGCATGGTGTCGGTCTGGTACACCGCGACGTCAAACCCGCGAACATCCTCGTCACCCCAGACGATTTCGCGTACCTCATCGACTTCGGTATCGCGCGCGCCGCCGGCGAGACCAAGCTGACGCACACCGGCGCCACCATCGGCACCGTCGCGTACATGGCGCCCGAGCGCTTCACCAGTGATCGGTGCGACGCCCGGTCCGACATCTATGCGCTGACCTGCGTGCTGCACGAATGTCTCACCGGGGCACCGCCGTTTCCTGGCGACAGCATGGAGCGGCAGATCACCAGCCACCTCTACTCAGATCCGCCGCGGCCTTCGGCGATGCGGCCGGGGATTTCACCGCAGATGGATCACGTCATCGCGTGCGGCATGGCCAAGGATCCCGAAAAGCGTTATGCGACAACCAAGGATCTGGCCCTCGCCGCCCGGGCCGCGCTGATCGCGCCGCTGCAGTCCGGTCAGCCGGCAGCGCCCCCGGCGTGGACCGCCCCACCAGGGCCCTATCCCCCGACGGGATCCGAGGCCTACCCCGCGCATGCGCACACGCAGTACGCCAATGCGGGCCCGAGTGCGCCCGGTTCCGCCCAGTGGTCGCCACAGATGACGAATGGTCAACCGGCACAATCGTGGTGGCGCAACTCGACTGTCGTGATCGTCGCGGCGTTGGTCACGGCGATCGTTCTCGGTGGTGCCGTCATCGGCTACGTGATGTGGTCCGACAGCGGCTCGACCGAGCAGCCCATGGCCTCGGATCAGCCCAGCGCACAGCAATTTCCGTCGATGCCCACCGGCACGGTCGGAACAGGCGGGTACCCGAGCGGTGACATGTCGACGCCCGCCTCTACCGCGGCGTCGACGCCGCCGAGTCAGCTGCAGACCGCCGACGGCCTGACCAACCTCATTGGGACCATCAAGGCGAAGTTCGGCGACACCATGGGGTTCAAGCTCGTGATTTATCCCGATTACGCGATCATGGACCGGGTCTCTCCCACGAACAAGCACGTCGACCAGAGCTTCATGTACCGCGGCGGAAGCTGGAGCAAGTGGGGCTCGGACACCAGCACCAGCTCGTTCGATGTGCTGGCGGACCTCGGTGCGATCAACGAGCAGGCGGTGGCCGCCACGCTGGCCGGCGCGCCGCCGCAACTGGGCGCCGAGCCCGGGACGTCGACCTACCTGATCATCGAGGGTGAAGAGGGTGGCGACTTGGGCCTGTCGATTCACTCCACCGCGCCAGGGACCGGATACATGCAGGTCAACCCCGACGGGACCGTCAAGGAGATCTACCCACCGTAACGGGCCGCGCTCCCGCCCCACAGTAACGGAGCAATCGCTCTGTTACGGTGGGCCGGTGCCCCGGCCTCGTGTCTACGATCTCGATGCGGTGCTCGACGCTGCCGAATCGCTGGCTGTCGAGGCCGGGCCGGCCGGTGTCACCACCCGTTCGGTGGCCGCCGCGGCCGGGATCTCGAACGGCGCGATCTACCACAACTTCGGCTCGCGCACCGAACTCGTCGCCCGCACCTGGCTGCGGGCCGCACGCCGATTCCTCGCCGTACAAACCGAATTGGTCGATGCCGCCCTGGCCGGCGCGGCCGCCGACCCCGTGGACGCCGTCGTCGCTGCCGCGCAGGCGCCCGCGGTGTTCTACGAACGACAGCGCCAGTCGGCCCAACTGGTGTGGCGGGTGCAGCGCGACCAGTTGCTCGGCCCTGACCTACCCGCGTCCTTGGCGGCCGAACTCAACGACCTCGACCGTCAGCTGATCGAGCTGATGGTGCGGCTGTCGTCGCACCTATGGGACCGGCGCGACGGCGCCGCGGTCGACGCCGTCACCGTCTGCATCGTCGATCTACCGACCGCAATCATCCTGTCCCGCAACAGAATCAGTAACAAATGGGCCCGTGATCGGCTGACCGCAGCCGTCCGCGCCGTCCTTGCCGAGGAACCCACCCCAACCAGGAGGAAACAATCATGACCATCACCGTCACCTACCAGGACAAGATCGCCATCCTGAATCTCGGCGACGACGAGAACCGTTTTTCGCTCGGTTTCCTCGACGACATCAACGGCGCCCTCGACGATCTCGTCGCCGGTGGCGCCCAGGGTCTGGTCACCACCGGCGCCGGCAAGTTCTACTCCAACGGGCTGGACCTCGACTGGCTGATGGCACACGGTGACCAGATGCAGTCGTACGTCGGACGGGTGCACGCGTTGTTCGCGCGCGTGCTGACCCTGCCCATCCCCACGGCCGCCGCGGTCAACGGGCACGCCTTCGGCGCCGGTGCGATGCTCGCGATGGCCCACGACTACCGGACCATGCGTGCCGACCGCGGGTTCTTCTGTTTCCCCGAGGTCGACATCCGGATTCCGTTCACGCCGGGCATGGCGGCACTGATCCAGGCCAAGTTGACACCGCAGGCGGCGATCGCGTCGATGACCACCGGCCGGCGCTTCGGCGGTGACGACGCCGCGAAGTACGGACTGGTGGAGGTCGCGGCGGCCGAGGTCGCGGTGGTGCCTGCCGCGGTGGAGCTCGTGATGCCGGTGGCCGGCAAGGATTCGGCGACCATGGCCGCCATCAAGGAGACGATGTTCGGCCCGGCGGTGGCGGCGCTGCGCGCCGAGTAGAGCGCGAACGCCCCGGGCAGCTCGCTGCCGGGTCCGATGGGCAGCTCGCTGCCGGATCCGATGGGCAGCTCGCTGCCGCGGCCTGATAGGCATAAGAGCGTGGGACAGAACGAGCGCAAGAAGATCGTGATGACCGACGACGAGATCGTCGAGTTCATCGATCGCAGCCGGACCGCGACCATGGCCACCGTCCTGGCTGACGGCCGGCCACACCTGGTCGCCATGTGGTACGCCGTGCTCGACGGCGAAATCTGGTTCGAGACCAAGGCCAAGTCGCAGAAGGCCCTCAACCTGCGCCGGAACCCCACCATCACGGTGATGATCGAGGACGGTGACACGTACGGCACCCTCCGCGGCGTCTCGATCGACGGCACCGCCGAGATCGTCGAGGACGCCGACGCCTGCCTGCGCGTGGGCATCAGCGTGTGGGAGCGCTACACGGGCCCCTACACCGACGAGATGCGCCCGTTCGTCGACCAGATGATGAACAACCGCATCGCGGTGCGCGTGGTGCCGTCGCGGATGCGCAGCTGGGACCACCGCAAGCTCGGTATGCCCGACATGCCGATCAGCGGCTCGACCGCGCAGTACCTGAACCAGGAGTGATCTCGGCGCGCTCCGTATCACTCTCCGATACGGAGCGCGCCCAAATCACTCAGGCCGGATCGACCAGTGGCGCGTACTCGGGGTGCTTGGCGATGTACCCGCTGACCATCGAGCACTGCGGGACGATGCGTAGCCCTGCGGCTCGCGTTGCGTCGAGTGCCTCGGCGACCAGGATCGACGCCAGCCCACGGCCCCCGTATTCGGACTGAACTTCGGTGTGCGGGAAGACGCGTCGGCCGTCCCGGTCGAAGTAATCGATCAGGCCGACGGTCTTGCCGTCGACGGCGATGGTGAATCGCCCGTCTTCGGCGGTGACAATGGCGGGCGCTCCGGTTTTGTCGGTGGTGCTCATAGTGGCCATAGAAGTCACGGTAGTCCGCTTGGATAACCGCTGCCCGCGCTGCCGCCCCCTCAAACGGCAGCGTGGGCAGCGGGTACTACGCGACTTCGAGGAAGATGCGGCGCTGACGGCGAACCGGGTAGCCGTTGGCTTCTGCCAGGGACCGCAGCTGCTTCAGCGCGAACGTCCGGCCGCGGCCCTCTTCGGCGGGGATGACGATGCCGGCCCAGAGGCCTTCGGCGCGGGGCAGTTCGACGGCGTCGCGCGCACAGGCCCAACGCCGCGGGCACTGCCGGCAGAGGCTCTTGGCTTCCTCGCTGGCGATCGTCGTCCATTGCTCCGGGCTCCGGGTGCACTCACCGAGCGGCAGGCCGTCCATGGCAATTGCGGTCATCGGGGTACTCCTTAGCTGTTGCGCTGCGACTGTTCCGTCGCGGTTGAGAGGAATCTATAGCACCGGACCGGAGTAACGCAACAGTTAAACCGTAGCGTTTGATATATCGGCAGGTCAGCGCGCTGCAAGGCCGCAGAAATCATCCGAATGGTCCGGAATAACATTGGTGAAAGGCGCCGTTTGGACAGGGTGTACGGTCTAACTGAAGCGCTTGGAGCCACGCCGATACGGTTCAGTGACCGTCAACGCAATAGTTATGCGGGACCGAACCGGCTAAGCTGTATCGGTCTGCTGGTGGCGCTCCGGATTTCGTGTTGAGCGCGGGTTGTAATGGGATGGGAGGTGGCCCCGGGTGCCGAACATCGATCCCGATGACGTCACCGAATACATCGCCCTGCCCGCCGTCGATCCCGGGATGGAGCGCGCTGGTGCGGCTGCCGCAGCCCGGCGTCGCGAACTCGACATCAGTCAGCGCAGTCTGGCGGCCGACGGCATCATCAACGCCGGCGCACTCATCTCCTTCGAGAAAGGCCGCAGCTGGCCGAGGGAGAGGACACGGCTGCGCCTCGAAGAAGTACTGCAGTGGCCGCCGGGAACCATCGCCCGGATCCGCAGCGGCGAGCCGGTCCCCACCCAGGCCCAGGTGGCGCTTCAGTCACCCGGCGCGCCCGCGCCGTCGTTGTCCAACGCGGGTGAGGTTCCGCTGATTGCCCAGGCCGTCGTCGCCGCGGTGAACACTTTGGGTGCCACGGCCGATGCGCTGCCGGCGATAGAAGACTCGGAATTCACGCCGTGGGTCACGCAAATCCTGTCTGACCTGCGGCAGCTCGAAGCCGTCGCGGCCAGCGCCGCTCGGCTGGGTCCGGTGTCACCGCCGCTCATCAAGGCACTGGGCCTGGTCCGCGCCCGCATCGACGAACTGACGCTGCTCGGCGCCAAGGCGCCGACCGCGACTCTGGGGCAGCGGCTGTACGCCGCTCGCCGGGGTGCCAACCTGACCATCCAGGAGACGGCCCTCGCGGCCGGCGTGCCCGAGGCCGTCGTGGTCGGCGCCGAAGCCGAAGCGGCAGTATCCGATGAGGACAAGCAGCTCGTCGAAAAGCTACTCGTGCAGCTGGTCTGAACGCGGCGTCAGGACCGCTCGCGGTGCCGGTCGTCGCTGGTTGGGAAGTTCGCGGCCAGCGCGGCAGCGATCTCGATGAACTTGCGTCGCGTAGCCGGCGCCATCTCGCGGGTACCGGCGATGACGCCGCCCGGCCGCAGGTGCCCGTCGAAGGGAACCTCGACAACGGCTTGACCCTGCCCGGCGAACTGCTGAGCCAGGACCGAGCGGGTGCGCTTGTCGGCATGGCCGTCGGAATCGTTGAGTACCACCACGGTTCGCTGCAGCAGGCCGTTGAGGCCGTGCGTCGCCAGCCAATCCAGCGTCTGTCCGGCGGCCCCGGCGCCGTCGACCCACGGGGACGACACCACGATGAGCGCGTCCAGATCCCGCAGCACCTCCTGAGTGACGGGACTGTCCATCGTGGAGCTGCAATCGATGATCGAGATGGTGAAGTGGCGGTCCAATCGGGAGGCCGCCTCCCGGTAGACGGCGGGATCGAGCACCCGGCGCCGCGCCGGGCTCGCCTCACCGGCCAGCACGAACAGCCCGGCTGCATTGCTGCCCACGCGGTTGCGGATGTCGGCGAAACTCTCGAGATGCTGGTCCGAGGCCAGCTCCCAGTACGAGCTCAGCGCCTTCGGATCGACCCGGCTGCCGAGCTTGCCGAACGCGGTATCGGCGTCGACGGCCACCACCCGGTCTTCCTGTCGGAGTTCGGCGAACAGCGACCCGAGCGAGGCGGACACCGTCGTCTTGCCGACGCCGCCCTTACCCATGACGCCGACCTTGTAGTGGCCCGACAGAGTCGATCGAATCCGGTTGATCCGCTGGGCCTCCTGGATCTCGTCGGGTGACGGACCGAGGTTGACCAGGCCGAACGTCGCTTTGAAGAGCGTCTTGCGCCAGCCGCGACCGGGCTCGGGCTTGCGGGGCCGCAGCAGGTCGTCCCGGCGGATGGCGTCGGCGTACGACACCGGTGCCGCGAACTGACCCTGTGGACCGTGCGGCCACGGCTGATACGGCGCCGGCCCGGGTGGAATGGGGCCGGGCTGCGGTGGGTAGCCGGTCCGGCGTTGCAGCGGTTCGGTGTGCTGCATGCCCGCACTGTTGGGCCCGGCCGGATTCACGCGTGGCCAGGCCGGTGGCGTGTCCACGGGATGTCCGGCAAAAGCGCTGTCCGGGGGGCCCGGCTGCGGTTCGAAGTGGTCAGTCACCGAATACGCGCTTTCTCTCCTCGGTTCGCTCGACGCAGGTGCCAAGACGCGGATGCCACCCCAGTATCGACCACACCGGCGCCGGCGGCGGGATCACCGGGCCGAATTGCGCCGGCACCCGTTCGGTGGCCGGTTCGGCATTAACGTGCGGGGTTGCGTCGATGTGCTTGTCCGCCAGTGTATTTCGGCGCAGCGCGCGTGTGTTGGGCCGGTGGGCGCCGTCGGCGAATTGGTGCGGATCCGGCCGCGACCCGCTGGTAGGCTCGATGCGGGTTGTGGGGAAGCGCTGTGGGGGTGGTGTGGGGCCGCCCGTGCAGGTCAGATGCCGTGACTCGCGTAGGAGTTTGGCCATCGGCCTGCCGCCCGTGAGGTGGCGTACCAAGATGGTCACGGAGGACAGCGATGCCCGGCGCCTGGCGGCGGGAACAGGGGGTGGAGCCGAGATGCAGTGGGTGGACACATGCACCGGGCGTGATGCCGGGTCGTCTGGGTCGACGATGCCGTCGGGGCAGTGGTCGTGACCGGCCCTTATACCGCGGCGAGCACCGCCTCGGGTGGCATCGATGACGTGGTGGCCGTCGAGGTCACCATCGACGGCATGCTGGTCATCGCCGACAAGCTCGGTCTCATGGATTTCCCGACGAGCCTCGGCATCCGGCCGAACATCCCCCAGTTGGACCTGCGGGACATCGTATACGCATGTAGCACGAATTCATACTAGTGGTGCGTAGTGGGGGCTCTGTGCGCTTTCTGTGCCTGCCGGGAGTGACCCCGAACGATGCGCATCAGGCGTCGAGGTCCTGCGCCACCAGGTCAGCGACCACGGCGAGGGCGGTCTCGTCGTCGGATGCCACGGTCACCTGGGCTCCGTTGCCGGCCCCGAGCGTCATGATCATGAGCGCCGAACCCGCGTCCACGGGTTCACCGTCGTCGACCGCCAGGGTCACTTGTGCACCCGAGTTGACGACGGCTTCGGAGATGACGGCGGCCGGCCGGGCGTGCAGGCCAATGGCGGATCCGACGGTGACGGTCTTGCTGGGCATGGTTTCTCCTTCTGGGGTGGGGTTGGTTGTTGGTCGGGAGTCGTTCAGCGGCCTGCCGGCTGCAGAGCCTCGGTGGTGTCGACCGCGGGGAGCGCCCTACCGGCGCTCTTGGCGGCGATGACTGCCAGGGCGCTGCAGACGGCCCCGACGAGGACGGCCACCACGAACCAGATGAGGTGGTCGATGGCGAAGAAGACGAAGATGCCGCCGTGCGGAGCCTTGGAGGTCACGTCGAATGTCATCACCAGAGCGCCGGTGACGGCGCCACCGAACATCATCGACGGGATGACCCGCAGCGGGTCGGCCGCGGCGAACGGAATGGCACCTTCGGTGATGAAGCAAGCACCGAGAAGCCAAGCGGCACGGCCGTTTTCGCGCTCGGGTTCGGTGAACAGCCGGGGCCGGACGGTCGAGGCCAGCGCCATGGCCAGCGGCGGCACCATCCCAGCAGCCATGACAGCAGCCATGATCCGCAGTGACGCGGCATCACTCATGTTCAGGCCCGCCGCGGCGAAGGCGTAGGCCGCCTTGTTGACCGGGCCGCCCAGGTCGAAGCACATCATCAAGCCGAGGATGACGCCCAGCAGGATCAGTGAGCTGCCGGACATGCTGCCGAGCCAGTGGGTCAGGCCTGCGGTGACGGCGGCCAGTGGGCGGCCCAGCAACAGGAACATGGACAGGCCGACGATCAGCGAGGCGCCGAGTGGGATCACCACCACGGGCATGAGGCCGCGGAACCACCGCGGCACTTTGAAAGAGCCGATCCACAGGGCGGCGAACCCGGCGATCAGACCGCCGACGATGCCGCCGATGAACCCGCCGCCGACGGTGACGGCCACCGCGCCTGCCGTGAATCCCGGTGCGATGCCGGGCCGGTCGGCGATGGCGAACGAGATGTACCCCGCGAGCGCCGGCACGAGGAATCCGAAGGCCAGCCCACCCAGAGTGAACAGCACCGCACCGAGGTACTGCATCAGTCCACCGGCGGGCAGGTTGGTCAGCGAGTTGGTGGTCGCGATGATGTGCGCGAGTGAATCCGATTGTCCGGCCGGCTTGTTGGCAATCTCGTAGCCCGCGAACAGGAAGCCCAGCGCGATCAGCAGGCCGCCCGCCGCCACGAACGGGATCATGTAGCTGACACCGGTCAGCAGGATCTGGCGCAGTCGCGTGCCCCAGCCCAACCCGCCGCGGGTGTCGGTGGGGGCAGGGGCCGTGGTCTCCCCTTGCACACGGGCGGCTTGCGGATCCTTGGCCGCGGCAACGGCTTCGGCGATCATGGTGTCAGGTTCGTTGATGGCTCGCTTCACGCCGGAGGCGATGACGGGCTTGCCGGCGAACCGCGCCTTGTCCTTGACCCCGACGTCGGTGGCGAAGATGACGGCATCAGCCGCAGCGATGGTCTCCGCCGACAGCGGGGTGGAACCGGACGACCCCTGGGTTTCGACATTGAAGGTCACCCCAGCGCGGTCCGCGGCGAGTTTCAGTGCGTCGGCGGCCATGTAGGTGTGGGCAATACCGGTGGGACAGGCGGTGATTGCGATGATGGCGGTTGTCGGCGTGGGTTCGGCAGTGGGGGCCGAGGCTGCCGGAGCCGGAGCCGGAGATGCGGGTACCGGGCCGACGACGTCTTCGACGAGCGCGACCACTTCATCGGCAGTGCCCGCGGCACGCAACTGTTCGACGAAGTCCTTGCGCACGAGGGCCCGCGCCAGGCTGGACAGCAGCTTCATGTGCTCGGTGCCACCGGATTCGGGTGCCGCGATCAGGAACGCGAGGTCGGCGGGCCCGTCGGGGGCGCCGAACGGGACGGCGGGCGCCAGACGGGCGAAGCCGATGGTCGGCTCGTCGACATGGGGCGACCGGCAATGCGGGATCGCGATGCCGCCGGGAAGTCCGGTGGCGGACTGGGATTCGCGTGCCAGCGCGGCCTCCACGAGTCCATCTCCGTTGGTGGCACGGCCCGTTGCGGCCATCCGGGCGGCCAGCAGTTCGATCACGTTCTGCTTGTCGGGACCGGCGTCGACGTCGAGTGCGACCAGATCCGAGGTGATGATCGGCATGGAAGTTCCTTTGAATAGGACGGGATCAGAGGGGTGCGGATACAGACGTGACAGCCTGTACCCGAACGGCTTTCACGTTGATCTGCTCTGGGTGGGGCAGCGCAGAACCCGGCAACGAGGCAGCCGCGCTGCCGTAGGCGACGGCCGTCTGGAGCCGTTCGGCCGGTGACGCACCGGCGATGGTCGCGGCGAGATAGCCCGCGAGCGACGCGTCACCCGCGCCGACAGTGCTGCGCGGGACGATCGATGGCGCGGTGGCAGCCCAGGTCCCGTCGTGGTCGACCAGGACCGCGCCTGCGCCGCCGAGGGTCACGAGCACGGTGCCGGCCCCACGGGCGACGAGTTGTTGCGCCGCGGAGACCACGGGCAGTGGATTGCCCTGGGCGGCAGCCTCTTCCAGTTCCGGGGCGGAGCGCCCGGTCAGCCACGCCAGTTCCTCGGAGTTGGGCTTGATCAGATCCGGCGCCGCGATGGAGAAGCCTTCGGCCAGCGCCGTCAGTGGACGTTCGGAGGTGTCCACCGCGACGCGGCAGGGTAGCACCGCGAGCCGGGCCACGACGTCGGCGTACCAATCATCAGGCACCCCCGGCGGGAGTGAGCCGGACAGCACCACCCAGGTGGCCCGGGTGGCGTGGTCGCAGACGGCGGCGGTCAGTGCCGCCAGGTCGGCGTCCGCCAGGTGGGCCCCGGGCTCGTTGAGTTTGGTTGTGGTGCCGTCATTTTCGGTGATGGTCAGATTGCTGCGCACGGTGCCGTGGATATCGATGTTGTGAAACGGCACCCCGTGGGTCCGCAGCCCCGCCAGGATCGGGTCGTGATCGGCGGCCGGCAGCAGCGCGACAGTGTCGATGCCGTTCTGCGTCAGCGCGCGAGATACGTTGACGCCCTTGCCTCCCGGTTCGGTGGAGATGGGGGTCAGCCGGTGCACGGCTCCCCTGGTCAGCGGTTCGTCGACGGTGAGGGTGCGGTCCAGGCTCGGGTTGAGGGTGACGGTGACGATCATGAGCGGGCCTCGGCGCAGATGACCTCGATGCCGGCGTCGACGAGCTGCCGGCGCGCATGGTCGCGGATGTCGTTGTCGGTGACGACGGTTCGCACCGCCGACAGCGGCGCGAAACTGATCAGGGCTTCGTGGCCGAACTTGCTCGAATCTGCCGTCACCACAACATGGTTGGCGCACTGGACCATGGCGCGCTTGATGGCGGCCTCGTCGCTGTCCGGGGTGGAGAAGCCGTGCCGGACGCTGATGCCGTTGGTGCCGACGAAGGCGACGTCGACGCGCAGGGAGTCCAGCGTCCGCAGGGCCTGCTCCCCCACCACCGCCTGGGTCAGGCTCCGGACCCGGCCGCCCAGTAGCTGCAGGGTGACCGTCGGGTTGGACGTCAGCTTCGACGCCGCGGGGATCGAGTTCGTGATGATCACGAGGTCGCGGTCGGCGGGGATGAGTTCGGCGATGCGCGCGGTCGTGGTGCCGGCGTCGATCAGCACCGTCCCGCCGGCGGCGGGTAGCAGCGCAGTCGCAGCGGCGGCAATCGCGGCCTTCTGCTGGGTCTGGGTGGAGTCGCGCTGGACCACGCCCTGCTCCACCAGGTGGAGCGTCCGGGCGGGTACCGCTCCTCCGTGCACGCGGCGGACAACGCCGGCCTTGTCCAGGACGTCGAGGTCGCGACGCACGGTTTCGGTGGTGACGTCGTAGGCCTCGGCCAGTTCGTTGACCGAGGCCCGGCCGTCGGCGAGGACTCGCGCGGCGATGGCTTGCTGCCGCTCTTCCGCGTACATGACCCTCCAGGCTTGTGGGAACGCATCCGAATCAATCTTTGTATTGTTTGTTTTACGCTTGGATATGTTGACTTGTCAACGGTTTTGAGTAACCTGGATCACATGAACGCGACATCTGTGAGCCCGTCGCCGCTGACGGTCGACGTCGAAACCAGCGGCCTTCCCGTTGTGTTGCGCGGGGTGCCCGCCGTCGGGGGAGTGCGGTACGCGCCCGTGCTGTGGCCGGGGGCGCGGCCTGCGCCTGAGGCCGATGACAACGTGATTGAACTGGGAGAACCGGAACGCGCGGGGGAGCGGGAGCGCTTCGCGGTGGCCTCGATGACGGTTGCGGAGCGCCTTCGGAACCGGGCTGCGCGCGCCACCGGAGCCGCTGCGGAGGTCCTGGCGACGACAGCGACCCTGGCGCAGGACCGGGCCTGGGCGGCGGCCACGGAAAAGCGGATCGCAGGCGGCCTGTCCGCGGTGCGGGCAGTGATGGCGACGGCGGACCAGTTCGTGGAGATGTTCACCCGAATGGGCGGACTGATGGCCGAGCGAGTTGCCGATCTCCGGGATATCCGGGATCGGGTGATCGCCGAACTGCGCGGACTCCCTGAGCCCGGGGTTCCGGTGCCGGACGTGCCGTCGGTGCTGTGTGCCGAGGATCTGGCGCCCGCCGACACCGCGGGGCTGGACCCGCGGCTGGTGGTCGCGTTGGTGACCAGCCTGGGTGGGCCGACCAGCCACACCGCGATCATCGCCCGTCAATTGGGCATCCCGTGCGTGGTCGCAGTCCAGGGTCTCGCGCAGGTGCAGCCGGGAACGATGGTGCTGGTGGACGGCACTCGCGGCACCGTGACGGTCGAGCCCGACGCGGGTGCGGCCGCCGAAGCGGTGGCGCACGCACGCCGTGAAGCCGATCTCGCCGACAGCTGGCAGGGCCCGGGGGTCACCGCCGACGGACACCGGGTGGCCGTGCTCGCCAATGTGCAGGACGGCGCCGCCGCGGACGCCGCAGCCGGTACCCCGGCGGAGGGCATCGGCCTCTTCCGGACCGAATTGTGCTTCCTGAACCGAGATCTCGAACCGAGCGTCGCCGAGCAGGCGCAGATCTACGGCGAGGTGCTGGCGGCGTTCCCGGAGCGCAAGGTGGTCGTGCGCACCCTGGATGCGGGCTCGGACAAGCCGCTGCGATTCGCCGGGCATCCCGATGAGGCCAATCCGGCGCTCGGGGTCCGCGGCATCCGGATCGCCCAGGGAAACCCGGACCTGCTGACACGCCAGCTCCAGGCGATCGCCGATGCGGCCGCGGCGACGGGCCAGCGCCCGTGGGTGATGGCACCCATGATCGCGACGCCGGCGGAAGCGAAAGCCTTTGCGGCGCAGGTTCGGTCCTTCGGTTTGAAGCCCGGCGTGATGATCGAGGTGCCCGCCGCCGCGCTGCTGGCCGATCGGATACTGCGGCACGTCGACTTCCTGTCGATCGGCACCAACGATCTGACGCAGTACACGATGGCCGCTGACCGGATGTCGGCCGACCTGGCGACACTGAGCGATCCGTGGCAACCGGCGGTGCTGGCGCTGGTGCATTCGGCGGCGCGGGCCGGCGCGGATCAGGGCAAGCCGGTCGGGGTGTGTGGCGAGGCGGCGGCCGACCCGGCGCTGGCGTGCGTGCTGGTCGGTTTGGGCGTCACGTCGTTGTCGACGGCGGCTGCCGCGGTGCGGGCGGTCGGCGCCGCGCTGGCCGGGGTGACGCTCGACCAATGCCGGTCCGCGGCGGACGCCGCCCTGGCGGCCGAGTCGTCGGACCTGGCGCGTAGCGCGGCCATTGCCGCCCTGGCGGCGCGCTGACCAGCACCGTCGTGATCAGGAATTAATCGGACCGTAGTCCGGTTATAGGTGGCATGCCCGCTATCACCGCTGACACGATCAGCTTGCCGCGTATTGCCCCCGCTGCGCCGAGCGATACAGAACGCCCGGTGCGGTCCATCACGACCGGCCCCCGTGGCTACGAGGGCGAAGGATTCCCGGTGGTCCGTGCCTTCGCCGGGGTCAGCCCGGCGGATCTCGACCCGTTCGTCCACCTGGACCAAATGGGTGAGGTCGAGTACGAGCCGGGCGAACCGAAAGGCACCGACTGGCACCCGCACCGCGGGTTCGAGACGGTGACCTACATGATCGACGGCCGCTTCGCGCACCAGGATTCGCATGGTGGCGGCGGGCTGATCACCGACGGCGCCACGCAGTGGATGACCGCGGGCTCGGGAATCCTGCACATCGAGACGCCACCGGCCGAACTCGTCGAGAGTGGCGGACTGTTCCACGGCCTGCAGCTGTGGGTGAACCTGCCCAAGAAAGACAAGTTCGCGGCGCCCCGGTACCAGGCCATCGAGGGCGCCGACGTCACCCTGTTGTCGTCCGACGACGGCGGCGCGCTGGTGCGCGTCATCGCCGGTGAGATGGACGCAGACCGCGATGGGATGTCGCCGCCGGAGCGGCTCCGGGGCCCGGGCGGCACGCACACGCCGATCACCATGGCGCACGCGACAATCGCCCCCGGCGCGCGACTTGACCTGCCGTGGAACCGCAAGTTCAACGCGCTGGTCTACATCCTGTCCGGACGCGGCACCGTCGGACCTGTCGGACACCCCATCCACCAGGGCCAGCTCGCGGTGCTCGGCCCGGGGGACCGGATCACCGTCGCTGCTGACGAGGGGCAGGACTCGAACCGGCCCGCGCTCGAGGTGCTGTTGCTCGGCGGCCAGCCGATCCGTGAACCGGTGTTCCACTACGGGCCGTTCGTCATGAACTCCAAGTCGGAGCTCATCGAGGCGTTCGAGGACTTCCAGTCCGGCAAGTTGGGCACGATCCCGCCGGATGCACTGAAGCCGCACCGGCCCGGGCGCTGATCACGCCGGCGATGCGTCCGGGTACAGCAGCTCCAGCTCGCCGAGGCTGGCGGCGACGGTCACCAGCGGCAGTGCGGCCTCGACCGACAAGGCTCCGCCCTCGGCCTCGGCGCGCAGGGCCAGGACGAAGTCGTCACTGATGGGGGCCAGCTCTGCGGTGTTCCGGTCTTCGGTACCCGAGATTCGGGCGCAGATAGCCGCGGTGTGCTGCTCGAGTACCGCGCGGGCGGCGCGATAGGGGGTCAGCGGCGGCGGCACGACGTCAGCGATGAGGTCGGCCGCCGCCCGCAACCGGACCGTCTGATTGGCGGCCCGGACCACCGGCGCCCGCAACTCCGTGGCTCCGCTGCTCTCCGAAAGGAAGTGGCGCACAGCGTCATCCACGGTCCGGGAGGCTGTCAGGGCGTCATAACTCAGGGCATGCACCCGGTCGGTGGCGGCCTCGGAGGCGCCGCGGGTCACCCGACGTACTGCCGCGGTCAGATAGCGCGTGCCCGCGGTCCGCGCCGAATCCAGCGTGCGCTGGACGACGGCCGCGGATCCTCGCGGCCACAGCAGCAGCGAAACGACGACGCCCACCGCAGCGCCGACCAGGACATTCTCGAACCTGATCAGTCCGACGCGCCAGCCGGCCGGGCTGATCAGGTTGTAGATGGTGAGCACCAGCATGGTGAACATCGCCTGGCCCGCCACGAACGAAAACACATCGGGCACATACGCAGAACCGAACGCCACGATCGGCAGGACGAACCACAGCAGCACAGGGTTCGCCCCGATCAGGTGGATCACCACGGTGCCGAGGAGAAATCCGATCGCGGTGCCGCCGACGGCGCGCACCACGCGGGTCCCGGTGGTCAGCGCGCTGCGGCGCAGTACCGACAGTGATGCCATGGCGATCCAGAATCCGTGCTGGAGCGGAAACACGTGGACGACGGCCACCGCCACGGCAAGCCCGATTCCGGTGCGAAGGCTGTTCTGCACCACCACCGCTCGCGTCGCGACGAATCCCGACGGGATGGCCGACATGGCCTGGGATTCGGACAACACCCGGTCGAGGTTCCCGGAGGACGGCAGTCGTCGACCCAGTACGCGGGCCCAGACCGGGCGGGCGTCGGCATCGGCGGCGAACCCGATGACCCGGCCCGTCGCCCCGACGCAGGCAGAGAATGTCCTCAGCCGCAACAATTTTCGCCCCGTCGCGACGGCCAGCAGATCATCGGGTTCGGCGCGGATCAGTTCGATGTCCTCGCGATAGCGCCCGCGGGTCGCCGCCCGATGTTCGGTCAGGGCCTCGGCCAGGTCGGCGCGGTAGCGGTCGCGGCCCTCGGCCCGCGGGGTGCTGAGCACCCGGGCACAGTCGTTCAGTACTCGGATGGCCGGGCCGCGGGTCTCGGCCAGCAGCGAACCGGTGGCGTCGGTGGCGCGGTCGCACAGCCAGCGCAGGTCGTCCACCACCCGGACCAGGGCGCGGCTACCCGCGGTCAGCCCGACCGGACGGAAGTCGGCGCCGAGGAAGTTGTCACCCAGCACCTCCATCGCATCCGAGAGCTCCTGAGCTGTCGCGGACCCCTCGAGCCGGGCCGCCAGCAGCCGGCATACCTGTGCAGCGTGCTTGCGCAGGTCGTCGTGATGAGTCGGCGGCAGCAGGAACAGTGCTGCCGGTACGGCAATGGTCCAGGCGACGGCCCAGCCGAGCAGCCGGTCCGGGACAGGGCCTACCGGAGTACACACCGGCAGCACGAACGTCATCAGCGTGGCGCGCTGACCAGCGGCGATGATTTCACTGAGGACGCCGGAGAACGTCACCAGCACCCCGACGGCGAACATCGCCGGCACCGCCAGCCACGGGTGCGGGGACAGCAGCGTGCCCAGGGTGATCAGTACCGTGCCGTTGAAACCGAGCCCGGCGTAGGCCACGGCCCGCGCCGCGCGGTTGCCGGGAAAATCGACCACGACCAGCAGTGCGACCGCGCCGAAGATCGCGAACATGGTCGTCTGCGCCGTGCTGCCGACGGCGGTTCCGACCGCCAATCCGATGACGGCGACGAGTGGCAGCACCAGACCGGCGCGGGTGGCTCGGCGCAGGGCGTCGTGTTCGGGGTCGCCGTCTCGCGGCCGCGCGAGCAGCTGCTGCCAGCGCACCGCCAGCGACTCTCGCGACACCACGCCCGCCATGGCGCCCAACATTAATTTGGCTGACACGGTCGCGCGCCGGCAACTGATGTGTGCCGGGCTCGGCCGGTTGCCGTCACCGGTGATCGAGGGTCGTTCCTGGCCGGGCTACGGATCGGGGCCGGGCCACGGCCATGAACCTCGCTCGGTGCAGCAATCGATCGTTGGCAGGGTTGCAAGTTTGCTGGACGAAGCCATTCCGGGCGCCGTGCTTCACATACGAGCAGGGCCGGGCCGAGATCTATGGCACAATTTGACGATGCCGTACATCGCCACCCGAGGTCCGGGTCGCCCTCCAGCGGCGAAGGCGGCCGAAACCCGTGAGCGCATCCTGCGCGCCGCACGCGAGGTTTTCAGTGAACTCGGTTATGACGCAGCAACATTCCAAGCCATCGCCATCCGCGCGGATCTGACGCGCCCAGCGATCAATCATTACTTCGCGAACAAGCGGGTGCTCTACGGCGAGGTCCTCGATCAGACCAACGCCATGGTGGTTGCCGCCGGCCGTCGCCGGGCCGAGGAGGAGACCACCTTCATCCGGCGGCTGTCCTCATTCTTCATCGCCGCCATCCAAGCTGACTCCGAGGACCGTTCGGCTGCCGCATTTCTGGTGACCTCGATCCTCGAAGCGCAGCGACATCCCGAATTGCGCCAGGAGGAGCACGACGCGCTCGTCGCCTCCCGTGAGTTCGTGACGTGGGCCGTGACCGACGCCATCGCACGCGGTGAACTGGCCGTGGACACCGAGGTGGCCACCGTGGTGGAGATGCTGATCGCCGTGATGTGGGGGATGGGCTTCTATGCCGGGTATGTCGGCAGTCACCAGGAGCTGACGGCCGTCATCGAGCGGCTCGAACTATTGCTCGCCAACAAGCTGTGGCAGGTTACTGAATAGACCGGCGGCAGCTGGTACATCTAGAACATGGGCAGCGAACGCTCCGGCGACGACACCTGGGATATCGCAAGCAGTGTTGGCGCGACGGCGGTGATGGTGGCTGCCGCGCGGGCCGGGGAAACCGAACGCGACGACGCGTTGATCCGTGATCCGTTCGCGAAGATCCTGGTCGCCGGCGCCGGCACCGGAGTGTGGGAGACGATCCTCGACTCCGACTTCAACGACAGGATGGCCGACGCTGATCCCGAGGTCGCGGCGGTGCTCGAGCACATGGGCAACTACCAGGCGGTGCGCACGCATTTCTTCGACGCGTACTTCGCCGACGCCGCCATGGCCGGCATCCGCCAGGTGGTGATACTGGCGTCCGGGCTGGACTCCCGTGCCTACCGACTGAACTGGCCGGCCGGCACCACGGTTTTCGAGATCGACCAACCCAAGGTGCTGGAGTACAAGGACCAGACCTTGAGGGCGCATGGCGCGACGCCCGCCGCGGCGCTGCACCAACTGCCGATCGATCTGCGCAACGACTGGCCGAAAGCGTTGCGGGACGCGGGTTTTGATGAGTCGGCACCGACCGCCTGGCTGGCGGAAGGGCTGCTGATGTACCTGCCGGCCGACGCGCAGGACCGCCTCTTCGAGAACATCACCGCGTTGAGTGCGCCGGGTAGCCGCATCTCGGTCGAGACGGTCGGCGAGCACGCCGCCGAACGCCGGCAGCGGATGCGGGACCGGTTCGACAAGCTCGCCGGGCAGTTCGGCATCGGCCAGACCATCAACGTGCAGGACCTGATGTACGAGGACCCCGAGCGGTCCGACGTCGCCGAGTGGCTCGACGCGCACGGCTGGTCGTCCACCTCGGTCACCTCGCAGGACGAGATGCGCCGCTTGAACCGCTGGGTGCAGGTCGATACCGCTGATGACAAGGCGTTTTCCACCTTCGTGACCGCATGTAAGAGCTGACCCTGAGCGGTTGACTCTTCAAACCAACCGGCTGGTTGGTTAGGATTCCGGTGTTGCCTGGCTCACGTAAGGACGTACTCATGACCCTTGAATCAGCTGTATCTGTCGGCCGAACGGCTGCTGACATCCCGGCTGTCGTGGCCGGTCTTCGCAAGACCTACGCCACCGGGCGCACCCGTGACCTGCAGTGGCGCAAGCGTCAGTTGCTCGCACTGGCCCAGGCCATGGAAGAGAACGAGACCGCCATCGCCAAGGCGCTCGAGGCCGATCTGGGCCGCAAGCCCTTCGAGGCGTGGCTCGCGGACAGCGTCGGCACCATCGCCGAGGCCAAGGACGCGGCCAAGAACCTGCACAAGTGGGCGAAACGTCGCTACCGTCTGCTGGAGCGCTCGCAGCTGCCCGGCCGCGGCTGGGTGGAGTACGAGCCCTACGGCACGGTGCTGATCATCGGCGCCTGGAACTTCCCGTTCTACCTCACGCTCGGGCCGCTGGTCGGCGCGCTCGCCGCGGGAAACACCGTGGTACTCAAGCCATCTGAGTTCGCCCCGGCCTCGTCGCGGCTGATGGCCGAGCTGGTGGAGAAGTACCTGGACACCGACGCCGTCACCGTGGTGGAGGGCGACGGCATGGTCAGCCAGGAACTGATCGCGCAGGGCCTGGACCGCATCATGTTCACCGGCGGTACCGAGATCGGCAAGAAGATCATGGCGGCGGCCGCGCAGCACCTGACGCCGGTGACGCTCGAACTCGGCGGCAAGAGCCCCGTGATCGTCGCCGCCGACGCGGACATCGACGTCGCCGCCAAGCGCATCGCCTTCGCCAAGGTGGTCAACTCTGGCCAGATCTGCGTCGCACCGGACTATGTGGTGGCGGAGAAGCCCATCCGCGATGAGCTGGTCACCAAGATTCGCGATGCCATCGTGGCCTTCACCGCCGATGACCCCGACGGCCTGCCGATCGTCAGTGAGCGGCAGTTCAACCGGCTCAGCAGCTATCTCGGCACGGGCGGGGACGTCGTCACCGGCGGCGGCACCAACCCGGCCCGGCTCACCATGCAGCCGACCGTGGTGGTCGACCCGCCGCTGGACGCGCCGGTGATGACCGACGAGATTTTCGGGCCCATCCTGCCGGTGATCACCGTCGACTCGCTCGACGACGCCATCGCGTTCGTCAACGCCCGGCCCAAGCCGCTGGCCGCCTACCTGTTCACCAAGGCCAAAGCCATCCGTGAGCGCTTCATCCGCGAGGTGCCGGCCGGCGGCATGCTGGTCAACCACCTGATCTTCCAGGTGTCGACGGCTCGTCTGCCGTTCGGCGGCGTCGGCCCCTCCGGCATGGGCGCCTACCACGGCCGGTACGGCTTCCTGGAGTTCAGCCACGCCAAGTCGGTGATGACCAAGCCGACTCGGCCCGACCTCGGACAGCTCATCTACCCGCCGTACACCGACCGGGCGTGGAAGATCGCGCGCAAGTTCTTCTAGGCCGTTCGACGCTAGACCGACCCGACGATGCGGCGGCTGATCGGCCGCCGTATACACAAAGGGGTGCCCACTCCGGTGGGCTGTCCCGTTGCCCTTCCACGAGAGGAAACCCATGCCCGGAGTGCAGGATCGCGTCATTGTCGTCACTGGTGCCGGTGGCGGCCTGGGCCGTGAATACGCGCTGACGCTGGCCCGCGAAGGCGCCTGCGTCGTGGTCAACGACCTCGGCGGCGCGCGCGATGGCACCGGTGCCGGCCACAACATGGCCGACCAGGTCGTCGAGGAGATCAAGGCCGCCGGCGGCCGCGCTGTCGCCAACTACGACAGCGTCGCCGAGCCCGAGGGTGGCGAGAACATCGTCAAGACGGCCCTCGAGGCGTTCGGAAAGATCGACGGCGTGGTGTCCAACGCGGGCATCCTGCGTGACGGCACCTTCCACAAGATGACCACCGAGCAGTGGGACATCGTGCTCAAGGTGCACCTGTACGGCGGGTACAACGTGATCCGCGCCGCGTGGCCGCACTTCCGCGAGCAGAGCTTCGGCCGTGTTGTCGTCGCCACCTCCACCAGCGGTCTGTTCGGCAACTTCGGCCAGGCCAACTACGGCGCGGCCAAGCTGGGTCTGGTCGGTCTGATCAACACGCTGGCCCAGGAAGGCGCCAAGTACAACATCAAGCTGAATGCCATCGCGCCGATTGCCGCGACCCGCATGACGCAGGACATCGTGCCGCCTGAGGTCTTCGCGAAGCTGTCGCCGGAGTACGTCGCACCGGTGGTGGCCTACCTGATGACCGAGGAACTGCCCGACACCGATTCGATCTTCATCGTCGGCGGCGGCAAGGTGCAGCGCACCGCGCTGTTCCAGAACGAGGGCATCACCTTCGGCGACGTGCCGTCAGTGGACGACATCGCCGCCAAGTGGGGCGAGATCACCGACCTCTCGGCCGCCAAGGTCGCGTCGTTCGCGCTCGGCTGATAGGTGAAAGCGCTTGTCGCGCAGTCGCTGACGGGCCCTTCGGGCCTTGCCTACACCGATATCGATGACGTCGCGGATCCTTCGGGCAATGCGGTCGTCATCGATGTCGGCGCGGCCGGCATCTGCTTTCCCGACCTGCTGCTGCTCCGTGGCGAGTACCAGCTGAAGCTGCCGCCGGGGTTCACCCCGGGTATGGAGGTGGCCGGTACCGTCCGGTCGGCGCCCGATGGCTCCGGTTTCGTTGCCGGTCAGCGGGTTTCGGCGTTCACCATGATGGGCGGCTATGCGCAGCGGGCGCTGGCGCTGCCGGACTCGGTGATCCCGACGCCCGACGGTCTCGATGATGCGGCTGCTGTCTGCCTGCTGGGCAACTACTACACCATGTACTTCGCGCTGGCCCGCCGCGGCGGACTGCGGGCGGGGGAGACGGTGTTGGTGCTCGGCTCGGCCGGCGGCATCGGAGTGGCGGCCATCCAGATCGCAAAGGCCATGGGCGCCAAGGTGATTGCCATGGTGCACCGCGTCGAGGCGACGGATTTCGTGGCTTCCGTCGGCGCCGACGTGGTGCTGCCGTTGACCGACGCGTGGCGCGACGCCGCACTGGTGGCCACCGACGGTCGGGGAGCGGACCTGGTGGTCGACCCGGTCGGCGGCGACGCCTTCGATGATGCGATTCGGGTGCTGGCTCCCGAAGGCCGGTTGCTTGTCCTGGGTTTCGCTGCCGGACAAGGTATTCCGTCGGTGAAGGTGAACCGCCTGTTGCTGCGCAACATCAGCGTGGTGGGCGTCGGGTACGGCGAGTTCATCCGCCAGGTGCCCGGTTCGGCCGTGGAGGTCGGCGCTGGACTGGCGAAGCTGGTCGAGGCCGGTCTGCGGCCGCCGGAGCCCATGCGCTTTCCCTTGTCCGACGGTGCAGCCGCCCTGCAAGCGTTGGCCGACGGGAAGATTCACGGCAAGGCTGTCCTGGAACCCTGATCGTGAACACCTTGGGAACGGTGCTCGTCGCGCTGGTCATCGCGATCGGTCTGGTCGGCATCCTGGTGCCGGTGCTACCCGGCGGGCTCCTCGTGTTCCTGGCGATCGCGGTGTGGGCGATAGCCGTCCACGCCGCGACGTCCTGGGTGGTGCTCGGCGTCGCGGCGGCGTTGTTCCTGGCGGGTGAGATCATCAAGTACCTCTGGCCGATGCGCCGGATGCGTCGGGCCGAGGTGTCCGCCCGCAGCCTCGTCGTCGGTGGAATCCTGGGTGTCATCGGCTTTTTCGTGATCCCGGTGCTGGGGCTCGCCCTTGGCTTCGTGCTGGGGGTATACCTGTGCGAGTACTCGGCGCTGCGGGACACGACCCGGGCGTGGACGTCGACCAAGCACGCCATCAAGGGCGTCGCCCTGGCGATGGGAGTGGAGTTCACCGCCGCGCTGCTGGCTGCGGGGGTATGGGTGACAGGATTGGTGG
Source organism: Mycobacterium sp. FW102-FHT13B02 (assembly GCF_058790275.1). Lineage (NCBI taxonomy): Bacteria > Bacillati > Actinomycetota > Actinomycetes > Mycobacteriales > Mycobacteriaceae > Mycobacterium > Mycobacterium sp. FW102-FHT13B02. Next base: position 120,320 of record NZ_JBYTCM010000004.1, read on the forward strand.
TGGGTAGTTGACTGCAGGAAAACGGACTCTGGACTCGTCGGCCGGCGAGCTACTTCTGCACACCGGCGTCACCGGCACCGCGGCCCGGATGGGACACCGGTTGACCATCGCGATGCGATCATGGTCGGCGACGGTGGATGTGGACGGGGACGAACCGACCGCGGCCACGGTGACCGTCGAACTGAACTCTCTGGACGTGCTGACGGGCGAGGGCGGCATGACGCCGTTGTCTGGCGCAGAGAAGACGTTGATCCGTATCAATGCGCTGAAAACGTTGCAGGCCAAGCGCTTTCCGCAGGCGAAGTTCCGCTCGTCATCGATCGAACGCAGCGGCGACTCGTGGCAGCTCATCGGGACCCTGGACCTCAGCGGCCAGAGCCACGAGCAGACCGTTGTCGTTCAGGTGGTGCAGGACGGCGCGGACCTGCGGATCACCGGTGAGGCGGTGGTACGGCACAGCGACCATCGCATCAAGCAGTATTCGATGTTGATGGGCGCGATGAAAGTGGCAGACGAGGTTCGGGTGGCACTCACTGCGCGCACTTAGTTGTCCGTGCAGCTACTAGCCACGCAAGACACTCCGCAACCGCGCCAGCTGCTCATCGGTAACGCCAATGGCGGCAAGGTAATTCGCCTGCGAACCGTAGTCGGCCGCCACGACCCCGAGCGCTGCGTCCAGGTACTCCTCGCGGACGCCGAGCACCTCTTCGGTGAGCCGGGCCTCGGCGAACGTGACGACCTCGGCCGTCTGCCCGGCCCGGGTGCGGATGGTCTCCAGGATGCCCTCCCGCAGCTGCGGCACCGCGTCGTTGCTGCGCAGGAAATCGGTGAGGATCGCGTCGCGCTCCACCCCGACGGCACCCAGCACCGTCGCAACCGTGAACCCGGTGCGATCCTTGCCGGCGAAACAGTGCGCGATCACCGGGCGGGAGTCGGCGAGCATCGAAATCACCTGGCGTATTGCGAGATGCGCGCCCGGCAGGGTGGGGAAGCGGCGGTACTCCTCGACCATGAAGCGACCGGCGGCCGCGGCGACGTCCTCGTCGTCGGGCTTCGTCGTCATCATCTTCTCGAAGGCGTTCTCGTGCGGCGCCTCACCGCCGTCGGTTCCGGCGGCGGCCAACTCGTGGAACGGCAGCAGATGGACAGCGACGCCGTCGGGTACCTGGCCGGGGCCGCGGCGCTCGACCTCGTGTAGCGACCGAAGGTCGGCGACATCGGTGATGCCGTAGTGCTGCAACGCTTTACGGCCGTCTTCGGCCAGTCCGCTCAGCTCGCTGGAGCGGAACAACCGGCCGGGAGCGATGCCCGTCTCCTCGGCGACATCGCGGAAGTTCCAGGCGCCGGCGAGTTCCAAGCCAGTCGATCGCATCAGCGACCCAACGCCGCGGCCGCCAGTGCCGACTTCTCTCGGCCGAGTTCGGCGCGGGCGATGGTGCGCATGTGCACCTCGTCAGGCCCGTCGAACAACCGCATCGCCCGGTGCCAGGCGTAGAGCCGGGCCAGCGGCACGTCATCGCAGATTCCGGCGGCGCCGTGCACCTGGATGGCGCGATCGATCACGTCGCAAGCGACCTGCGGGGCCACCGACTTGATCTGCGACACCAGCACATGCGCGGCTTTGTTGCCCTGCTGGTCGATGGTCCAGGCGGCCTTCTCACATAAGAGCCTGGCTTGATCTATCGCGTTGCGCGACTTGGCAATCGACTCACGCACCACGCCCTGCTCGGCCAGCGGCTTGCCGAATGCCACGCGCGTGGACACCCGGTCGATCATCAGGGCCAGGGCACGCTCGGCGGCACCGAGGGCGCGCATGCAATGGTGGATGCGGCCCGGCCCCAGCCGGGCCTGCGCGATGGCGAAACCGGAGCCTTCTTCGTGCAGCAGGTTCTCCGCCGGGACGCGGACGTTGTCGAAGACGATCTCGCAGTGCCCGTGCTGGTCCTGCCAGCCGAACACCGGCAGCGACCGCTGAATATCCACACCGGGGGTATCAGCGGGCACCAGGATCATCGACTGCTGGGCGTGCGACGCCGCATCGGGATTGGTGCGGCCCATGACGATCAGGATCTTGCAGCGCGGGTCGGCAGCCCCGGTGATCCACCACTTGCGGCCGTTGATGACGTAGTCGCCGCCGTCGCGCAGCATCGTCGTCTCGATGTTGCGGGCATCCGAGGACGCCACGGCCGGCTCAGTCATGGCGAAGGCGCTGCGGATTTCACCATTCAGGAGGGGTTCGAGCCACTGCTTGCGCTGCTGCTCGTTGGCGAATAGGTGCAGCGTCTCCATGTTGCCCGTGTCCGGCGCCGCGCAGTTGATGGCCTCGGGGGCGATCTCCATGCTCCAACCGGAAATCTCGGCCAGCGGGGCGTACTCCAGGTTGGTCAGCCCGGACTCCGAGGGCAGGAACAGATTCCACAGGCCACGTTTGCGCGCCTCGATCTTGAGCTCCTCGACCACCGGCGGCACTGTGTGGTCCTTCGGGCCCTTCTCCTCGCGATAAGCGTGGTAAGCGGCCTCGGCGGGGAGCACGAGCTCGGTCATGAACTCGGTGAGCCTGTGCTGGTAATCCTGCGCTTTTGCCGACAACGCGAAGTCCATGACCGCCACGATATGCCACTTGTCTAACGATGTGACGGGCGGTCGGTGACGCAGCGGCCAGTGCCGTGCGCGACGACGGATTCCCTCCCCGCGACGACTTCGGGGAGGGAATCCGGGCTTTGGGTCGGTCAGCGGACCTGGCCGGGCATCAGGGTGGCCACGCGGTAGATGCCGCGGTGCCACAGCACGCCCGGCAGCGGCGTGCCGGCCGGCGGCGCGGTGATCGACGGGGTGGCGACGATGTGCGGCGGACGGACGTCCGGTCCGAGAGTGGTGGCACCGGCGGCGCCGGCCAGGCCGAGTGCCGAGCCCCCCAGGATGCCGGCGGCGATGATCGAGAAGCCGAAGGTGCGGGCGGTGCTGCTCATCTGAATTCTCCTGTGTGAGTATGCTTTTGGTGTGTTGCCCCGGTGTGTTCCGGTGATGACTCAAGAGTGCCCCGACGCGACCTCTGCCGGTATCGGGTAATCGGCCCAGTTCCCGGAGGATTCACGTGTCCCCTGATCGGGGGACACGTGGCCGTCAATTCGCGATCGGCGTTACTTTTCGCTGGTCGCCGTGCGACGCTGGCGGCATGACCGACGAACGGGTTCGCGTGGTGGTGGGCGACGACCACCCGATGTTTCGCGACGGCGTCGTCCGTGCGCTGACGGCGAGTGGCTCCATCGAGGTGCTGGCCGAAGCGGACGACGGGACGTCGGCGCTGGCGGCGATCCGTACACACAAGCCTCAGGTCGCCCTGCTGGACTACCGCATGCCCGGCATGGACGGCGCCGAGGTGGCGGCGGCGGTGCGCCGCGACGGACTGCCGACCCGGGTACTGCTGCTGTCCGCCCACGACGAGGCCGAGATCGTGTACCGGGCCCTGCAGGACGGCGCGGCCGGTTTCCTGCCGAAAGAGTCGACCCGCAGTGAGCTCGTCAACGCGATCCTCGAATGCGCGAAGGGCCGCGACGTCGTCGCACCCAGCCTGGCCGCCGGGCTGGCCGGTGAGATCCGGCGCCGGGCCGAGCCCGATGCCCCGGCGCTCAGTCCGCGCGAACGCGAGGTGCTGCAGCTGATCGCCAAGGGCGCGACCATCCCGGCCATGGCCAAGGAGCTGTACCTGGCGCCGTCGACGGTGAAGACCCATGTGCAGCGGCTGTACGAGAAGCTCGGAGTCGGGGACCGCGCGGCGGCCGTGGCCGAGGCGATGCGTCGGAAGCTGCTGGACTGACGTGAGCCCGACACTCCGCAGGATCGGCGAGTACCTGGCCGCCGAGCCGGTGCGGATATCCGCAGGGCTGCGGCTGCCGCTGATCGCGCTGATCGGCGTCCTGGTGTGGATCTGGGAGGTCGACCACTGGCTGCCGGAGGTGTACGCGGCGATCCTGGGGCTGTACGCAATCGCGGCGGTGATCTGGCTGGTGGCAGTGCTGCGCGGCCCGGTGCCGAGGTGGGCGGACTGGGCGTCCACCGGCATCGACCTGGTGGTGATCCTCGCGCTGTGCCTGGTGTCCGGCGGCGCGACCGCGGCCTTGCTGCCGGTGTTCTTCCTGTTACCGATCTCGGTCGCGTTCCAGGACCGGCCCGTGATGACCGCGGCGATCGGCACCTTGACGGCCACGGGCTATCTGGCGGTGTGGATCTTCTATTCCAAGCACGACGACCGCATGGGCTTGCCGAACATGGTCTACACCCACTTCGGGTTCCTGATCTGGCTCGCCGTCGCCACCACGGTGTTGTGCTTTGTCCTGGTGCGACGCCAGGAGCGCGTGCAGGCCCTGCAGGAGGTTCGGCGCCAACTCGTGTCCGAGGCCATGCAGTCCGACGAGCGGCACAACCGGGAAGTGGCCGACGGGCTGCACGACGGCCCGTTGCAGACCCTGCTGGCGGCCCGTCTGCAGCTGGATGAAATCCGGGAACGCACGCCCGGCCCGGAACTCGACGCGGTGTACGCGGCGCTGGAAGACACCGCGGCGGCACTGCGCTCGACGGTCACCGAACTGCACCCGCAGGTGCTCGCCCAGCTCGGCCTCACGCCGGCTATGCGGGAACTGTTGCGGCAGTCCGAGTCTCGCTACCGGGTGGACGTGCGGGCCGACCTCGAGGACGTCGGCAAGCCCGATTCGCAGCAACTGCTGTACCGGGCGGCCCGCGAGCTGCTCACCAACATCGGCAAGCATGCGCAAGCCACGTCGGTGTGGGTGCGGCTGGGTCGTATCGGCGATCGCGTCGTCCTGACGGTGTCCGATGACGGCGTCGGCTTCGATCCGGCCGTGGTGGCCCGGTACGTGGCCGACGGGCACGTCGGACTGGGCTCGCTGCTGGCGCGGTTGGAAGCGATGGGTGGTTCGATGGTCGTCGACTCCGCCGATGGCGGTACCCGCGTCACGGTCACCTCGCCCCCTGAGCGCGAGCAATCGCCCCCAGTTCGGAGATGATTCATCGCTGGCGGAGGGGTCGCGGCGGTAGCGTCACGCCATGAAACTGCGCATCCTGGTGGGCCTGCTCGTCGCGGCGGCGGTGGCGTTGGCCGTGAACGCAGTGGTCGTCGCACACACCAGCCGGGCTGCGGAGCCCTTCGCCGGCGGCCACGTCCTGAAACTCGACGGCCCCGACCTCAATGTCCGCGAGTACGGGCCACCAGGCGATCGGGCAATCGTGCTGCTGCACGGGTATTCGGCCTCCATCGAATGGTGGGATAAAGTCGCCCCGGCGCTGGCCGCCCGTCAGCGCGTGATCGCCGTCGACCTCGTCGGCCACGGTGGTTCTGAGGCACCGACCGATGCGGCGCCGTACCACGCCGACGGCCAGGCCGAGGCCGTCCACCGCGCACTGGAGGCGTTGGGTGTCCGGCATGCCGAACTGGTGGGGCATTCCATGGGCGGCAAGGTGGCTGCCGAGTTCGCCACCAAGTACCCGGAAATGGTTGAGCGCGTGGCAGTTTCCGATACGCCCGCGGGGGAGGACCTGGTCGCGATGCCACTGCTCGGCAGGATGCTGTGCTGGCCCGTCATCGGACCCGCACTGGACCGCTTCCGGGACGTCGACGCGATCAGTGAGAGCTCGCTGCAGACCGGCTTCGCCGCCGACTATCCCGTCCCGCCGTTGGCGTACCGCTCCTTGAAGCAGCTGACCTACGCAGGCGTGTGCGACTCCAAGGAAGCCGGCCGCCCCGTCGCCGAGACGCTGAAGGGGCTGGGTAAACCCGTGCTGGTGCTCTGGGGTGACAAGGACGTCTTGACCCCGACAGCGCCAAATGTCGCGCGCTATACCGCGGCGGGCTTGCCGCCACACCTCATCGCCGGTTCGGGGCACAGCCCCATGGTCGAGAAGCCTGACCAATTCCTCGCGGCGATAACCGATTTCGTCCGCTGATAGCGTCCGCGACACTGACGTTCTGCGCGCGACACGCCGGGTGCGTTGTGCGCAACGTCGATCTCGGGCGTGAGTCAAGGTTGCCAACCCCGCTCCCGCAACGCACTGCGCACGGCGTGCACGATGTCGTCCGAACGGTCTTCCTTGACAACGCGAATCACTTTCCAGCCCAACGCATCCAGCTTCGGGCCAGTCCGAAGATCCTTTATGTACTGGGCACGATCGGTACGGTGCTGGTCCCCGTCGTACTCGGCGGCGACCAGGTATCGGTCCCACCCCATATCGAGCCTGCGCACGAATCGGCCACGCTCGTCAACCACGACGATCTGCGTGTCGGGCTGCGGTAGGCCGGCGTCGACAAGGAGTAGCCGCAGGCGGGTCTCCCTCGGTGAGGCGGCACCGCCGTCGATCAGCGGGAGCGCGGCCCGGAGTCGACGGAGCCCGCGTGCACCCGCATGCCGCTTCGCGAGCAACTGGACGTCCTCGATGCTGAACGGCTGTGCGGCCATGAGCGCATCCAGACGAGCGATGGCGTCATTTCGAGGCAGTTGTCGGGCCAGGTCGTATGCCGTCCGCGCGAGCGTGGTGACACGAGTACCTGCCACGGTGGTCATCTCGTCTGGCGCAAGGGCGTCGCGGCGCACGACCAGTCCGCGTTGGGCGCGCCCAGTCGTGATCACCTCGATGGGGAGGTCCGGATCGACCCACTTTGCGCCGTGTAGGGCGGAGGCCGCGACTCCACCGATCACGGCAGCGGGTGCCGCCAAAGAGACCGCGGCAAGGCGGTCCGCCAATGTCGGCTCTACTCCGGCTGGCAGATACACACCACGCTGGATTGGCTGGTAGTGCCTCGCGAGCTCCCGCCGGCTGAGGAAGCCCGCAGAGAGCGCGTCGCGGGCACGGAACACTTCCCCCATGCCCTGGTACGACGGCTAGGGTCGGCGTCCGGTTCCATGCGTGCTCGCGACACTGACGTTCTGCGCGCGACACGCCGTCGCCGGCGTGCCGAATGTCAACCTCGCAGAGTTCGCTACAGCGCGGCCAGGATGTCGTTGACGCGGTCGCGGGCGTCGCCGAACAGCATCTGGGTGTTCTCGCGGAAGAACAGCGGGTTCTGCACGCCCGCGTAGCCCGAGGCCATGGAGCGCTTGAACACGATGACGTTGTCGGCGTTCCACACCGTCAGCACCGGCATGCCGGCGATCGGGCTGCCCGGGTCCTCGGACGCGGCCGGGTTGACGGTGTCGTTGGCGCCGATCACCAAAACGACTGCGGTGTCATCGAAGTCGTCGTTGATCTCGTCCATCTCGAGCACGATGTCGTAGGGCACCTTGGCCTCGGCGAGCAGCACGTTCATGTGGCCGGGCAGACGACCGGCGACGGGGTGGATACCGAAGCGGACGTTGACGCCCTTGTCGCGCAGCTTGCGGGTCAGGTCGGCCACGCCGTACTGCGCCTGGGCGACGGCCATGCCGTAACCCGGGGTGATGATGACGGTGTCCGCCGAGCCCAGCAGCTCTGCGGCGCCTTCGGCGGTGATCTCGCGGTGCTCGCCGTAGTCCTTGTCCTCGGCCGGGCCGGCCTCGATGCCGAAGCCACCGGCGATGACGGAGATGAACGACCGGTTCATGGCCTTGCACATGATGTAGGACAGGTAGGCACCGGAGGAGCCGACGAGCGCGCCGGTGATGATCAGCAGGTCGTTCGAGAGCAGGAAGCCCGAGGCGGCCGCGGCCCAACCGGAGTAGCTGTTGAGCATCGACACCACGACGGGCATGTCGCCACCGCCGATGGAGGCGACCAGGTGCCAGCCGAGCAGCAGGGCCAGGACCGTGACGCCGACCAGCAGCCACAGGTTCGGCGAGATGCAGAACCACACGGTCAGCGCGACGAACAGCACCAGCGAGCCGACGTTGAGGAAGTTCTTGCCCGGCAGCATCAGCGGCGCGGACTTGATCTTGGCCGAGAGCTTCAGGTTGGCCACGATCGAACCGGTGAAGGTCACGGCACCGATGAACACACCGATGAAGACCTCGGCCGAATGAATCCCCAGCATGCCCTCTTTGGCCAGCTCGAGCGCGCCCTGGCCGTTCGGGTCGAACTCGGCGTGCAGGTAGCCACTCCAGCCGACCAGCACGGCGGCCAGACCGACGAACGAGTGCAGCAGCGCGATCAGTTCGGGCATGCCGGTCATCTCGACGACCTTGGCGCGCCACAGACCGATGGCAGCACCGACGGCCATGGCGCCGATCAGCAGCGCCAGGCCCAGGGGCTCGATGTGCTTGTTGATGGCCAGGACGATGGTGGCGACCAGCGCCACGCCCATGCCGGCCATGCCGAAGGCGTTACCGGCCTTGGAGGTCTCGTGCTTGGACAGGCCGGCCAGAGCGAGGATGAACAACAGGGCAGCGACGACGTAGGCCGCGTTCGCCACGTTGGTGATGGTTTCTGCGTTGAACATGAATCCGTTCCAAAGGTTCTGAGGTCAGCAGGCTCTAGCTGCGGGAGAACATGGCCAGCATGCGGCGGGTCACCGCGAAGCCGCCGAAGACGTTGATGCTGGCGAGCAGAATCGCGACGCCGGCCAGGGCGGTGATCGGGGTGTTGTGATGCCCGATCTGCAGCAGGGCGCCGACCACGATGATTCCGGAGATCGCGTTGGTCACCGACATCAGCGGGGTGTGCAGCGCGTGGTGCACGTGCCCGATCACGTAGTAGCCGATGACGATCGCCAGCGCGAACACCGTCAGGTGGACCTGCAGGGCAGCTGGGGAGGCGGCGATCAGCGCGAACAGCACGGCCGCGGCGCCGAAGGTGATGCCCAGACGACGCTGCGTCGACATCGGCTCCTTGATCTTCGACACCACGGGAGCGGCGGCAGCGGCTGCGGCCGGAGCGGCGGAGACCTGCACCGGTGGCGGCGGCCAGGTGATCTCACCGTCGCGCACGACGGTCACGCCGCGCTGCACCACGTCGTCGAAGTCGAGGACGACCTGGCCGTCCTTCTCCGGGGTGAGCAGCTTGAGCAGGTTGACCAGGTTGGTGCCGTACAGCTGGGAGGCCTGCGCGGGCAGGCGGCCGGCCAGGTCGGTGTAGCCGATGATGGTCACGCCATTGTCGGTGACTACCGCCTGGTCCTTGACAGTGCCCTCGACGTTGCCGCCGTTGGCCGCGGCCATGTCGACTATCACCGAACCGGGCTTCATCGAGGCAACCATCTCCCCGGTGATGATCCGCGGCGCGGGACGGCCCGGGATCAGCGCGGTCGTGATGATGATGTCGACGTCCTTGCACTGCTCGGCGTACAGCTGCGCCTCGCGTGCCTTGTAGTCGTCGTCCATCTCTTTGGCGTAGCCGGTGGCGGACACCTCGGCGGCCTCGTTGGCGACGGACAGGTACTCCCCGCCGAGGGAGGCGACCTGGTCGGCGACCTCAGGGCGCGGGTCTGTGGCGCGCACGATGGCGCCCAGCGATCCGGCGGCGCCGATCGCGGCCAGGCCCGCCACGCCGGCGCCGACGACGAGGACCTTGGCCGGGGGAACCTTGCCGGCCGCGGTGACCTGGCCGGTGAAGAACCGCCCAAAAGCGTGGGCGGCCTCGACGACGGCGCGGTAGCCGGCGATGTTGGCCATCGAGGACAGCACATCCAGGGACTGGGCGCGCGAGATACGCGGCACCGCGTCCATGGCCAGCACGGTGATCGGGCGGGTGGCGAGCTTTTCGACCAGTTCCGGCTTCAAAGCGGGGGAGATGAGCGAGACCAGGGTGGCGCCGTCCTTGAGGGCGGCGATCTCACCGTCGTCAGGCGCGTTGACCTTCAAAACGATGTCCGCGTACAGCGCCTCGGCGGAAGAGCCGATACTGGCCCCGGCCTCTACATAGGCGGCGTCGGCAAAACTGGAGGCGGCACCCGCGCCAGATTCGACCACTACCGAATAGCCGAGCTTGATCAGCTGCCCGACAGTTGCAGGAGTGGCGGCAACCCGCGTCTCACCAGCCAGAGACTCGCGGGGAATCCCGATGATCATCGAATTCGATCCGATCTGTGTTGGTTTGCTTGCAAGAGTCTCCCCCATCCAGGTCTGGACGGTGCCCTTGCCCCCTATACCAGTTAGCAATCGCTCATAAATTAGCAGTCGCTCATAACCCGACCAAAAATCCACTGCGGGGCGTTGCCGGGGATATGTCTACGGGACGGCGGCGATTTGGTACAGCAAAATTCCGACCGGTGAGACGGCACGCGCCGAGACACCGGTCGGTGGGGTGAAATTCAGCGGCGGTTAGACCGGGGGGTACGCCGGGGGCGGGTATACGCCGCGCAGGCCCCACGGGACCCAGTTGAAGAAGTACTCGATCTCGTCGCTCGCGTCGTAATCCGGACTCGGATCCATCAGTACCTCCAACCGACAAGCTTGTTACTCGTGAGCTTAGCTGCTGGAGCTGGCGAGTGAGTGGCGGATCGGCTGTGGACATGCCACGGCATAGACTGGCCAACCAGTTGATTGGTCCCGGGCTGGCGCCCGGCTGCATAGAGTGAGCTGACATGTCCACAGAGTCGTCGACAAAAGGTGCTGCATCGGGGTCGCCCGCGGGGGCGTCGTCTGCGTCGAACGGGTCGAACGGCTCGTCGCGGCGCGAGGAGTTGTTGGCAGTGGCCGCCAAGTTGTTCGCGGCGCGCGGCTACCACGGCACCCGCATGGATGACGTCGCCGACGCCGTCGGGCTCAACAAGGCGACCGTCTACCACTACTACGCCAGCAAGTCGCTGATCCTGTGGGACATCTACAAGTCGACCGCCGACTTCACCGTCGACGCCCTGCATGACGATCCGACGGCCTCGGCGCGTGAGACCATCTTCAACTTCACCCGGCGCCTGCTGACCGGCATCGCCACCGACCTGGAGTCCGCGGCAGTGTACTTCCAGGAGGGGCCGTACATCACCGAATGGTTCACCGAGGAGCAGGTGGCCTACATCCGCAAGGCCGAGACCACGGTCTATGAGCACGTCCGCGACGTCATCGACCGCGGCATCGCCAGCGGCGAGTTCAACGACTGCGACTCGCATGTGCTGGCACTGGGCTACATCGGGATGACGCTGGGGGCCTACCGGTGGCTGCGGCCGCACGGCCGGCGCACGGCTTCCGAGATCGCCGTCGAGTTCAGCACCGCACTGCTGCGCGGACTGATCCGCGACGAAACGATCCGCACCGAGGACCCCCTCGGCGACGGCACATCACACTGACCAGCGCGTTCGAGAGGTGACCGAGGCCCGATGAAATCTCTGCTGCTGTCCCGCCGGGACCTCGACTTCCTGCTGTACGAATGGCTGAAGGTCGACGAACTCACCGGCCGCAAGCGGTTCGCCGACCATTCGCGCGAAACCTTCGACGGGGTCCTGGACCTCAGCGAACAGCTGGCTGAGCGTTACTTCGCGCCGCACAACAAGAAGAGCGACGCCAACGAGCCGACCTTCGACGGACAGACCGTCACGATGGTCCCCGAGGTCAAAGAGGCCTGGGACGCATTCGTCTCGGCTGATCTCATCGGCATGTCCATGGAGGAGTCGGTCGGCGGGGCGCAACTGCCCGCGGTCGTCGCGCAGGCGGCGTTTGCCTGGATCGCCGCCGCCAACGTGTCGACATCGGGGTATCTGATGCTGACCATCGCCAACGTCAATCTGCTGACCAGGTTCGGTACGCCCGAACAGATCGAGACCTACGTCAAACCCATGCTCGCAGGCCGCTTCTCGGGCACCATGGCGCTCTCGGAGACCCAGGCCGGATCCTCGCTGGCCGACGTGGCCACGCGCGCCGAACCGCGCGAGGACGGCACCTATCGGCTGTTCGGGTCGAAGATGTGGATTTCGGGCGCCGAGCACGAGATCACCGACAACATCGTCAACCTGGTGCTGGCCAAGATCCCCGGCGGGCCCCCTGGTACCAAGGGCATCTCGCTGTTCATCGTGCCCAAGTACCTGGTGAACGCCGACGGGTCCATCGGCGAGCGCAACGACGTCGCCATCGCTGGGCTGAACCACAAGATGGGGCAGCGCGGTGTCACCAACACCGTGCTGAATTTCGGTGACACACAGTTCAATCCGGGCGGCGAGAACGGCGCGGTCGGCTACCTGGTCGGCGAGCCGCACCGCGGCATCGTCTACATGTTCCAGATGATGAACGAGGCCCGGCTGGCCGTCGGCATGGGCGCGGTGGCGCTGGGCTACACCGGCTACCTCAAGTCGGTGCAGTACGCGCGGGAGCGGCCGCAGGGCCGCCCGCTGGACGTCAAGGACCCGGCGACGCCGCAGGTGCCCATCGTCGAACATCCCGACGTCCGTCGAATGTTGTTGGCGCAGAAGGCCTATGTCGAAGGCGGAATGGCCCTGGGTCTGTACTGCGCGCGGCTGGTGGATGTGCAGCACAGTGCGGAGTGGGATGCCGAGGCCGACACGGCCGGTCTCTTGATCGACATCCTGACGCCGGTGGCCAAGAGCTGGCCGTCGCAGTGGTGCCTGGAAGCCAACAACCTGGCGATCCAGGTGCACGGCGGGTACGGCTACACGCGTGAGTACGACGTCGAGCAGCATTACCGGGACAACCGGCTGAACCCGATCCACGAGGGTACCAACGGCATCCAGAGCCTGGACCTGTTGGGCCGCAAGGTGACTCAGCGCGGCGGGGCCAGCCTGGCGGCACTCGGGCAGGTCATCGCCGAGACGGTGGGGACGGCCTCCGCCCTGGGTGGCGAGGGCGCCGAGTTGGCGGCCGCGCTCGACGCGTCGTGGCAGCGGCTCGTTGGGGTGACTGCCGGCATGTTCGGCTCGGGCGACGTCCCTGCGGTGATGGCCAACAGCCACGTCTACCTGGAAGCGTTCGGGCACATCGTCGTGGCGTGGTTGTGGCTGGAGCAGTTCGTCGCGGCCGCCGGTAAAGACGGCGATTTCTATGACGGCAAGCGCCAGGCCGCCCGGTACTTCTTCCGGTTCGAATTGCCCAAGACCGCACCGCAATTGGACCTGCTGGAGTCGCTGGACCGGACCACGCTGGAGATGCGGGACGCTTGGTTCTAGTCGCCGAACGTGAAGTAGATGACGAAGATTCAGTGAAATCACGCGATCTTCTTCACGTTGGGCTTGCTAGAAGGTAATGATCTGGCGCACGGCGCGGCCGTCGGCCAGGGCGTCCATGCCGGTGTTGATGTCGTCGAGGGCGATGGTGTCGGACACCAGCTTCTCGACCGGCAGCCGGCCGGACCGCCACAGGTCGACGAAGCGCGGAATGTCTCGCGCCGGCACCGCTGACCCGAGGTAGCTGCCGATCAGCGACCGGCCATCGGCGACCAAAGCCAACGGGGACACCGTGATTCGCGCATCAGGGTGGGGCAGGCCGACCGTGATGGTCTTGCCGCCGGGGGCGGTCATGCCGATCGCGGTTTCTAGGGCGGCGGGGTGGCCGGCGGCCTCGATGACCACGTCGGCCTTGATGTCGCCGGGATCGGTGACGGCATCGTGGGCGCCGAGTGCACGGGCCTGCTCGAGCTTGTCGGGCAGCCGGTCCACCGCGACGACCCGCACGTCGTCGTGCGCCAGTGCGGTCAGCATGGCCGCCATGCCGACCCCACCCATGCCCACGATGGCCACCGTCTGGCCGGGCTTCGGCTGTCCGGCGTTGAGGACCGCGCCGCCGCCCGTCAGCACCGCGCAGCCGAGCAGTGATGCGACCACCGGAGGGACGTCACTGTCCACCGGTACCACCGATCGGCGATCCACCACCGCGTACGTTGCGAAGGCGGACACCCCGAGGTGATGCAGAACTGTCGCGCCGCTTCGGGATAGCCGCGTCTCGCCGCTGAGCAGCGTGCCCGCGCCGTTGGCGGCGCTGCCCGGGATGCAGGGGGCCAGGCCGTCGGTCGCGCAGGACCGGCACTGCCCGCAGCGCGGCAGGAAGGTCATGACCACCCGCTGGCCGACGGCCAAATCCGAAGTGCCGCCGACTTGTTCGACGATGCCGGCAGCCTCGTGGCCGAGCAGCATCGGCACCGGGCGGACCCGGTTGCCGTCCACCACCGACAGGTCGGAATGGCAGAGGCCGGCCGCCTCGATACGCACCAGCACCTCTCCGTCGCCGGGTGCGTCCAATTCGAGCTCGCTGACGGTGAGTGGCCGTGATTCGGCATACGGGCGGGCTCGCCCGATCTCTTCGAGTACGGCACCGCGAATCAACATGGCACCAGCCTGACAGACTGGCCGGCATGGAGCAGGCACTGACCACCGCGGAATTTCCGGTGCACTGGCCCGTACAGACCCGCTGGACCGACAACGACATGTTCGGCCACCTCAACAACGCGGTCTACTACGAGCTGTTCGATACCGCGATCAACGCGTGGATCAACACCACGTGCGACGTCGACCCGGTGGCCGCACCGTGGCTCGGGGTGGTCGCCGAATCGGGCTGCCGCTACTTCGCGGAGCTGAAGTTTCCGTCGCAGCTGGTGGTCGGGCTGGCGGTGACCCGGCTGGGCAACAGCAGCGTCACCTACCGCACCGGGCTGTGGGCGGCCGGGGAAAACACACCTGCCGCGGTCGGCAGCTGGGTGCACGTCTACGTCGACCGGGACGCCCGGCGTCCCGTCCCCATCCCGGCGCCCATCCGCGAGCTGCTGGAGACCGCCGTCGCCTGTTGAGCCTGTGTTCAGGGCGGGAAATGTCGAGATACGTGCGCCGTCAGTTCAGGGTCAACGGATGCATGCGCAGGATCGACGGCATACGGGCCTCGATATGCTCGGCGGCATGCCGATCGTGAGCAAGACCGTCGAGGTGGCCGCACCAGCAGCGCACATCCTGGGGATCGTGGCCGACTTCGAGGCCTACCCGCAGTGGAACGAAGAGGTCACCGGCTGCTGGATCCTGCACCGCTACGACGACGGTCGTCCCAGCCAGCTGAGGCTGGACACCAAGATTCAGGGCATGGACGGCTCGTACATCCAGGCGGTCTACTACCCGGGCGACGGTCAGATCCAGACCGTCATGCAGCAGGGCAACCTGTTCTCCAAGCAGGAGCAGCTGTTCTCGGTGGTCGATCTCGGGGCGAGTGCCCTGCTGACCGTCGACATGGATGTCGAGGTCGACATGCCGGGTATCCCGTCGATGATGGTCAAGAAGGTCGTCAATGACGCACTGGACCACCTGGCCGGAAACCTCAAGACGCGCGCTGAGCAGCTCTCGGCCGGCTAACTAGCCCGAGGGCCATAGCCCGAGTTCGTCGAGGCGGTCGGTCAACCGCTCGGCGGCGTCGTCGAACTGGCCGCGGGTTTGCCGGACGACCTCATCGATGTCCTTGTCCCGCAACGCCGCAACCAGTGCCCGGTGACTGGCGACGGCTGCGGCGCCCCACTCCGGGTCGGCGGCGTAGATGCGCACCGGTAGGTACCGCGCCGCATGGAGCAGGAACCACGCCAGCTTGGTGCGGCCGGCGGCGCGGTTGAACTCCCGATGAAACAGGAACTCCGCCAGGGCGATTGCGTCTGCATCACCCGCGGCGACGGCATCGGCGAGCTCGTCGGTGAGCCGGTCGAGTTCGGCGATCACGGGCTCGGTGATGCGCCGGGCCGCGTTCGCGGCGATCTCGGTGGCGATGGTGGCCTGCAGCCAGAAGATGTCGGCGATGTCGTCGCGCGTGAACGCGGACACCACGTGACCACGGTTGGGTTCGAGTTGGACCATGCCCTCGCCGCGCAGGGTGCGTAGTGCCTCGCGGACCGGCGTGATGCTCACGCCGAGCGCGTCAGCGGTCTCGTCGAGCCGGACGAAGGTGCCCGGACGCAAACTGCCCGACATGATGGCCGCCCGGAGATGGGCCGCCACCTCGTCGGACAGCTGTTCCCGCCGACGGGCCCGCTGGAGGCCGGGTAGCGGTTTGGCCGAGGCGTTCACGGCAGTCCTTCTTCTGGGCGGGCAGGGCGACCCCGGCGGTTGTCCGGCTGGTGCCGGCGTCTTATTGTGACGGCGGCAACACTATATTTGATCAAATATCAGCATCGCTTGTCGTGGTCATGTCAATTTCGCCGCGATGTCGATCGAGACGCAGGAGCAGACCGTGTCATCCGCAGCACTCGAGCAGCCTTATCTCGCTCGTCGGCAGAACTGGACCACCCACCTCGCCCGTCACGCCCTCATGCAGCCGGACGCCACCGCGATGCGGTTCGTGGGCCAGACCGTCACGTGGGGTGAGCTGCAGCGTCGGGTCACGAAACTCGCGGGAGCGCTGAGCCGTCGAGGGGTCGGCTTCGGCGACCGCGTGCTGATCCTGATGCTGAACCGCACCGAATACGTCGAGGCATTCCTGGCCGCCAACCTCCTCGGCGCCATCGCGGTGCCGGTCAACTTCCGCATGACGCCGCCCGAGATCGCCTACCTGGTCCGGGACTGTGACCCGAAGGCCGTGATCACCGAGCAGGTGCTGGCCCCGGTCGCCACCGCGGTGCGGGAGCTGGAACCGTCGCTGGGCACGGTGATCGTCGCCGGCGGCGCGACCGAGGGCGACGTGCTCGGTTACGAGGATGTGCTCGCCGAGGAAGGAGCGCCGCCCGCGCCTGTCGATATCCCCGAGGACTCGCCGGCGCTGATCATGTACACCTCAGGCACTACCGGGTACCCCAAGGGTGCCGTGCTCACGCACGTCAACATCATGGGTCAGGGCATGACCAACCTGTTCACCATCGCGCCAGACATCAACAACGACGTCGGCTTCATCGGCGTCCCCTTCTTCCACATCGCCGGCATCGGCAACATGATCGGCGGCCTGTTGCTGGGTCTGCCGACGGTCATCTACCCGCTGGGCGCGTTCGACCCCGGCGCCCTGCTCGACGTGCTGGAGGTCGAGGGCGTCTCCTCGATCTTCCTGGTTCCGGCCCAGTGGCAGGCGGTGTGCGCAGCACAGCAGGCCAAGCCCCGCAACGTGAAACTGCGTGTGTTGTCCTGGGGCGCGGCGCCCGCGTCGGACACTCTTCTGAGGGAGATGGCGGCGACGTTCCCCGGCACGCAGATCTTTGCTGCGTTCGGTCAGACCGAGATGTCGCCGGTGACGTGCATGCTGTTGAGCCAGGACGCGCTGCGCAAGCTCGGATCGGTCGGACGGGTGATTCCGACCGTGTCCGCGCGCGTGGTCGACGACAACATGAACGACGTGCCGGTCGGCGAGGTCGGGGAGATCGTCTACCGTGCGCCCACCCTCATGGCGGGATATTGGAACAACCCGAAAGCGACTGCCGAGGCATTCGCCGGCGGTTGGTTCCATTCCGGCGACTTGGTCCGCCAGGACGATGAGGGTTACATCTGGGTCGTCGACCGTAAAAAGGACATGATTATTTCCGGCGGCGAAAATATTTACTGCGCGGAGGTAGAGAACATTCTGGCCGCGCACCCGTCAATTACCGAAGTCGCGGTGATCGGACGCCCCCATGAAAAGTGGGGTGAGGTGCCCGTCGCGGTCGTCGCGGTGACGCCGAACGCGCACGTCGAAAGCGAAAGTGTGCTGACGCTGGCGGATCTCGATGATTTCCTGACCGAACGACTGGCGCGATACAAGCACCCCAAAGCACTCGAAATCGTCGACGCGCTTCCGCGAAATCCTTCTGGCAAGGTCCTTAAAACGGAACTACGCGAGCGGTTCGGTGATACAAGTGTGTCGTAAGCGTGGCAAGTGACGACGCGCTGAGAAATTCCACCACCTGAGCGGAGGGCGGATGGGCCCATGTCGCGTTTGCTGAAACGGAACGCAATTATCCCTCAGTTGGGTCACGGGGTACGCGGTGTATCGGGTACTCTCCTGTGGTCCGTCTTACTACTCGGGAGTAGCGAGACAGAAATCACTCAGTTTGTGCTAGGGGCTAAGGAGGGGGCGTGCCACGCGTGAAGCCGCGGAACGGCCGTTTTCCGGAAGGGAAGGCTGATCAGTGACAGCCTCGGACAACACCTTGGTCAGTTATCTCAAGGATCAGTTGGACAAGCCATTCACCAAGATCGGTGGCTTCGTCAAGATGTGCGTCCTCACCTTCAAGGCGCTGGTCTCCCGGCCCTTCCAGTGGAAGGAGTTCGTCCTTCAGAGCTGGTTCCTGATCCGGGTGGCCTTCCTGCCCACGCTGGCGGTCTCCATCCCGCTGACGGTGCTGATCATCTTCACGCTGAACATCCTGCTCGCGGAGTTCGGCGCGGCTGACGTCTCCGGCGCCGGCGCGGCCCTGGGTGCTGTCACCCAGCTGGGCCCGCTGGTGACGGTGCTCGTGGTTGCCGGCGCCGGGTCGACGGCCATCTGCGCCGACCTCGGCGCCCGGACCGTCCGTGAAGAGATCGACGCCATGGAGGTGCTGGGCATCGACCCGATCGAGCGCCTGGTGGTGCCACGCGTGGTGGCCTCCACGTTCGTCGCCTTCATGCTCAACGGTGCGGTGATCATCATCGGCCTGGTCGGCGGCTACTTCTTCGGTGTCTACATCCAGAACGTCAACGCCGGCGCCTACGTCTCGACGCTGACGCTGCTGACGGGCTTCCCCGAGGTCGTGATCTCGGTGCTCAAGGCCACCATCTTCGGCCTGATCGCCGGACTGGTCGGTTGTTACCGCGGGCTCACCGTGGCGGGCGGTTCGAAGGGTGTCGGCACCGCGGTGAACGAAACGCTGGTGCTTTGTGTCATCGCGCTGTTCGGGGTGAACGTCGTGCTCACCACGATCGGCGTCAAGTTCGGAACGCAGGCCGGGTGACGGAATGAGCACATCGACAGTTCTCCGGGGGCGGTTCCCCCGGGCGTTCTCCAAGGTCGCCGAAATCGGTGCTGCGCCGGCGAGGATGTTCGACAGCCTCGGTCACGTCGCGGTCTTCGTCGTCTCGGCGGTCGGGCACATCCCGCACGCGTTCCGCTACTACCGCAAAGAGGTACTGCGGCTCATCGCCGAGGTCGGCATGGGCACGGGCGCCATGGCCGTCATCGGCGGCACGGTGGCCATCATCGGCTTCGTCACCCTGGCCGCCGGCTCACTAATCGCCATCCAGGGTTTCGCGTCCCTGGGCAACATCGGTGTCGCGGCCTTCACCGGCTTCTTTGCCGCCCTGGCCAATATTCGCGTCGTCGCCCCGGTCGTGACCGGTCAGGCCCTGGCCGCGACGGTCGGCGCCGGTGCCACCGCCGAGCTCGGCGCCATGCGCATCAGTGAAGAGGTCGACGCCCTCGAGGTCATGGGCGTCAAGTCCCTGTCCTTCCTGGTGTCGACCCGGTTGATCGCGGGCATGGTCGTCATCATCCCGCTGTACGCGATGGCCATCCTGCTGTCGTTCCTGTCGGCTCAGCTGGTGACCACTCTGTTCTACGGACAGTCGGTCGGTACCTACGAGCACTACTTCCACACGTTCCTGCGCGTCGACGACGTCATGTGGTCGTTCCTCGAGGTCATCATCATGTCGGTGGTCGTCCTCCTCAACCACGCCTACTTCGGTTACTACGCCAGCGGCGGCGCCGTCGGTGTGGGCGAGGCTGTGGGCCGCTCGATGCGTACGTCACTGATCGCGATCGTCACGGTCGTTCTGCTCTTCTCGTTGGCGCTGTATGGCACCGACCCGAACTTCAACCTGACGGTGTGACCCGATGACGAATCCACAGCCGCTGCCGCCGGTCGCCGATGGGCAGGTCCACGCGCCGCTCAACAAGGACCGGACCCCGCCCTACAAGATCGCCGGCGTGGTCATGGCGATCGTCACCGCCGTGGTGCTGAGCCTGACCTGGGCCCAGTTCCGTGGGTATTTCGACACCAAGGCCCAGCTCTACGTGCTGACCCCACGGTCGGGCCTGTCCATGGATCCCGGCTCGAAGGCCACCTACAACGGCGTGCCCATCGGCCGCGTCAAGGAGATTCAGGTCGTCGGGCATCAGGGCCAGACGCCCGAGGCCAAGCTGGTCCTGAACGTCGACCCGCAGTACCTGGGCCTGCTGCCCAAGAACGTCGACGTGAAGCTGTTGGCCACCACGGCCTTCGGCAACAAGTACGTCTCGTTCACCTCACCGCCGAGCCCGGCGCCGCAGCGCCTGCGGGGTGGCGACACCATCGACGTGTCCAAGTGCTCCCCGCCGACGCCGCCGACCGCGTGCGTCACGACGGAGTTCAACACGTTGTTCGAGACCATCACGGCGATCTCCGAGCAGGTCGACCCCATCAAGCTGAACCAGACGCTGACGGCGGCCGCGCAGGCGCTCGATGGTCTGGGGGAGAAGTTCGGTCAGTCGTTGGTCAACGGCAACACCATTCTTGCGGACCTGAATCAGCGGATGCCGACGTTCCGGCACGATACGAAGGCGCTGGCCGACCTGACCGAGGTCTACGCGAAGGCGTCGCCGGATCTGTGGGACGGGCTCAAGAATGCCGTGACCACCGAGCGCACGCTGAATGATCAGCGCGGCAACATCGATCAGGCGCTGATGTCGGCGGTCGGGTTCGGTAACACCGGTGGTGACATTCTGGAGCGCGGCGGCCCGTATCTGGTCCGTGGTGTGCAGGACCTGCTGCCGACCTCGGCGCTGCTGGACAAGTACGCCCCTGAGCTCGACTGTTTGTTCCGTGGATTCGCCGCGGGTGCGCCGGCCGCGGCCAAGGGCCTGGGCGGCAACGGCTTCTCGCTGGTCACCCACACCGAACTCGTCGGCGCGGCCAACCAGTACGTCTACCCGGACAACCTCCCGCGGATCAACGCCTCCGGCGGTCCGATGGGCCGCCCGGGTTGCTGGACGGTCACCAAGGACATCCTCCCGATGCCCTACATGGTGATGGACACTGGCGCGTCGATCGCGCCGTACAACCACTTCGGTCTCGGTTCGCCGTTTGCGTCCGAATACGTCTGGGGTCGTCAAGACGGGGAGAACACGATCAACCCATGAGCATCAAGGGCACGGCGATCAAACTCGCCATCTTCTCCGCTGTCCTGCTGGCGTTCACGGCAGGCATCTTCATCGTGTTCGGTCAGTTCCGGTTCAGCCGGAACAACGACTACTACGCGATCTTCGACAACACGAGCGGCCTCAAGGCCGATCAGTTCGTGCGTGCCTTCGGCGTCGAGGTCGGCAAGGTCACCGATGTCGAACTGATCCCCGGCGGCAAGGTGCGGGTGCACTTCAACGTCGACAAGTCGGTTCCGCTGTACCAGCAGACCTCGGCGCACATCCGCTACCTCGACCTGCTCGGTAACCGGTTCCTGGACCTGCGGCGGGGTGAGAGCAACCAGATCCTGCCGCCCGGCGGCACCATCCCGATCGAGCGCACCGAGCCCGCGCTGGACCTCGACGCGCTGGTCGGTGGCTTCCGGCCGCTGTTCCGTTCGCTCGATCCGCAGAAGGTCAACACCATCGCCTCGTCGATCGTGACGATCTTCCAGGGCGAGGGCGGGACCATCAACAACATCCTCGATCAGACCGCGCAGTTCAGCTCGACCATCGGGGAGCAGGACCAGGCCATCGGTGAGGTGATCAAGAACCTCAACACGGTCCTCGACACCACGGTCAAGCACCAGAAGCAGTTCGACGACACGCTCAAGAACTTCGAGGGGCTGGTGACCGGGCTGAAGAACCGCGCCGACCCGATCGCCGACTCGGTGGCCAACATCAGCAATGCCGCCAACTCCCTCGGTGACCTGCTGGGCGACAACCGCCCGTTGCTGCACGACACCCTCGGCTACGTGGAGACCACGCAGCAGTCCCTGGTCGACCAGAAGGAGCAGCTGAACGACACCCTGCAGAAGGTCCCGCAGGCGCTGAAGATTCTGGGCCGCGCCGGTGGTGTCTACGGTGACTTCTTCAACTTCTACGTCTGTGACGTCGAGGTGAAGATGAACGGTTTGCAGCCGGGCGGTCCGGTGCGCACGGTCAAGCTCTTCAACCAGCCGTCGGGAAGGTGCACGCCGAAGTGAGGACCATAGAAGGATCCGACCGGGTCCGCAGAGGCGCAATGGGCCTCGCTGTCGTCGCGCTGGTGACGGCGGTCGGAGCGTCCGTCACGAACGTGCCGATGCTCTTCGCGTCCCCGACGTACTACGGCCAGTTCAGCGATACCGGCGGCCTCATGGTGGGCGACTTCGTCCGCATCGACGGTGTGAACGTCGGCCAGGTCAAGTCCATGGACATCGATCGCGACAAGGTGATCATCGGCTTCCAGATCGGCACCAACACCATCGGCTCGGACAGCCGCGCGCTGATCAAGACCGAGACCATCCTGGGTCGTAAGGCCATCGAGATCGAGCCCAAGGGCACCCACAAGCTGCCGGCAAGGGGCACGCTGCCGCTGGGGCAGACGTCCACGCCGTACCAGATTTACGACGCGATCTTCGATGTCACGCGGGCCTCGCAGGGCTGGGACACCAAGACGATCAAGGACTCGCTGAACGTGCTGTCCGAGACCGCCGACCAGACCTCGCCGCACTTGAGCGCCGCGCTCGAAGGGGTGCAGAAGCTCTCGGAGACCATCGGCAAGCGTGATGACCAGGTCCGGTCGCTGTTGGCCAACGCCAACAAGATCGCCACGGTCCTCAGCGACCGCAGTGGTCAGGTGAACGCGCTGCTCGTCAACGCCCAGACGCTGCTGCACGCCCTGAATCAGCGCGGCGAGGCCATCGGCCTGTTGCTGGAGCGGATCTCGAAGGTGTCGCACCAACTCCAGGCGACCATCGACGAGAACCCCAACATCAACCACGTGCTGGAGCAGCTCAAGACCATCGGCGACATCCTCGTCGCGCGCCGGCAGGACCTGGCCGACACGCTGGTGTCGGCGGGCAAGTTCGTGGCTTCGCTGTCCGAGGCCATCGCATCGGGTCCGTACTTCAAGGTCATGGTCGAGAACATCCTGCCGCCGCAGCTGATGCAGCCGTTCGTGGACGCCGCGTTCAAGAAGCGCGGGCTGAACCCCGAAGACTTCTGGCGCAGCGCTGGTCTGCCCGAGGCGCAGTGGCCGGATCCCAACGGCACGCGCTTCGCGAACGGTGCACCGCCGCCGGCTCCGCCGAAGCTCGAAGGCACGCCGGAGCACCCCGGCCCCGCGGTACCTCCCGGCTCGCCGTGCTCGTACACCCCGGGGGCCGGCGCAGACCCGTCGCCAGCCGATCCGCTGCCGTGCTCGCACCTCAGCGTCGGTCCGTTCGGTGGCCCCGGCTACGCGCCGCCGGATGTCGTCTCCTCGGCGCCGAACCCGGCCGGTGTGCCCACCGGCCCGGGTGTGCCGTCGGCCGCCTTCCCGGGGCAGCCGGCCGAGAACGTGCCCGGCACGCCGGTGCCGTTGCCTCCCGCACCCGTTGGTGCCCGGACGGTTCCGCTGACGCCGCAGCCCGGTGACAACGACATCGCTCCCGGATTCGCTCCGATCCCCGGGCCGCTGATCGCTCCGCCGGCGCCGCCGGGGCCGGGTCCCAACGCCGGACCGGCTGGTACCCCGCCGTTGCCGGGTAACCCGCCGTTCCTCCCGCCAGGGTCGCAAGGATAGGGCCGCCACGATGTCGACTGTTTTCAACATCCGGAACATCAAGAAGCCGGACCTGTCCAAGGGCACACTCATCGGTGGTGCGCTTGCGCTGGTGGCGATCGTGCTCGTCGGATTCTTCGGGCTGCAGCTCTACCGCAAGCTGACCACCACGACGGTGACGGCGTACTTCCCTGAGGTGCTGGCGCTGTACCCCGGCGACAAGATCCTCATCATGGGCGTCGAGGTCGGGGCCATCGACACCCTCGAGACGTCGCCCGACGGGAAGATGAAGGTCGTCTTCCACTACTCGAGCAAGTACAAGGTGCCGCAGAACGCGTCCGCCTCGGTGCTGAACCCGAGTCTGGTGGCGTCGCGCGTCATCCAGCTGTCGCCGCCTTATACCGGCGGACCGGTGATGAAAGACGGTGCCGTCATCCCGATCGAGCGGACCCAGATTCCGATCGAGTACGACGAGCTGCGCAACCAGCTGACCCGCATCCTCGCCGAGCTGGGTCCCACCAAGGAACAGCCCAAGGGCCCGTTCGGCGACATTATCGAGTCGTTCGCCAATGGCTTCGAGGGCAAGGGCGCGCAGATCAACAAGACCCTCAAGGGCTTGTCTGATGCGGTGAACACCCTGAACCAGGGCCGCGGCGACTTCATCCAGGTGATCAAGAGCCTGGCGGTGTTCGTCAACGCCCTGCACAAGAGTGACCAGCAGTTCGTCTCGCTGAACAACGACCTGGCCTCGTTCACCAATAAGTTCACCAACACCGATCAGGAACTGGCGAATGCGCTGAAGGACCTGAACAAGGTGATGGCGACGACCCGCAGCTTCCTGGACAAGAACGGCAGCGTTCTCGCCCACGACATCAACGATGTCTCCGAGGCGACGACGGCAGTCGTGCAGCCGGAGGCGCGCGACGGTCTGGAGCGGGCGTTGCACGCCTACCCGAACTTCCTGGCCAACCTGGAGAACATCTACTCGCCGGCCACCGGCGGTCTGGTCTCCGCACCCGTGCTGCCGGGTGTCACGAACTTCTCGAACCCGCTGCAGTTCATCTGCAGCTCGATCCAGGCCGGCAGCCGGTTGGGCTACCAGGACTCCGCTGAACTGTGCGCGCAGTACCTGGCGCCGGTCATGGACGCGATCAAGTTCAACTACCTGCCGTTCGGCATCAACATGGCGACCACTGCCATGACGCTGCCGAAGCTGGTCACCTACTCGGAGCCGCGCCTGCAGCCCCCGGGCGGGTTCAAGGACACCACTGTGCCGGGTGTGTTCTCGCGTGACACCCCGTGGTCGCACGGCCAGCACGAGGCAGGCTGGGTCACCGCGCCGGGTATGCAGGGGCTGAAGGTCGGGCAGTCGACCCAGGACCTGCTGACGCCGGAGTCGTTGGCCGAGCTCATGGGTGGGCCGGACATCATTCCGCCGACCGGTGGCGTCAACATGGCCGGTCCGCCGGATGCCTACAACGAGAGCAGCCCGCTGCCGCCGCCGTGGTACCCGCAGCCAGGACCGGTTTCGCCGCCGCGACCGGGCAATGACCCGAGTCCGATGAGTGCCATGGCACCTGGGCCCGCCCCGGGACCAGCGCCGGCGCCGGCCGGACCCGCACTTCCTGCTGAAGTTGGAGGCCAGTGATGACCGGGTCGATCGATCCGAAATCGCGGAGCTGGGCGCGTAACGCCCGCCGGGTCGGTGTGTTGGCTGCCGCGGCGCTGATCCTCAGCTCCTGCGGTTGGCGCGGCATCGCCAACGTGCCGCTGCCCGGTGGACCGGGCACGGTGGACGGCCACTGGACGGTCTACATCCAGATGTCGGACACGTTGGGCCTCAACGCCAACAGCCGCGTCCGGGTGGCCGACGTATTCGTCGGCCGGGTGCGTGCGATTGCCCTGAGGAACTGGGTTCCCACTCTGACGGTCGATCTGAACCCGGGTATTCACTTGCCCCGCAACGTGTTTGCCAGGGTCGGCCAGACGAGCCTCCTGGGCTCGCAGCACGTCGAGCTGGACCAGCCGGCCCATCCCGACGCGCAGCCCCTGCGCAATGGCGACACCATCACCCTCGAGAACTCGAAGCCGTTCCCGACCATCGAGACGACGCTGGCCGGTATCTCCGGCATCCTGACCGGCGGCGGTGTGCCGAACATCGAGAAGATCCAGTCCGAGGTCTACAACATCCTCAACGGGCGCGCCGATCAGATCAAACAGTTCCTGCACCGGTTGGACACCTTCACCGACGAGCTCAACCAGCAGCGTGACGACATCACGCGGGCCATCCGGTCGAGTGACACGCTGCTGAAGGTCGTGGCGGACCGCAACGACACCCTGGACCGGGTGCTGACCGAGACGCCGCCGCTGATCGAGCACTTCAACAAGACTCAGGACCTGTTCACCAACGCGGTGCTGGCGCTGGGCCGGTTGTCGAAGGCCGCTGACACGACGCTGTCGAACAGCAACGCCAACCTCCACACCAACCTGGCGACGCTGCAGCGGGCGCTCAAACAGATTGCCAAGACGTCACCGAACCTGGTGCCGGCCATGAAGCTGCTGTTCACGCTGCCGTTCCCGATCGACAACATCCCGAAGGTCATCCGTGGCGACTACATGAACATCTCGCTGCACCTGGACCTGACGCTGAGTGCCGTCGACAACGGCATCCTGACCGGCACGGGCCTGTCGGGTATGGCCCGCGCGCTGGAGCAGTCGTGGGGCCGCGATCCGGCGACGATGATCCCGGATGTCCGATTCACCCCGAACCCGGCCACCGCGCCGGGCGGGCCGCGAGTGGAAAGGGGGGAGTGACCGATGCTCACCCGGTTTCTGAAGATGCAGTTGGTGATCTTCAGCATCCTCACGGTCGCCGCGCTCGTCGGCCTGTCCCTGGTCTACCTACAGTTGCCGACCTACCTCGGTGTGGGCATGTACCGGCTGAATGCCGACCTGCCGAACTCGGCGGGTCTGTACAAGACGGCCAACGTCACCTACCACGGCATCACCATCGGCAAGGTGCTGGCGGTGGAGCCGACGGAGACCGGCGCCCGCGTCAAGATGGATATCGACGACAAGTACAAGATTCCGGTCGACACGGTGGCCAACGTCCACTCGGTGTCGGCGGTCGGTGAGCAGTTCATCGACCTGGTGTCGCCGGACAACCCCAGCCAGTACTTCAAAGAAGGCCAGACCATCTCCAAGGGCACGGTGCCCAAGGAAGTCGGCCCGGCGCTCGACTCGGCCGAGAATGGCCTGAAGGCGTTGCCCAAGGAAAAGATCGGGGCACTGCTCGACTACACCTCGGAAGCGATCGGCGGCCTCGGTCCGTCACTGCAGCACCTCGTCGACGGCACTCAAGCGCTGGCGGGGGACTTCAAGGACAACCTCGGTTCGGTCGACGACATCATCCAGAACTCGGGACCGATCATCGACAGTCAGGTCCAGTCCGGCGACGCCATCTCACGGTGGGCCCGGAATCTGAACGTGCTGGCGGCGCAGTCGGCCCAGCAGGACGCGGCGCTGCGTGGCGCCATCCAGCAGGGCGCGCCGACGGCTGACCAGCTCAACGCGGTGTTCGGCGAAGTCCGTGATGCGTTGCCGCAGTCGCTGGCCAACGTCGAGATCGTCCTGGACATGCTGAAGCGGTACAACAAGGGCCTCGAGCAGGTGCTGGTGGTGCTGCCGATGGCCGGTCCGATCGTCGACTCGCTGACCGCGGTCTACGAGAAGGAACTGCCGATCAACCTGGCGCTGGGCATCAACCAGCCGCCGCCGTGCCTCACCGGCTTCCTGCCGGCGCCACAGTGGCGGTCACCGGCGGACACGTCCACCGCGCCACTGGCGTCGGGCTTGTACTGCAAGATTCCGAAGGACGCCCAGAACACGGTCCGTGGTTCGCGCAACCTGCCCTGTGTGGACAACCCGGCGAAGCGTGCGGCGAGCCCCATGGAGTGCCGCGACAACAAGCCGTACGAGCCGCTGGGTACGAACCCCTGGTACGGCACCCCGGACCAGGTCGTGAACTGCCCGGCTCCGGCCGCGCGCTGTGATCAGCCGGTCGATCCGGGCAAGGTGATCCCGGCACCGTCGATCAACAACGGGATGAACCCGCTGCCGGCCAACATGCTGCCGCCCCCGGAGCGCGCGTCGGCTCCGGCCAGTGACCCGGTCAGTGCCCCGGGGCAGGGCACCGTCGCCTGCAGTGGACAGCAACCCAACCCGTGCATCTACACTCCGGCAGCAGGACCAGCGGCCACCTACAACCCGCAGAGCGGTCAAGTGGTCGGACCGAACGGTGTGAAGTATTCGGTCAACAACTCGAGCAACCCAGGAGACGACGGATGGAAGGAGATGCTGGCACCAGCCAGCTGAACCCCACCGATGAGCAGGACGTCACGTCGCAGGACGTGGTGACGACAGAGCCGTCTGCCGAGGAATCGATCGAGGAGCCGGCCGTAACCGGCGAATCAGAGGGTGCGCAGCGCCCCGCCCGGATCGGGCGGGGCATCGCCCTGACGGTGTGTGCACTATTGGTGATCCTGGCCGCCGCGGTTGGCGCGGGCGGCTGGTTCGCGCTCAAGTCGCATCGCGAGAGCCAGGCGCTGGCGGCGAACGAGACGGCCGCCATCGCGGCGGCCAAGGACTGCGTGACGGCCACCCAGGCGCCTGATACGTCGGCCATGGTCGCCGCGCAGACGAAGATCATCGAGTGCGCCACCGGCGCGTACGCGACGCAGGCTTCGTTCATGAGCGGTATCACGCTCGATGCGTACAAGGCCGCCAATGTGCAGGTGCAGATCTCACAGATGCGGGCCGCCGTCGAGAAGCACAACGATGACGGGTCCATCGACGTCCTGGTGGCGCTGCGCGTGAAGATCAGCAACAGCGCTGAGAAGGACAAGGAAGTCGGTTACCGGATGCGGGCGCAGATGGCACCGGTGGACGGGAAGTTCAAGGTGGCCAAGCTCGACCAGGTCACCTCGTGACGGTTGGACAGGAGACGACGAGCCCTGAGGCAGTGAGCACCGAGTCTGGGCAGGCCGAGGCGGCGGTCCAGGCGGCACCGGTGCTGGCCTCGTGGCCGGCGCGCGCGGGCGCCTTCGCGCTCGACGTGGTGCTGGGCGTGGCAGTCATCGCTGTCATGGCCTTGCTGGGCTACGCCGCCCGGGCCGACTGGACGCTGTGGGTGTACGCCGGGCTGGCGACGCTGGCGGTGGCCGCGATCCTGGTGAACCGGTGGCTGCTGCCGTCGATCACGGGCTGGAGCCTGGGCCGTTCGCTGTTCTCGATCCGGGTGGAGCGGGTACCCGCCGGTGTTCCTGCCGGCATGGGACGGCTGATCCTGCGTGACCTCGCACATCTGCTCGACACCGTCGCGGTGCTGCTCGGCTGGCTGTGGCCGCTGTGGGATCCGCGTCACCGCACCTTCGCAGATCTGTTGCTGCACACGGAAGTTCGCGTCGTACCGGCCCCGGAGCGGGACCCCGGCCGCCGTGCGGGCCAGGTGCTCACGGCCGCGGCCCTGATCTGTGTGGCGGCAGTGGGGCTGAGCTACGGCGTGCAGTTCCGGCATGACCGCGCGGTCGACGAGGCGCGGCACCAGATTTCGGAGCAGGGCCCCAAGATCGTCGAGCACGTCCTGAGCTACGGCGTCGACACCTATCAGAACGATTTCAAGACCGCCCAGGCGTTGGTCACCGACGGTTACCGCGACCAGCTGATCAAGCAGCAGCAGATCAGCAGCAAGAAGCCGACGACCAACCAGTACTACGCGGTGAGCAGCGCGGTGCTGTCTGCCGACACCGACAAGGCGACGATGCTGCTCGCCCTACAAGGGCAGCGCGGCGTCGACACCAACTCGCTGCGGTTCATCACCGCGACCGTGCGCGTCGACTTCGCGAAGTCGCGCGACGACAAGTGGCAGTTGTCGAACCTGACAGTGCTCAAGAGCCCGCGGGGAGGACGCTGATGAGCCCGCGCCGCAAGATCGATGCCGCCGAGCGCTTCGTCGCCGGTGATTACTTCAAGGCCGTGGCGGCGACGCCTCGCCGCGTGGTGCTGACTGTCATTGCCTGCGTGACAACGGTTTTGGTGATCGCCGCGATCACGGCCAGCACCTACCTGCTGGTCCAGCACGAGAAAGACGTGACGAGCCAGGCCAAGTCGGCGGCCGTGCTGGGCTATGTGGAGGAGTTCATGAAGGGTTTCACCGCGGTCGACCCGTTCCACGCCAACAACTACGTCGAGCGGATTGCGGGACAGGCCACTGGCGAGTTCGCCAAGCAGTTCAAGGACAAGCGTGACCAGATCGTGCTCCAGGTGGCGCGCGCACAGCCGGCGGAGGGGACGGTTGAGGCCGCGGGTGTCGCGCGGTGGAGTGACGACGGCAGCGCGGACGTGCTGATCGCGATGAAGCTGACGACCACGACACCGGACGGCAACGCGACCGTGGAAAGCGGATCGCGTTGGGTGATAACGGCAACGCAGGAAGGGCAGCAGTGGAAGATCAGCCGCATGAATCCGGTGATGTGACCCCGGGGGAGTCTGTGGCCGATGCTCCGCAGGGGGCGGTCGACGCACCGCAGGGCAAGGCTGGCCGGCGCCGGCACCGGCTGCCCCGGCATCAGATCGGCGCCGGCGCGGCTGCGACTGAGGACACCGCAGCGGGAGACGTCGCCGCTGACGGGGCCGCCGCTGACGATGCCGCCACGCCGACCGACACCGAAGCTAAGTCGGAAGATACTGCCGCGCAAGAAGATTCGGGTACCGAAGCGACCGACGAGGTAACGGCCGAGGAGTCCGGGGCGGCGCCCGTGGTGCTGGTGCCGCACCGTCCTGCTGGGCGCAAGTTGCTGGCGGCGGGTGTCGTGGCGGCGGCATTGTTCGTCGGTGCCACCGCGTTCGCGGGTGCCGCGGCTCAGCCGTATCTGGCGGACCGTGCCTTGGTGCACAACAAATTCGAGGTCGCAAAGACCGCCGCCGCGGCGGTGACCACCCTGTGGTCGTACTCGCCGAACGACATGGACAAGCTGGCGGACCGGGCGCAGCAGTACTTGACCGGCGACTTCGCCGAGGAGTACCGCAAGTTCGTCGACTCGATCGTCGCCAGCAACAAGCAGGCTCAGGTCACCAATCAGACCAAGGTGATGGGCACCGCGGTGGAAAGTATCGGTGCAAATGAGGCCACCGCCATCGTCTACACCAACTCGGTCGCGACCAGCCCGCTGACCAAAGGCATTCCCTCGCTGCGGTACCTCTCCTACCGGCTGGTCCTGAAGCGCGCGGGAGCCGATTGGAAGGTCAGTCAGATGAGTGCTCTGACCAAATTGGATCTGACGCCGCAGCTGTAGCCGAGGGCGCGGGTTTTCGTGTTTGCCTGAATTGATGCGTGCTGCCTGTCAGCACACTGTGAGCCGGCCGTCTTCGTCTTGGTTGCGAAGGCGGCTGGTGTCAGGTGGTCCGCGACGACTATGGCTTGAATCACGTTCGGACCTGCGGCGGCCAGGAGTCACAGTCGTCAATAGCGTCAATTTTTGCCGGCCCGCCGGTGTGGTCGCCTCGCGCCCCGCTCGTGTTCCAGCAAACAATTTTCACTGTGCGAAAATTTGCTGACTGCGCAGCGTTCACCGACTGGGGTGGGCCTTGTTCATTCCTTTGCCAGATCTGGGAAAGCGGCTGGTCAGGGTGGGTGTTGGAGCTGCGATGCATTAATGTTACCGTCCGGTTGATAACCAGTTGCAGTGGCTGAGGGGACGGGGCTGATGACTGTTACGCAACTCGCTGGGCGGGTTCAAGCAAAGCGGGCGGCATTGCTGGGTGCGGCTGCCGCAACAGCTACCGCGATGACCGTGACGGCGTCGGTGCCGAACGCGCCGGCTCCGCGACCGGTGGTGGTGCCGTCGTCGCACCCAGCGGTCAACCTGTCCGCGTTCACCACGCCGTTCCCGAAGCCGGGTGTGTGGCCCGACATCACCGGCGGCTTGGGCAATGCCGTGTACAACCAGGTGCAGAACGGCATCGACGCATTGGCGCCGGCGATCGTCCAGGCGCTGAGCGGCATCGGCGGTCTGAGCGGGCTGAACCTCACCAATCTCATCAACCAGCTGCCGAAGAATCTGCTCAGCCAGATCCTCGACGCGCTGCCGATCCAGCTGACGCCGCTCCTGAACGCCGCGCTGGGCCCGCTCATCACAGGTGCGCTGGTGCCGCTTCTGCAGGGCCTGCAGCTCATGGATGCCCAGGGCAACATCACCCTCAGTGGCCTGTTGGACGTTCTGGGGATCAACCTCAGCAACATCCTCGACCTGAGCAATCTGAACATTCCGGGCGTCAAGATCGTCACTGCTGGGCCGTTGTTCAGCTTGCTGAAGATCGCCGGGCTGGACCTGGGCTGGACACCGGGCACCGCCAACGCGATCGCCAACGCGATCAACAACACGCAGTACCTTGACGTGGGCGCCATGGGGCTGCTGAACACGGTGTTGAGCCGGGCCGGACAACTTCCGGTGCTGGGGCCGCTGGTCACTGCCCTGCAGTTGGCGATCGACACCGTCGGCGGTGCCATCGGCCTGGACAAGCTGGACCTGATCGATGTGCGGGTGCCGATCAGCGTCGGCTTCGGGCTCGGTGCGTTCTCCATGGGGCAGGCGTATTCGAAGGTGCTGGCGGACTTGTCGAACCAGCCGGGCGGGACCACGCATACCGGCGCCAGCCCGGCCCTCGGCAGCCTGACCGTCCTGCCGATGATCCTGCTGAACAACCTGGGCCGCGCTAACGGCGGCCTGCTGGCGCGCTTCTATCCGCTCGGCGATCTGCTGGGCATCAATCTGATCACCCCGGATGTGGCTGCCGCGCACAGTGGCGGAATTCCGCTGCTGAACACCGGGCTGTCCATCGGCGGCGCGAACCTGCTGCCCATCAAGGTCGATGCGACCCTCGAATACCAGCCGTTCTCGGACCTGGCCGCCTGGCCCAACCCCTTCAGCCTGGCCAACAACCTGGTCGCCGGCACCCTGCCGACCTACCTGCTGCGCGGCATCTCGACCGCCACCCTGACCAACCAGCTGACCACCCAGCTGGGTGCCCTCACCGGCGGCTTGCTGACCGGAAATCCGTTGGCGGTCAACATCTATCTGACCGTCCCGACCAAAACCCTGCCGTTCATGGAACCGATGTACCTCACCGGTGACGTGCTGAACATGATCAGCTTCGGCACGCTGGGCAGCCCCATCTACAAGCTGGCCAACGCGCTGGCCCCGGCCATGACCAGCCTGGTGAACCTGGGCTACACCGATGTGGTGCGCAACCCGGACGGCACCTACAGCCGCACCCTGAACGACCCGGGCACCCCGACGCCGTTCTTCTCGTTCCCGGACGTCAACTGGCAGCAAGTGCCGGGCGACATCATGAACTCGCTGGTGGCGGGCTTCAAGAAGGAGTTCTTCAGCGCCAACCCGACGGCTGCACCGGACAACGCGATCGAGGCGCTGATCAAGCTGATCACCGGTGGCAAGTTCAGCGGCGTCAACCCGCTGAGCGGCCTGGCCGGCACGGTGCAGAACCTGCTCAACGGCGTGCTGGGCACGCTCGGCGGCCTCACGCAGGGTGCGACGGTCAACTCGCTGGCGGCCAAGCAGGGCGTCGTCAGCACGGCGGCCGCGACCGACATTCCGTCGACCACGCCGAAGCTGCAGCCATTGTCGGCCAGTCTCACCGGCCTTACCGGTACGAGCAAGAAGGACGGCAAGCAGGCCACCGAGCAGTCGGCAGGCGCAAAGGACAAGGCTGCCGAGGACAAGACCGGCACCGCGACGACCGCCGAAGATCCCAAGGCCGACCCGAAGACCGACCCCAAGGCAGGCGACACCAAGACGGACCCCAAGGCCGATCCGACGACAGATCCCAAGGCGGCCACGGACGGTTCCTCGGGCAAGCACGCCGCCGCGGAGGGCACCCCGTCCACCCCGGACAGCGGCAAGAAGCCAAAGCACGCCGCGGGCGACTCCACCGGTGCGACCACCGCGGGTACGGACAAGACCGACACCAAGACGGACAAGCCGGCCAAGACCGACAAGTCCGCCAAGGACAAGTCCGACAAGACCGCGGGCGGCAACGGGTCGACCAAGACCGACAGCCCGAAGACCAAGCAGCAGAAGAAGGATGGCGCCGCGAAGTCGACCGCCGCCACCGGTGGTGGCTCGGGCGCACACGCCGGCTGACACCCGGAAATGCGGCACCAGAGACGCCCGACGCGAATGCGCGTCGGGCGTCTTTGTGGCTAACGCGTGAGGGTGCGCACTGGTCGAGACGCTGCTCGCGCGCCGGTCTGGAAGCTCGTTCGCGGCGCGTCGGCACAGCCGATCAGGCGACCCGCGAGGATGACCAGACCGACGAGCAGGCGTCCGACAAGCCACACGCTGAGACCAATGCCTACGCCGAGGCCGACGGCAAGGCAGAAGAGTGCGAGCCCGATCCGGAATCCGACCCGAAGTCCGATCCGTACACAGGTGCGGAAGCTGCGGGCGCCACGACCGGTACCGAGCGCCCGCCGGGTGAGCAGGTGGGTATGGGCGACGACCCGGGCCAGCTCGCGCGCGGAGACGCCACGCCCCAATGCCAGGGCGCCAAGGCTGCGGAGCAGTCGAAAAATGCTGGCGCCGAAACTGATTCCGGTGCCGGCGGCACCGGTGGAGAAGTGGCTAGGCGCCCGACGCATCAAGCGAAGCCGAGCCAGCCGGGTAGTGCGCGCTCTCTCGAGTCGCACAGCACTGCGGGGGTGTCGCAGGAACCGCGTGGCGTGCCGGAGCCGGCCCAGCGGCCGCCGGTGTCGCGGCGCAGCACGATGGCGGAGGAGCCGCCGCCGTCCAGGAGGATGGCGGTGTCGCTGCCGAGCCCCCGGAACAGATCCTGGATCTGGTCGGGGGTGTAGCTGCCGCCCTGGAAGATGTACATCTCGTCGCGGCTGCGCACGTAGGCCAGCGCGGTGCGGGCGGCGCTGGGGCCGCCGTCGTTCAGCTGGCTGGTGTCGCCGGGCGCCAGCAGGCCGATGCCGCTCACCGCGACGAACCGGGCGCCCTGGTTCACCAGGTTGTTGACCGCTGCGGTCGCGGCATGGAAATCGCTTGTGCTGCTTGGCATTATCATGTACGGCGCACCGTCGGCCGGAATGATCATGGTGCTGAGCGCGGTCCACACCTCGTTACCGCCGGACAGGCCCTGCTTGCCCGCATAGGGGATGGTGCCTGTGACGGCGGCGTTGGCGCGGCCCTGGCCGCGGGTGTTGTCGACGTAGGCGCCCAGCGGCGAGCTGCATCCCGTCGACGTCCACGACCCGCCCTGCTGGCCGCGGATGTCGAAGAAGTTGGCGTTCACCGCGATGGTGGGCCGGCCCAGCGCCTGCCAGGCCTCCAGCGGCGTGAAAACCTCCGAGGCTTGCCACAGTCCTTCGGCGGTGCGCGCGCGGGGATCGCGTTCGCAGCGGGATTGGATGCCGCGGTGGGAGTCGACGAGCAGGCGCGGGTTCATGCGTTTGGACGCCGCTTTGATGACGGTGAGGTGCCCGCCGTTACCGGACTCGTACCAGTTGCCCGCGGCGTTGAGCAGGGGCGCGGGGTGGTCGCCGCCGAAGTTGTAGACCAGGAAGCTGCCGCGGTAGTTGGTGATGGCGTTGACCAGTAGCGAGCGGCCGTCGGCGGCGTGGGCCGCGGCGACGCCGAGGGTGCCGACCAAGCCGGCGCACAGCACCAGAAGCGTTGAGCGCCTGAGGATCTTCCGTGTGCGACGGAAGGTGTCGCGTCGGGTATCCGGCCCGAGAAACGACATTGTGGCCCCTTCGCCGGTCCGATACAAGGACCTTCAGCGTAACCACAGCAAACACTCTGTCAACTTTTGTCACGCCCGCATCACGGGCCGATGACGGATGAATCACCCTGGTGGACAGCGCAATTGGTCCCGCCGCCGACCGGGGTCGGGGCGGGGCCGCGAGCGTGGGGTTACGAGCCGAGCAGATCGGTGTGCATCTCCCACACCAGGATTTCGGCCGGCGCGGTGGCGGTGACGCGCTGTCCGCCGGACGCGGTGAGCCGGACGGCGTCGCCTTCATGAAGCGGTCCGGCGCCTTCCAGTGCCACCTCGCCGCGTGCCACGAACAGGTGCAGGTACTTCGCCGACGGCAGTTCGACGCTGTCGCCCCGTTCCAGCCGGGCGCCGTGCAGCGCGGCGTTGCGCTGGCCGATGGTGATCGCGGTGTCATCGGCATGGCCGGGCATGCCCGAGGCGATGGTGACCAGCTTGCCGCGCAGCAGCGCGTCGTCGATCTCCAGCTGCTGGTAGCCCGGTGTCTTCCCGGACTCATCCGGAACCACCCACATCTGCACGAAATGTACTGGCTCGCTGTGGGATTCGGCTCCCGTGAGGCGCCACGAATCGTTCTTCTCCGAGTGCAGGATGCCGCGCCCGGCGGACATCCGCTGGGCCAGCCCGGGGTAGATGACGCCCGAGTTGCCGGTCGAGTCCTGGTGCACGAGCGACCCGCGCAGTACCCAGGTGACGATCTCCATGTCGCGATGCGGATGGGTCTCGAAGCCTGAGCCCGGCGCGACACGGTCGTCGTTGTTCACCAGTAGCAGGCCGTGGTGGGTGTTGTCGGGGTCGTAGTGATCGCCGAACGAGAACGAATGCTTGGAATCCAGCCATGAGATTCGGGTCGCATCGCGGTCGGCGGCGCCACGGATATCAATGCCGGCAGTCGGGTTTCTCGTCATTTTTACCCCTGTCGTTGTCGGTGAGCTTAGGTGTCGCTACTGGACGGCACAACATAAATGATGTGTCATATATTTCATGTGGCTGACTGACGACCAACAGGACCTCTGGCGGGCCTATCTGGCCATGAGTGGCGGGCTGCAAGCGGCGCTGAATCGACAGCTGCAACGCGACTACGGACTGTCCCTCGCGGACTACGACGTGCTGGTGGCGCTCAGCGAGCTGCCCGAGTGCCGGATGGGTGAGCTCGGCGCGCACCTGGGGTGGGAGCAGAGCCGGGTGTCGCACCAATTGGCGCGGATGCGGGCGCGTGGTCTCATCGAGCGGTCCGGGGTTGCCGACGACCGGCGCGCGGCCGTCGTCGCCCTCACCACAGGCGGGCGGGACGCACTCGAGGCCGCGGCGGCCGGACATGCCGAGTTGGTCCGCTCGGTGGTGTTCGACGGCATGAGTCGGACACAGGCGGAGGCGCTGCGGCGGTGGATCGCGACTGTGCTCGAGCGATTGGCCTGAACGGACCCCGAGAGTCGAAGCGAATTCGCGGCTACAGTAGGACCGTCGGGTTTGCGGGGAGGATTCACGTGAAACATTCAGTCGTCGCTGCTGCCATGGCAGGCGCGCTGGTCGCCGGGCTGGCGTGGTCGCCGGCTCCGCAGGCGCACGCGGAGGGGTCCTGTGTGCCGTTGGACGGCAGCCCAATGGTGGTCACGCGGAACCCGAACACCGGCATCGGCAAAAAGCTCGATATCGTCCGGACCTACACCTATTCCGACGGCATGGTGAATTGGACCATCCACCAGGACGGTGGGGTCAAGGACAACACCGGCCTCGGATTCGGTGCGACCATCAACCAGATCTACATCCCGGAGCTCAACTCCAGCGGGTCGGTGCCCGGCAACCCCGGTGACGTGGTCAACATCGATAGCTGGCACTTCCACACCCGTGTGACGATCTGCAACCAGTAGTTCGCTGAGCATTGTGAGGTCCGTCCCGCTGAGTGGATGGCCTCGCATACGCTGTCGGCGTGGATATCAATGGAGCTAGCGCGGTCGTCACCGGCGGCGCGTCAGGAATCGGTGCGGCTGTTGCCCGTCAGTTGGCCGCCAAGGGTGCCCGGGTCGTCATTGCCGACCTCCAGGCCGAGAAGGGCGAGGCGCTCGCCAAGGAGATCGGCGGCGTGTTCGTCACCGTCGACGTCACCAACACCGAGCAGATCATCGACGCGGTCAAGACCGCCGCTGACCTCGGCCCGCTGCGTGCCCTGGTGAACTCGGCCGGTGTCGGCTGGGCCCAGCGCACCATCGGCAAGGACGGCGAGTTCGAATCGGCGCACAACCTGGACCTGTACAAGAAGGTCCTCGACATCAACCTGGTCGGCACGTTCGACTGCATCCGCATCGCCGCCACCCAGATGAGCAAGAACGACCTCACCGAGGCCGGCGAGCGGGGCGCCATCGTCAACATGACCAGCGTCGCCGCGTTCGACGGCCAGATCGGCCAGGCCGCGTACTCGTCGTCCAAGGGTGGCGTCGTGGGCCTGACCCTGCCGGTCGCGCGCGACCTGTCGGCAGTCGGCATCCGCGTGAACACCGTGGCCCCCGGCCTGATCGATACCCCGATCTATGGCGAGGGCGAAGCCTCGGAGGCCTTCAAGGCCAAGCTCGGCGAGTCCGTGCTGTTCCCGCACCGCCTGGGTAAGCCTGAGGAACTGGCCTCCATGGTCATCGAGCTGATCACCAACTCGTACATGAACGCCGAGGTCGTCCGCGTCGACGGCGGCATCCGGATGCCTCCGAAGTAGTAATTCTTCCCGGTTACTTTCGAACCCCCCAATTTCCAACGAGATTGGGGGGTTCGACCGTTTCGGAACGGGAGTCGGACGCGATCCGGCTTACACCTTCGCAGTCGCCGGCCAACGCAACCAGGTGGCGGAGAAACCGGCCTCGTGGCGCCGTCCAGTTGCGTTCGGCGCGACTGCGTCCGACGAGCCTGACCTGATGGCGGAAATCAGCGTGGAAAATCGCCCTGTGGTCAGGTTCGGCGAAGCTCGACGAACTGGTGACGCATCGGCGGTAGGTGTGGCTGCACATTCGCCACGGAAATCCTGTGAATCGCTCGGTACGCTCGGACGGTATGGCGCGCACGCGGTTCCGGCCGGTCGTATTTCTCGCTCTGTTGATCGCCTCGGTGTGGTTGGTGGCCGGATGCGGCGGCAGTAACTCGACGCGGCATAACGAGTCCGCCCCGACGGCGGCGCCGCTCAAGAGTGGGGCCGACTACAAGGGCAATGCTCCACAAGCGCCCCCACCACCCGTCGTGCCGGCGCGGGACGTCGTCAAGACCGCGTCGCTGGTCCTCGTCACCGCCGACCCGGCGGCTGCGGCGGACAAGGCCACTGCGATTGTCGACAAAGCGGGTGGACGGGTCGATGAGCGCTCGGACGACGCCGGATCGACCTCGGGCCGGGCGAGCGTCCACCTCGTGTTGCGTGTTCCGGCCAACGGGCTCGACGCCGCTCTGGCCTCGCTCAAGGGGCTCGGCACGGTCCAGACCCTCGAGGTGAAGACCGACGACGTCACCACGCAGCGCGTCGACCTCGATGCCCGGATCACCGCGCTGAAGACCTCGGTGGACCGACTGCTCGCCATTATGCGTGACTCGAAAGACCCCGATGCGTTGATCAAGGCCGAGGATGCGCTGTCGTCGCGGCAGGCCGAGTCGCAGAGTTTGCAGGCACAGCGCGACACCCTCCGCGACCAGATCACCTACAGCTCCATCGACGTCCAGATCACCGCAGAACAGCCGGGCGGTCCCGCCCCAGAGCGCTACCACGGGTTCTTTGGGCAGGTCGAGCGAGGTTGGGACACGTTGTGGGCCTTCGGCTCTCACCTGGTCATGGCGTTCGGCTTCCTGCTGCCGTGGCTGCTGCCGCTTGCGGTCTTCGGTGGAGCTTTGTACGCACTCGTCAAGTGGACGGGCTCGCGTCACAAGAGCAGCGCGCCGGCGGAGCCTGCGTCATCCGCCACTTCGCCGGACGATTAACTCCCGCGAGCAGTCGCGAATCCCCCAACTTCCTAAGGAAGTCGGGGGTTTCACGACTGCTCGGCTCTGCCTACTTGGTAGCCCCCGAACTGGCCTTGTGACCCTCGTTCGATCCACTGCCGTCTGAATCAGACTTCGTCGGTTTGGTCGACGTATCTGTCTTGGCGGACTTGCGGGGCTTCGTGAACGTCTTCTTCAGATCCTCGCCGATCTTGTTGGTTGTCGACGTGATTTGCTTACCTGCAGTCGAGATCGCTTTGGCAGCTGCCTTTTCCATTGCGTCCACGGCCTGGCCGGGCGTGGGGACGGGGCGGGCCTTGGGTGCGGGCCCAGCGGCCTCTCGTTCCGGCTGCGTAGCAGCGGATTCCGTTGCAACCGAATCATCTGTGGTCGCTGTGGGTTCAGGCTTCGTCGAATTAGTCTGCTTTGTAATGGAATCGGCTTTAGTCGCGGTTGCCGTCGAGATGGGGGATTTGGTCGACGGTGAAATTGGTGATGCGGCAGCCGAGCTTGACGCCGCAGAGTCAGGCGCTGGCGTGACGGCGATGGCTTGTGTCGGCTCCGGCTCTGGCGCCGACTTGGCGGCAACTGTTGATGTAGGCGCTGGCTTGCCGATTGCTTCGGCAGCAGTCTCGAGCCAGTGCACTACAGTCCTGATGGGACCGTCTTCACCGAGTAGTCCACTGGTGCCAAACGGGGCGTAACCGTTGAGGACAGCACCCGTCAACACCGCAGGGGCATTGAGTGCGATGCTCGCCGCGGTCTCGATATGGCCAGCCTTGACCGCATCGAGGAAGCCTTGAGCGGTGTCCTGCAAAGCGTAGCTAAGGCCGCCCAGCGTGCCGAACAAGAAGGTCATACCGGCACCGATAAAGAGGTTCGGAACAACTGCGACGAACTGCTGCATATGTTTCGCTGTGGTGTTCACTATGTCGTACGCGCCAAGAAGCGGGAATCCGATTCGGAAGGCGGGGACAACAATAAGCGCCTGGTAGACGCTGTCGATTGCACCTGCTACGTCACCCGCCGCAGCCTGAGTCACTGCCTTTTGCAGGAGACTCGCGGAGCCGAATGAATTTCTGGGGTCGAGCATGGACACGATGTTGGTACCCACCGTCTGTGCGATACCGGCCAGCTTGGTGGTGTTTGCGACTTGATTGGCGATCAGCTGCCGCAAGATTGGGAGAGGATTGTCGGCGATGGCTTGGCCGAGGCCGCCGAGGTTGGCGAATGTCGCGGTGGCTACCGAGGCCCAAGTTTCCAGCGGGTTGGTGAACGCCGTGAGCTCAATTGTCGCCGCAGAGGGTAGGGCCGGGGCATGGACGGCCGCTGAGGGAGCCGCCACTGGGGTAAGGGCGATGACGCCGGCGCCAACCAGCGCGACGCCGGCGTTCATATACGGTCGTAGAGCGAGACTCAACTCGGTCTCCTTTTGGTTCAGTCGAGGATGTCAGCTGTCACTGACCGGCACGAAAAGTACGGACTGAACCGAAGATGCGCATTCACATTCTGTAGGGCTTTTCAAATATTCGGGCGTGGCGAAGTTACCAAGTGGTAGATAGGCGAAACCAGCCACCGCACATGCCGGAAGGTCTAGCATTCCGCCGACCGGGGTGATCGAAAATGATGTGCCAGTGGGGTTTCTGATGGGGATGAAGCCGTGGGACGGTGACCGGCCGCTCACGCCGCGAATCATGTTGGAGCGTGCGGATGTTGCCGCGCGCGGTCTGTCGTTCGCCTTTTCGACAGAGCAGATATCGGTGCCGACCGACTGGTGTAGCGCCAGCGACACCCACCACCTGGTGTACGTATATCGCGGCGGAACAATGCATTCCATGCAGACGGCCCTCGACTGGGGGCCGTCCGGGCAGGTGCTCCCGACTGCGGGAGATGTCTGGTGGAAGCCTGCCGGGATCGAATGTGCGGCGCTGGTGCAAGGCGATGTCGCGGGGATGTGCGAGATTGCCGTCCCGCGCGGGGTGATCGACGACACCGGATTGCTGCCCCGGATCAAGTACCGCGACCGACTGATTCACCATCTCGTCGAGGAGATCTACAGCGTCGCGGATCGTGATGACGTCATGGCGCGGCTGCTCACTCATTCCATGGCTGAAACAGTCCGTCTGCTGATCTGTGAGAAATACACCGCGGCCGCGCCCAAGAAGCGCGAACACCGGGCCATCGACACCAGGACCCGCGCCGCGCTCGTCGAATTCCTCAATGACGGGCTCGATTCCGAGATACATCTGGATGCGCTGGCGGAGCTGGCCGGGATGCCGGTGCAGACGTTCATCAGTGCGTTCCGGCGGGCGTTTCACACGACGCCCTATCAGTTTCTGCTGGACTTGAGGATCGATCGCGCCAAGACACTTTTGGCATCAACTACGCAGGGGGTCGCGGAAATTGCGGTTTCAGTGGGGTTTTCGACACCGAGTCACTTCGCGACCGCATTCCGCAAACGGGTAGGCATTTCCCCCAGCGTCTACCGGGAGAGTTACTGAGCATCTGCGGGGCCGGGGCACCTCCGGCTAGCGGGCGAACGCAAGACTGCCCCTTCTCCGAAGAGAAGGGGCAGGTTTGCAGCGCGCGAAGAACAGTTACCAGTCGGACTCGTCGAACGTGACGACGCCACGAATGTTGTTGCCGTCCAACATGTCCTGGTAGCCCTGGTTGATGTCCTCGAGCTTGTAGGTCCGCGTGATCATGTCGTCGATGTTCAGCAGGCCGGACTTGTACAGCGCGGCCAGGCGCGGGGTCTCGATATGCGAGCTGCCGCCACCGAAGATGTTGCCCTTCAACGTCTTCTGCAGCATGGTGAACAGGAAGAGGTTCAGCTTGACGTCGGCATCCATCATCGAGCCCATGCCGGTGACAACGCAGGTGCCGGTCTTGGCCGTGAGGATCATGGCCTCTTCGATGTACTCGCCCTTCATCTCACCGACGGCGATGATCACCTTGTCGGCCATCAGGCCCCAGGTCAGGTCGATCATCGGCGCGATGGCCTCGGCCATCGACGGGTAGACGTGCGTCGCACCGAACTTCAGCGCTTGCTCACGCTTCCACGGGTTGGGGTCGATGGCGATGACGTGCTTGGCACCCGAGATCACGGCGCCCTGCAGCGCGCTCATGCCGATGCCGCCGACGCCGACGATGACAACCGACTCGCCCGGCTGAACCTGCGCGACGTTGGTGGCCGAGCCGAAGCCGGTCGGCACCGCGCAGCCCATGATGGCGGCCGACTCGAACGGGATGTCCTTGTCGATCTTGACGACGGAA
Organism: Mycobacterium sp. FW102-FHT13B02; assembly: GCF_058790275.1. Classification (NCBI taxonomy): domain Bacteria; kingdom Bacillati; phylum Actinomycetota; class Actinomycetes; order Mycobacteriales; family Mycobacteriaceae; genus Mycobacterium; species Mycobacterium sp. FW102-FHT13B02. Next base: position 162,845 of record NZ_JBYTCM010000004.1, read on the forward strand.
TCCTTGTGGACCGTCATGTACGGCGCGAAGGTGCCCAGCAGGTTCATCGCCGCGACCTCTTTGCCGCCGGCGGTGTGAATGCGGTTGGTGCCGTCGGAGATCGCCTTGCCGCCCAGCAGGACCGCGCCGCGGTCGCACAGCGAGCGGAAGCCCTTCATGCACGGCGGGCAGGAGCCGCAGGCCGGGATGAAGGCCAGGATGACGTGGTCGCCCTCTTCGATGCCCGTGACGTTCTTACCGACCTTGGTGACGACGCCCGCGCCCTCGTGCCCGCCGAGGCAGGGCAGTGGCATCGGGGTGGCGCCCGTGGTCAGGTGGTAGTCGGAGTGGCACATGCCCGCGGCATGCATCCGAATCTGTACTTCGTCGGCAACGGGGTCACCGAGGTCGATCTCCTCGACCTGGAACGGGGAGTTCACTTCCCACAGCAGAGCGCCTTTGGTCTTCATGACGAAGATCATAGCCACAAAGTAAGAACACGTTCCAGAAAGGTGCTATGGCAGGTGCTCTACCTGGGTAAACATCACCTCAGAACATGTCACTGAGCTGATCCGGAAACTAGCGGCAGTAGTGCGCAGAAACCGAAACGAGGCGCCCGGGGGCACTTCCGGTCTGCGGTCACGGACGGGTCGGGGCCCGGTCAGAGGTGGGGCGCCAGCCCGAACTTCTCGAACAGCCGCGGATCCATGAATGCGACGACGTGCGAGATGCCGCCGGGCTTGATGTCCAGCACGTGCAGCTGGAACGCCTCGTGTCGGCCGGTTTCCGGGTTGCGCATGTACATGCCCGCGGCGGACTGCCCATTGGCGGTGGTGACGACGAACCGCATGTCGCCGGGGTGCTCGGCCGGGCACTTGAACCGGGACAATTCGACGATGTCGCGGGGACCGGAGTACCAGGTGTCGAACGGCGGCATCTCCCACACCGAGTCGTCGGTGAACAGCGCGACCAGGGCATCCATGTCGTAGGACTCGAAAGCGTTGACGTACCGCGCCAGCAGGTCCTTGGCCTCGTCGGACTCGGGGGCGACCAGGACGTCGTCCTCGCTCGGGCCGACGGCATCGAGCTGGGCGCGGGCCCGCTGCAGCAGGCTGTTGACGGCAGCGGTGGACGTCCCGACGGCCTCGCCGACTTCGGCGGCCTTCCATTGCAGCACGTCGCGCAGCACCAGGACCGCGCGCTGCCGGGGTGAAAGATGTTGCAGCGCAGCGATGAACGCGAGGCGCACCGACTCACGTGAGCTGACGATGGTCTGCGGGTCGCCCGGTGCGTCGTGCACGTCGGGCAGCGGCTCGAGCCAGGCGGTGTCGGTGCGCTCGGTGATCTCGGCGTGCGGATCGGCCGACGGCTGGCCGAGCCCGGACGGCAGCGGCCGGCGCTGACGGCCCTCCAGCGAGGTCAGGCAGGTGTTGGTGGCGATGCGGTACAGCCACGTCCGCACCGACGACTTGCCCTCGAAATTGTCGTAGGCCTTCCAGGCGCGCAGGTAGGTCTCTTGCACCAGGTCCTCTGCGTCGTGCAGAGAACCGGTCATGCGGTAACAGTGGGCCAGCAGCTCGCGCCGGTGCCGTTGGGCGTCGGCCAGGAACGCATCGCGTGACCGGGGCGACGTGTCTGCTGCACCAGATTCGCTGAGGACACTCACCTGACTCAGGGTACGCAGGGGGTGTGACATCTGGCGGTACTCGCGGCGGCGACGGACGCGCGGTGGGCAGACCCCAGATATTGTCTGTGCATGTCCACCACCCGCAGCGAACGCAGCTTCGACGGCATCGGCGGCACCAAGATCGTCTACGACGTCTGGGTACCGGGCACCGACCCGACCGGCGTGGTGGTGCTGTCCCACGGTTTCGGTGAGCACGCCCGTCGTTATGACCATGTCGCCCAACGGTTCGGTGAAGCCGGGCTGATCACCTTCGCGCTCGACCACCGGGGCCATGGCCGCTCGGCCGGCAAGCGCGTGTTCGTCCGGGACATCTCCGAGTACACCGGGGACTTTCACCACCTGGTCGGCATCGCGACCGCCGAATACCCCGAGTTGAAGCGCGTTGTTCTCGGCCACAGCATGGGCGGCGGCATCGTTTTCGCGTACGGCGTCGAGCACCCGGACGACTACCACCTCATGGTGCTGTCCGGCCCCGCGGTCGATGCGCGCGCCCAGATCGCGCTACCGCTGGCACTGCTCGCCAAGGTGGTCGGCACCGTCGCGCCCGGCCTGCCGGTCGAGAATCTGCCGTTCGAGGCCATCTCGCGCGATCCGCAGGTGGTCGCGGCCTACCAGGCCGACCCGCTGGTCTACCACGGCGGATTCCCCGCCGGAGTCGCCAAGGCGCTGATCGGGGTCGGTGAGACCATGCCGCAGCGCGCCGCCGCCATCACCGCGCCCCTGCTGGTGGTGCACGGTGAAGAGGACAAGCTGGTGCCGGTGGCCGGCAGCCGCAAGCTGGTCGAATGCGTCGGCTCCTCCGATGTCGCGCTCAAGGTCTATCCGGAGCTGTACCACGAGGTGTTCAACGAGCCCGAGAAGGCCGTCGTGCTCGACGACGTCGTGAGCTGGATCGAAGTGCGCCTGTGACGGGGGTTCTGACGTGAAATGGCCTGTCCGCCTGCTGGTTTGGCTGACGGTGCTGGCGGTTGCGGCGTGCAGTTCGGGCAAGAGTGGCGACTGGGTCGACGAGGACGTCAGCTTCGTCGCCGGCGGCCTGACCATCCACGGCAGCTATCGCCACGTGCCCGGCGCCGCCGCGGCGCCGTCGGTACTGATGATCTCCGAGAGCGGCCAGACCGACCGCAACGGTGACAACGCCGTCGCCGGCAAGGTCGGCAACATGCGGCAGCTGGCCGAGTACCTGTCCGGCAAGAACGTCGACAGCCTGCGGTACGACAAGGTCGGCACCGGCAAGACCGGCGTCGGGCCGCACGCGCAGAACCTGCGCGAGGTGGGCAGCGCTGTCTACACCGCCGGGGCCAAGGCGGCCGTGCGGTTCCTGGCCGCCCAGCCCGGCACCGACACCTCACGAATCTCCGTGTACGGCCTGGGTGAAGGCACGGTGCACGCACTGGCAGTGGCGACCGACACAAGTTCGGGCGCCCCGAAGATCCACTCCGTCGGGCTGCTGCAGCCGCTGGCCGGGCGGTATCTGGACGTCATCACCAATCGGGTGCGGGCGTCGGTCGACGCCGACGTGAAGGCCGGCGCCAAAACCCGGGAGCAGGCCGACCAGGTGCTCAAGGAATGGACCGACGCCGTCGCGTCGACGCGCGCCACGGGTACGCCGCCGACCAAGCTGCCCGAGGGTCTGGGCGCGATCCTCAACCCCGGCAACGCCAAGGCGGTGTTGGAGGCCGACGCCATCGATCCGTTGTCTTTGGCCGTGAAGATCCCGAACGGCACCCCGGTGCTGCTGACCTGCTCGGACTCCGACGTGCAGGCATTCTGCGAGGCGGAACAGCCACTGATCAAGGCGTTGGCGCATACCGCGCTGACCGTGGTCACGTTGATGGGTGTCAGCCACGTGCTGCGCGACGACCCCACCGACAACGTGGCCAACTACGCCAACAAGGCGCCGCTGTCGCCGCAGCTGGTCAGCGCGCTGGACGCGTTTGTCGGACGCTAGTCGTACACTGCCGCCATGGGGGATGACACGCACGTTATGTATCTGAAAGTTCTTGTCGGACAAGGTGGTTGGCGCCATGAGTGACGACAGGTTGCTGGCCCGGATCGCGGCGCTGCTGCGGCAGGCCGAGAACACCGACAACCCGCACGAGGCCGAGGCGTTCATGGCGGCCGCGCAGCGGCTGGCCACCACCACGTCGATCGATCTGGCGGTGGCGCGGGCGCACTCGGCCACTCGGACCGCGGCGCAGGAGCCGGTGCAGCGCACCGTCACCATCGGGGAGGCGGGTACTCGCGGGCTGCGGACGTTCGTGCAGTTGTTCGTGCTGATCGCCCGGGCCAACGACGTGAAATGCGACATCGCATCCAACTCGACATTCGTGTACGCTTACGGATTCGCCGAGGACATCGACGCCACGCACGCCCTGTACGCCAGTGTGGTGGTCCAGATGGTCAAGTCCTCGGACGCGTACATTTCCACCGGCGCGCACCGGCCGACGCCGACCATCACCGCGCGGCTGAACTTCCAACTGGCGTTCGGCGCGCGGGTGGGGCAGCGGCTGATCGATGCCCGGGAAGAAGCCCGGCAGGCGGCGACGGCGGAGCGCGCCGATCAGCCGGGGACGGCGGTTGCGTTGCGTAACAAGGACCTTGAGCTGGTGTCGTTCTACAAGAAGACGTCGCAGGCGCGGGGCAGCTGGCGGGCGACCAATGCTTCCGCCGGTTATTCGTCGGCGGCACGGCGAGCGGGGGACCGGGCCGGGCGCCGGGCACGGCTGGGACCGAGTCCAGAGTTGTCCGGTGCACGTACTGCCCTGGAGGGGTGACCTGGTGGAGCGATGAGCCGGGATTCCCAACGTTCCGCGGTGTATGCCGCTGAGCAGTTCGTGCGCACGTTGTTCGACCGTGCCGGGGAGCGCGGCAATCGGGCGGTCGAGTTCTTCGGGGCGCAGTTGACGTTGCCACCCGAGGCGCGGTTCGGCTCGGTCGAGGCAGTGCGGCGGTACGTCGACCAGGTGATGACCATGCCGGCCGTGGCGGCGCGATGGCCCGCCGCCGGTGCGGTCGCGGTGCGGGCACGCCGGGGAGTGACGGCGGCGCACTACGAATCCGGTGACGGCGGTGCCGTCATCGCGGTGCCTGAACGTCAAACCACCTGGGCGCTCAGGGAATTGGTGGTGCTGCACGAGGTTGCCCACCACTTGTCGGCCGCGGTGCCGCCGCACGGTAGCGCCTTCACCGCGACGTTCTGCGAGCTGGCCGACCTGGTGATGGGGCCAGAAGTGGGGCACGTACTGCGGGTGGTCTACGCCAAAGAGGGAGTGCGCTAACCCTTTTCCCGCGGGCGTGTGTGTTTGCACGTGGACGCGCCGTGGGCGAGGGTCCATTCCGTGCACCCTCGCGCACGGCGCGGTGCGTCTACTGACCGTCTAGTGCGGCGGACCCAGATACGGGAAGACCTGCAGGGTGTCGGTGTGTGGACTCAATCCGGACGGCGGGCAGTCACCCTTGGTCAGCGAGGCCAGCCGGTAGTCGATCACGTCGTCGGTGAACACCCGCCCGTTCGGGTACTTGGCCGGCTGGGCCGGGTTGAACGTGAGCATGTCGGGCAGGATGCCCTCGGCGTCGACAGCGGCGACGGCCTCATCCTCGGTGTAGCCGCCGGTGTGCCCCAGGAGGTGTACGAACATCGGCATCCAGCGGTCCCGGTCGTTGATCGGCACGCTGGCGTTGTACTCCTCCTTGGTGTCGTCGGTGTTGAAGAAGCTGCTGACCGACGGGTGCCCGGCCCGGTCCACATGCAGCAGCTCGCCGTCGCGGCGGACGCTGCAGCGGCCCCAGATTCGGATGTCGGGCGTGGCGCCCAGCAGTTGCCTGGTGGGCAGTTCCAGGACCATCGAGCACACGTTGGCCTGCGTGTTGGAATCCACTCCGGTCCAAGGGAATTCGCCACTGAGGTGGAGTGCGGTGAAGTTGCGGCCGCCCCGGATGTCGAACAGGTTCTTGATGCCGTCGAAGTCGAAGAAGAAGGCATCGCTGCGGGCGCCGGCGAAGAACTGGTAGCCGCCCGACTCGGCGATCACGGGCTCTGTGCCGAACGACACCTCGACGCCCTCGAAGATTTTGTCGCCCACCGCCTCCGGGGATTCCGCGGCGTCGCCGGTGGCGAGGTACACGTCCACCGTCTGGTGCCCGTCGACCGGTTCGGAGAAGACGTAACTGAAGGCGAAGTCGTTGTGCAGGTCGCCGTCGTTGTCGATCGCCAGCCGGTAGATGGCGTCGGGGTGCAGGGCATCGGCGTTCGGGTTGGCGTTGAGGATGAGCACCGTGCGCGCCGGGTCGGCCGGCGATTGGAACGCGTACAGATCGCAGAGATCCAGGCGCTGGTCGCCCAGCGGCGGGCCGAGGCTGAGTCCGGTGAAGTGATTCGACATACGCGTTATCTAAGTCGCCGGTGGCTGGGCACGCAGCGTAACCGGTCAATCCGGACGTACCCAGCCCGCGCTAGCCTGGGGCGGTGACGCAACCAGACCCGCAGGCTGTCGACCAGATGTTCAACGAAGTGCTGCGCACCGAGGACAAGGCGCTGGCCGCAGCGCGCCAGTCCGCGGTGACGGCGGGTATGCCGGCCATCGAGGTGTCCGCACAGCACGGAAAGCTGTTGTCGCTCTTGGTCGCCGCCACCGGCGCCACTCGGGTGTTGGAGATCGGCACGCTCGCCGGATACAGCACCATCAACCTGGCGCGTGGGGCCGGGGCAGCGGGCCGGGTCATCACCTTGGAGTACTCGCCCGACCACGCGGAGGTCGCGAAGGCCAACTTTGAACAGGCGGCTGTGGTCGACCGGGTCGAGGTGCTGGTCGGGGCCGCGCTGGAAACCCTGCCGCGGCTGGCCGAGCGCGGTGAGCATTTCGACTTCTTCTTCATCGACGCCGACAAGGAGAACAACCGTGCCTACGTCGAGTGGGCGGTGCGGCTCGCGGTTCCCGGGGCGCTCATCGTCATCGACAACGTCACCCGGATGGGGCGGGTGCTGGAACCTGCGGAGGACGACCTGCAGGCCCGCGGCGTGCGGGACATGCTGGAGCTGCTGGGTAACCACCCTGGCCTGGAGGCCGCGGCCATCCAGACGGTCGGCACCAAGGGTTGGGACGGCTTTGCGGTGGCCCGGGTGGGGACATAGTGCTCAGGGCCGCCGCGGCCGGGCTCGTCTTGGCCGTAGCCCTTGCGCCGACGGCCTCGGCTGACCCGACGCCGCTACGGGAAGCGCCCATATCGCCGGGAGCGACATTCGTCGACGATCCAGCGATCTTCGACCTCCATCCGCTGGCCGCGGAGTCTTGGAGCCGCCTGGACCCGGACGCAGTCCTGGCGTTGAACGTCTCGCTCGGGTCGCCGGACTGCTATGGCGTGCACGCCGCCGTGCTGGAGACGGAGCAATCCGTGATCGTCACGCTGACCTCCGGCCGCCGGTCCGACCGTGAACGCATGGTGTGCACCATGATGATGATGCCCGGCAAAATTTTTGTGCCGCTGGCCAATCCTGTCAGTGGTCGCGCGGTACTGGCTGAGCAGGATCCGGCATCGCCAAATTGACGTAACCGCTGATTCCTGGTGTTACGTTCTCGGTGAGGGTCGGGTCGAGGCGTGAGGAGTCACGGTGACAGCTTTGGCCGAGGTCCGACATTTCCGCCGCGGCGATGCGGGCTATGAAGAAGCGCGTTGCGCGACGGTGTGGAACGCCCGTGTGCCGCAGCGCTTCCCGGAAGTGATCGTGCAGGCGTCCTGTAGCGCGGATGTGGTGGTGGCGGTCCGCTACGCCGGCGCGAACAATCTGGCGGTCGGCATCCGTTCCGGTGGGCACAGTTGGTCGGCCAATCATCTGCGTGACGGTGGCCTATTACTCGACGTGAGCCGGCTCGACGTCTGCCAGGTGGATCGCGACGCGATGACCGCCGCCGTCGGGCCCGGCAAAGGCGGCAGCGTCCTGGCGACCGAACTGGAGCAGGAGGGCCTGTTCTTCCCATCCGGACACTGCAAGGGCGTGCGACTCGGTGGCTACCTGCTGCAGGGCGGCTACGGGTGGAACAGCCGGATGCTGGGCCCCGCGTGTGAAAGCGTGCTGGCGCTGGACGTGGTGACTGCCGACGGCGAGCAGATCCGGTGCGACGCCGAACATCACCCCGATTTATATTGGGCGGCAAGAGGATCCGGTTCGGGATTCTTCGGCGTGGTGACAGCGTTCCACGTGCGGCTCTATCCGAAGCCGCCGGTGTGCGGTAGCAGCCTCTATGTCTACCCCTTCGAAGCTGCCGACGAGATCTACCCGTGGGCCCGGGCGATCAGTGCCGACGTGGACCGCCGGGTGGAACTGCAGATCGTCGCCTCGCGGGCCATGCCCAGTTCGGGCCTCGATGTGCCGGGCATCGTGCTGGCCTCACCGGTGTTCGCCGACAACGACGAGGAAGCGAAAGATGCAGTGGCCCTGCTGGATACGTGCCCAGCGCGGGCGAACGCGCTGATGGCCGTGCCGTTTGCGCCGACGAACCTACCCACTTGGTACGACGCGGTGATGAGCAACTACCTGAACGACCACCGCTACGCCGCGGACAACATGTGGACGTCGGCGTCGGCGGACGAGCTGATGCCGGGCGTGCGGAACATCCTGGCGACCATGCCGCCGCACCCGTCGCACTTCCTCTGGCTGAACTGGGGGCCGTCGCCCACCCGTGAGGACATGGCCTACAGCCTGGAGGACGAGGTGTATCTGGCGCTCTACGCCGGCTGGGCAGACCCGGCCGATGACGAAAGATACGGCGACTGGGCCCGGTCGAATATGGCGGCGATGTCCCACCTGGCGACCGGAATACAGCTGGCGGACGAGAATCTCGGGGACCGGCCGGCGCGGTTCGCCACCGATGCGGCCATGGCGCGGCTGGACGCTGTGCGCGCACAATATGACCCAGACAGTCGGTTCTACGCGTGGATGGGACGGACATGAGTTATTTGGGCTATCGCGACAACGACGCGGACACACCGTTTGGGCGGTTCTTCAACCCGGACATGGCGGCGCTCCCACGCCACGTGGTGCTGGCGCTCGAGCATGGTCCGCAGGCCGCTCCGGTGCTACCCGACTTCGAAGAACCGTTGGCCGAGGACGGCTACCAGCAGACCGAGAACGGATACGGCAGCCTGCCGGACGGCGGCTTTACCGTGGCCGTGCGCACCGATATGCCGGGCGTGACGCCGGAGATGTGGGAATGGTGGTTCGGCTGGCACGGCTGCGACCCGCGCCGCTACAAGCTGTGGCATCCGCGGGCGCATGTGTCGGCTGGGTGGCGTGACGGCCGCGACGATCTCGCCTACATCGGGCGGACGTCCCTGGTCCAGGAGTACATCGGTTCGGCGCTCAGTTCGGTGGCGATCCAATTCGTCGACCCCGTATCGCAAGGGCATGCCGGGCCGGCCATCGTCGCTCGCCTCGGATCGCCTGACATCCCGGTCGACATCGGTTGGCTCGTCCATCAGGTGCGGCCGACACCTGGCGGTGCCGAGATGCGCTCCCGCTTCTGGATGGGCGGACGGCACGTCAACTTCCGCTTGGGTAACTCGTTGGCGGACCACGCATTCCGGGTACTCGCTGCGCGTCAGCTGCCTGATCCGCGCGATCTGCTGGTGCACTGCGCGCAGGAGATGAACCACCTCGCCGGCTTCCTGCCTGAGCTTTACGCGGAGTGCGGCCCAGCCTGACTCGTGGTCGAAAAGTGGCCGGATTCTCGACCATGAGCTCATGTTCGCGGTGACCGGGTAGCGCGTATTCTGGATTGAGATGGATGGGTGCGGCAAGGCCGAACCCCTTGCCGCGTAATGGAAGGGGTTAAAAATGACTACGGTCCATTCATCAATCGAACACCATCCGGACATCATGGCGCTGCGGGCCGGCTATGACCGGGTCTCGGAGTCGATGGCGGCCCAGGCGACCTTCGGGCTGACGCTGATGACGGCGGTCTACGTGGCGTTGTCACCGTGGATCATCGATTTCTATGGCATGACGAGGATGACGTTCAACGCTCTCATCGTCGGTGGCGCAGTCGCATTACTTGCCATGCTCTTCGGTTGTGCTCTCGACCGGAGCCACGGCATGACCTGGACGTTGCCGTTCTTCGGTGTGTGGCTGGTCATTTCGCCGTGGATCTTCACCAGCGGGCCGACTGCCGGCCTGATCTGGTCCCACGTGGCCAGTGGGGCGTTGATCATCGTGCTCGGTCTATGTGCGGCGTATCTCGGTATGCGGGTGCGCAGTTCGGACCCCCGCCATGGCTGAGTAGGAGACCCTGGCCTCAGCCGATGGTCGCGGACCGCTGGTCGGAGCTGTGCAAAACCGGTGCCCCGCATCGGGTAAAGCTGCTCCAGTGGTACGCCGACGTTATCGAGGAAGCGGCCCGGCCTTTCGGCCTAGCCGGCGAAGAGACGCGAAAACCCCCAAATCCGCGAGGATTTGAGGGTTTTCGCGACTGCTCGCGGAGAGTGTCAGTTGCAGACGGCGCCGACGGCGGCCGACTGCACCAGCTTGGTGTACTTGGCCAGCACGCCGGTCTTGTAGCGCGGCGGCAGCGGCTCGAAACCTTCACGGCGAGAAGCCAATTCGGCCTCGTCGATCAGCAGGTCGAGCTTGCCGTTCGCGACATCCAGGCGGATGCGGTCGCCGTCTCGCACGAACGCGATGGGGCCGCCGTCGACGGCCTCGGGTGCGATATGCCCGACGCACAGGCCCGTCGTACCGCCGGAGAACCGGCCGTCGGTCATCAGGAGCACGTCCTTGCCCAGGCCGGCGCCCTTGATGGCGCCGGTGATGGCCAGCATCTCGCGCATGCCCGGGCCGCCCTTGGGGCCCTCGTAGCGGATGACGACGACATCGCCGTGCGTGATGGTGCCGTCCTCCAGCGCATCGAGTGCGGCCCGCTCACGCTCGAAAACCCGTGCGGTGCCTTCGAACACGTCAGACTCGAAGCCCGCCGACTTCACGACGGCGCCCTCGGGGGCCAGCGAGCCGTGCAGGATGGTGATGCCGCCGGTCGGGTGGATCGGGTTGTTCATCGCGCGCAGCACCTTGCCGTCCGGGTCGGGCGGGGCGATGTGGGCGAGGTTCTCGGCCATGGTCTTTCCGGTGACGGTCAGGCAGTCACCGTGCAGTAGGCCGGCGTCCAGCAGCGCGCGCATGACGACGGGCACGCCGCCGATCTCGTCGACGTCCTTCATCACGTGGCGGCCAAAGGGTTTCACGTCGGCGAGGTGGGGAACCTTGTTGCCGACGCGAGTGAAGTCGGCGAGGGTCAGCTCGACCTCGGCCTCCTTGGCGATGGCCAGCAGGTGCAGCACGGCGTTGGTGGAGCCACCGAACGCCATGACCACGGCGATGGCGTTTTCAAACGCCTCCTTGGTCAGAATGTCGCGGGCGGTGATGCCGCGGCGCAGCATCTCGACGACTGCATGGCCGGACTTGCGGGCGAACTCGCCGCGGCGCTTGTCGACGGCCACCGGAGATGCGCTGCCCGGCAACGACATACCGAGAGCCTCGGCCGCCGAGGCCATGGTGTTGGCGGTGTACATACCGCCGCAGGCGCCCTCGCCTGGACAGATGGCGCGCTCGATGATGTCGACGTCCTCGCGGGACATCAGGCCGCGGGCGCAGGCACCGACCGCCTCGAAGGCGTCGATGATGGTGACTTCCTTCTCGGTGCCGTCGGTCAGCTTCGCCACGCCCGGCATGATCGAGCCGTTGTAGAAGAACACCGAGGCCAGGTCCAGGCGGGCGGCGGCCATCAGCATCCCGGGGATCGACTTGTCGCACCCGGCCAGCAGCACCGAGCCGTCCAGGCGCTCGGCCTGCATCACCGTCTCGACGCTGTCGGCGATGACCTCCCGGGACACCAGCGAGAAGTGCATGCCCTCGTGGCCCATGGAGATGCCGTCCGAGACCGAGATGGTGCCGAACTCCAGCGGGTAACCCCCGGCCTCGTGCACACCGTCCTTGACGTCCTGGGCCAGGCGCTGCAGTGACATGTTGCAGGGGGTGATCTCGTTCCAGGACGACCCGACGCCGATCTGCGGCTTGACCCAGTCGTCGTCACCCATACCTACCGCGCGCAGCATGCCTCGGGCCGCGGTTTTCTCCAGGCCGTCGGTGACGTCGCGGGAGCGCGGCTTGATGTCAGGCGATGAGCCGCTTGCGCGAAGATCAGACTTGGTGGGTTCGGGAGACATGCAGGTAATTATGCCCGGAGCCGCCAAGCGAAATTCTATTGGATACCCCTAAGGGGTATGCGGTACGCTGGGCTTATGACGGCAGACGAGTCGGCGGCATCCGCGGATGCGGTGGCGGGCCACCCTGAGGCTTCACACGGCGATGCGCCGACGGGGGCCCAACACGGCTACTCGCCCAACAAGGACAACTACGCCAAGCGGCTGCGGCGAGTCGAGGGGCAGGTCCGCGGCATCGCCAAGATGATCGATGAGGACAAGTACTGCATCGACGTGTTGACGCAGATCAGCGCGGTGAACAGCGCATTGCAGTCGGTCGCGCTGGCGCTGCTCGACGAGCACCTGGGGCACTGCGTGAGCCACGCGGTGGCAGTCGGCGGTGACGAGGCCGAGCAGAAACTCGCGGAGGCCTCTGCGGCCATCGCCCGGCTGGTCCGGTCCTGACGCATCGTCGACCCTGAGCTGAGGGTGCACTTGTGCGAGTAATCAGCGCCCTCTGTACAGGGTCAACGGCAATTCCGGCTAGGTGCCGAGTTCCCGCTCGATGCGCTGGACCTTCGCGGTGAGCTGGCCGGTGTAGCCCGGGCGGATATCGGCCTTGAGGACCAGGCTGACCCGTGGGGACACTGCCGCCACTGCGTCGACGGCCCGTTTGACCACGGCCATCACCTCGTCCCATTCACCCTCGATGTTCGTGAACATCGCGTTGGTCTCGTTGGGCAGTCCCGACTCTCGCGCCACCCGAACGGCCGCTGCGACGGCCGCGCCGACACCGCCGGACTCGTCACCACCCATCGGGCTGACGCTGAAGGCAACAATCACGCTGTCGATTGTGCGCGGATCGCCCCGGTATCGACAGCCGTTAGTGGCGTTACCGGCGGTTCCAGCGCAGCCGGCGGGAGTAACACCCCATACCTGTGTGGCGATCAACTGTGCAGTTCAGTGGCCCGCGACCGGGCCGAAAGTGCGGTGTGACGGCCCTTCGTGATAGTGGCCGGTCGGCGCGCTATGACAGACTGGGGACGTTGTGAACTGGAGGTGGCGAATGCCGCAATGGAACAAGAGCAGGCTGCTGAGCATGGTTGTGGCGGCCGGGCTGGTCGCCGGGATGACCGTCGTGACCCCGTCTGCGCTGGCCGATCCCGACTCACCAGACCCAGGCTTGGCGGCGGGCCCGATCGACCCGAATGCTCCGGTGGAGGCACCGCTGCCCCCGCCGATTCCGCCTGTCGCGGACCCCGTCGTTCCCGCTGTGCCGACACCGGTGGTCCCTGGCGCCGTGATTCCCGGCGAACCGCAGCCCATCCCGCCGGGTACGCCGGCCGGTCAGAATCCGACCCCGTTCGTCGGCCAGCCGCCGTTCAACCCGCCGACCTTCAACCCGCTCAACGGGTCCATGGTGGGCGTGGCCAAGCCCATCTACATCAACTTCCCGCGGCCCATCGCCAACAAGCAGATGGCGCAGGACGCCGTACACATCTCGTCCACCCCGCCGGTGCCGGGCATGTTCTATTGGGTGACCGACACCCAGCTGCGCTGGCGGCCCATCGCGTTCTGGCCGGCGAACACCGTCGTCAACATCGACGCGGCGGGCACGAAGTCCAGCTTCCGCACCGGTGACTCGCTGGTCGCGACCGCCGACAACGCCACGCACCAGATGACCATCAGCCGCAACGGCGTGGTCGAGAAGACCTTCCCGATGTCCATGGGCAAGTCCGGCGACGAGACCAAGAACGGCACCTACTACGTGCTGGAGAAGTTTCCGACGGTGGTCATGGACTCGTCGACGTACGGCGTGCCGGTGGACTCTCCGCAGGGCTACAAGGTGAACGTGCAGAACGCGGTGCGCATCGACAACAGCGGTGCCTTCGTGCACAGTGCGCCGTGGTCGGTGGGCGACCAGGGCAAGCGCAACGTCAGCCATGGCTGCATCAACCTGTCGCCCGACAACGCCAAGTGGTTCTACGACCAGTTCGGCAGCGGCGACCCGATCGTCGTGAAGAACTCGGTCGGGCTGTACAACCAGTCCGACGGCGCCGACGACTGGCAGTGGGGCATGCCGACCCCCGGCGCCGCCACCTCGACGCCCAGCACGTCCAGCACGTCCGGGACGCGCTGACTCGCAGGCACATACACAACTGCCCCTTTCCGCAAGGAAAGGGGCAGTTGTGTATTCGGTGGCGGCTAGTTCCAGATACGCACGCGCTCAGCAGGCTCCAGGTACAGCTCGTCGGACGCGGTGACGTCGAAAGCCTCGTAGAACGAGTCGATGTTCCGGATCACGCCGTTGCAGCGGAACTCCGGCGGCGAATGCGGGTCCACGGCCAGCCGCCGAATGGCCTCGGCGTCACGGGATTTGGTGCGCCACACCTGTGCCCAACCGAAGTAGACGCGTTGGACACCCGTCAGTCCGTCGATCACCGGGGCTTCCTTGCCGCCCAGTGACAGCTCGTAGGCCAGCAGTGCGATGGACAACCCGCCCAGGTCACCGATGTTCTCGCCGACGGTGAACGCGCCGTTCACGTGGTGGCTCGAGTCCAGCGCCCGGGGCGTGAAGGCTTCGTACTGCTCGATCAATGCCTTTGTGCGCAAACCGAATTCGGCGCGGTCGGCGTCGGTCCACCAGTCGACGAGGTTGCCGTCGCCGTCGTACTTGGCGCCCTGGTCGTCGAAACCGTGGCCGATCTCGTGCCCGATCACCGCGCCGATGCCGCCGTAGTTGGCGGCGTCGTCGGCCTCGGCGTCGAAGAACGGCGGCTGCAGTATGGCCGCGGGGAAGACGATCTCGTTCATGCCCGGGTTGTAGTAGGCGTTCACCGTCTGCGGCGTCATGAACCACTCGTCGCGGTCCACCTCGCTGCCCAGCTTGGCCAGTTCGCGGTCGTGCTCGACAGCCTGGCCGCGCAGGTAGTTGCCGTACAGATCGCTCGCGTCGATAACCAGCGCCGAGTAGTCGCGCCAGCGCGCCGGGTACCCGATCTTCGGGGTGAACTTGTCCAGCTTGGCCAGCGCCCGCTGCCGGGTCTCGGGCGTCATCCATTCCAGGTTGGTGATGCTCACCCGGTAGGCCTCGCGCAGGTTGGCCACCAGCTCATCCATCCGCGCCTTGTGGGCGGGCGGGAAATGCCGGTCCACGTACAGCTTTCCGACGGCGTCGCCCATCAGGCCCTCGACCAGCCCGACGCCGCGCTTCCAGCGGTCCCGGATTTCCTCGGTGCCCGACAGCATGCGGCCGTAGAACTCGAAGTTCTCCTTCACGAGATCGTCGGTCAGGATCGACGCGCGGCCGCTGATCAGGCGCCAGCTCAGCCAGGCCTTCCAGTCCTCGAGCGGCTCGGACGCCCACAGTGCCGCGAACGCGGCCAGGAAGTCCGGTTGTCGCACAACGACTTCCGTGACCACATCGGCCGACGCGCCAACCGCTGACAGCCAGCCCGCCCAGTCGAAGCCGGGCGCCTCGTCGGCCAGATCGCTGAACCGGCGCAGGTTGTAACTCAGGTCCGCATCGCGGCGCTTCACCACATCCCAGTGCGCCGCAGCCAGTTTGGTCTCCAGGGCGACGATGCGGGCGGACGTTGAAAGGTGGTCGCCCGCGTCATCTCCGAAGGCCAACCCCAACATCCGGGCGATGTGGTGCGGATAGGCGGCCAGCACCGCGGCGTGTGCCGGCTCGCGGTAGTAGGACTCGTCGGGCAGGCCCAGGCCGGACTGCGTGAAGTGCAGCAGGTACCGCGTCGAGTCCTTGGAATCAGTGTCGACGTACGCGCCCGCGCCACCGCCGACGCCGGTGCGCTGCAGCGCGCCCAGCACGGCCGCCAGGGCTTCAGGGGTAGCGGCGTCGGCGACGAGACCCAGCTCCGCCAGCAGCGGCGCCAGGCCGACGGCGTTCACCCGCTCGGTATCCATGAAGCTGGCGTAGAGGTCGCCGATGCGCTGGGCATCGGTATTCGGGGCGCCGGCTGCGTTGGTGATCAGGTCGCGCACCTGTTTCTCGGCGCGGTCGGCCAGCAGCCGGAAGGCGCCGTCGGTGGCCCGGTCGGCCGGGATGTCGTAGTCGGTGAGCCAGCGGCCGTTGACGTGACCGAACAGGTCATCCTGGGGTCGGGCGTCGGTGTCGAGGTAGCTCAGGTCGATACCTGATCGGGGAGAGGTAGCTTCGAGAGTCACCTCGCCATCCTGCCATCGCCGCTGCAGTGCCGGTGGGCGCTGCGGGTAGCCTCACGCCCATGCCCGACGAGCGCAGCGAAGAGTCTGCCGAAAAAGACACGGCGAAAGACACCGCAACGACCGGCGCGGCCGGTGCTGCCAAGCCCGATGCGAAGCCCGCCGCCACGGACAGCGCGCCGAGCGATCAGGCTGATCGAATCTTCAGCCCCTACGGCATCGCCTCGGCGGTGCTGGGCGTCCTTGCTGTGGTTGCGGTCGTCGTGGCGGGCTGGGTCTGGCTGGGCCACCGCGCCAATGACGCGGAGCGCGCACACGAGGCGCAGGCGATGAAAGCCGCCGCCGAGTGGGCCGGCCTGCTGATCAACATGACCAAGGACAACGTCACGGTCAACGTGCCGAAGCTGCACGAGGGCACGGTCGGCCAGCTCAACGCGGACTTCGATGCCACGGTCGCACCCTTCACCCAGCTGGTTCAGAAGCTGCAGAGCCAGACCAGCGGGCAGATCGAGTCCGTCGCGCTGGAGACGCTGCATCACAACCCGCCGGGGGATCAGGGCAAACCGCCGGTCCAGCCGGAGCTGGCGGCCATCTCCTCGGACACGACGACGGTGCTGGTGATCGCGACGTCCGTGAGCCAGAACGCCGGCGCCAAGCCGACAACCGTGCGCTGGCGGCTGCGACTCGGGGTGTCCGACGTCGGCGGCAAGATGCTGATCTCGCGATTGGAGTCGCTGCGATGAGGAACGCGTGGCGCGTCCTGGTCTTTGACATCCTGGCGCCGCTCGCGGTGCTGGCGAGCCTGGTCTACATCGGGCTGGCGCTGGATCGGCCGCTGTGGTGGGTCGTGGTGGGCACCATTCTCGGGCTGCTGGTGCTACAGGCGGCGGTGGTGAATTTCGTGCTGTTCCGCCGCGACGGCGTCACCATGGGCACCGACGACGACGCGCCCAGGTTGCGGTTCGCGGTCGTGGGGCTGACGACGGTCGCCGTGGCTGCGGCGGCGATCGTGGGCTACACCAAGTGGACGGTGCCGGACCGCACCACCGACCACGACATGTCGACGGTGGTCGGCATCGCCAGCAGCGTCGCGGAAGCGTCGGCAACGTTCACGCCCGGCGCACCGAACGTGTCGATCGACCGGGCCACGTCGTTGATGGCGCCGCAGCGCGCGGAGGCCTACCGCAACGAGTTCAACGCTGTCGCCAAGGACCTGACCAGCCGTGGGGTGGCCGGGCAGGCCAGCACCATCTCGGCCGGCATCGAGACCATCGGCCCGAACTTCGCCAGTGTCGCGGTGGTCATGCGGGCCACCCAGAACATCCCCAACAAACCTCAGCAGGCGACGGTGCTGGGACTGCGGGTCACGCTGACCAAGCAGGACGGACACTGGCTGGTCATGGACGTGACCCCGCTCGCATCGCGTTAGGGCGCTTGTTCAAGAGCGGGCGGAACGCATCCGGGCGAACCGGTCCGAGAGCCGCCGCATGCGCACCAGCAGCGCGGCCGACGGGCTGGTGGTACCGGCCACGTACGTCGAAAGTTCTTGGGCACCAACCCCGATGCGGGACGCAAACTCGGTCTCACTGAGGCCGGAGCGCTCCATCAACAGCCGGATCTGACGGGCCACCTCGGCGCATTCGTTGGCCTCGAGTTGGGTGCGGGCGCGGGCCAGCACCTCGGACAGTGCCTTGGAGATGCCGTACGGATTGGTGGTCGCGAGAATCTCCTCGACCTGGCGGGCCGTGCGGCCGAAGGGGTCCCGTTTGATGGCCGCGACGATGCGCTGCCACACCGCCAGATCGTCGTTCTCCAACGCGGCGCGGATGGCTGACGTCGACCAGAACTCGACGGGCTTCTCACCGGGAGCCTGCGCCGGAAACGCGACGGTGGGTGCACCGTTGCTGCCGGCTACGGTGGCGTCACCGGAATCGTCGGCACCAGAAGGGGTGTCCCTCACTTCGGATGTCAACGTCACCTCGCCTCCTCCAACATGGCCACCGCCACCGCCAAACAACGCTGCTTGACTTCGGGCCAATCTGCTGTTTCCTGGTCGTCGAACGGGTGCGGGTCGGCCAACCTGCGGACCAACTGGGTGGCCACCCACTGGTTCTTCGACCGTTCCCCACAGTAATACCCGTCAATGCCGGCTAGAACCGCGGCCGCGGTCCGGATGTCCATGCAAGACACCAGGTCGACGAAGTCGGCGTAGTCCCGGACGCTGCCCCGGGACATGATCAGGTAGCCCTTCAACCGCAGCGTTTCGGCGCCCGTCGGGATTTCCAGCCGGTCGCCGGTGGGCAGCAGCACCGTCGTGGTTTCCACCGGGCTGAGGCGCTCGATGGCCGGGCCGTCGGTCTCGCTGAGCGACAGGGCGTCGAGGGCAACCGACAGCCGTCCGCCCCACATGGTGACCGGGTGCACGTCGGGGTTGTCCGCCGCGGACCGGGACTGGCCGTGCGCGCGCCGCAGCAGCGCCAGCCCGGCGCGCGGCCGGTCTTTGCGCGGCGGGGCCGCCGCGATGCGCCGTGGCACGGCCCGTGGCGCGTACTCCTGCTCGTCGGCGTCGGCGCCGCTGCAGCCGCTGAAGGCCAGCGGATCGGGAACCGTAACCGTCTGTGCGGCAAGGTTTTTCAACTTTGCAGCGGACTTGACGACGCTGCGCAGTTCGGCGCCCGAGGGGCCCAGCGCGGAGATGTCGTCGGGGATGATGACCAGGCTGCCGGTGTCGGAGGCGGGCAGCGGCTTCTCGAAATCCACCGACGGCAGCAGACGGTCCAGCCACTTGGGCAGCCACCAGTTCCACTGGTCGAACATCGCCATCAGCGCGGGCACCAGGACCAGCCGCACCACCGTCGCGTCGACCGCGATGGCGACGGCGCACGCCACACCCATCTGGGCCACCAGCGGCATGCCGGCGAACGCGAACCCGATGAACACGGCGATCATGATCAGTGCGGCGCTGGTGATGGTGCGGGCGCTGGTGCTGACGCCGTAGGCGACGGCGTCGCGGGTGTTGCCGGTCTGCAGGAACCGTTCCCGGATGCGCGTCAGCAGGAAGATCTCGTAGTCCATGGACAGGCCGAACGTCATCGCCAGCACCAGCGGCGGAATGGTGGTGTCCAGTGATTCCAGAGGTTTGAACCCGAGCGCCTGGAACCAGCCCCACTCGAAGACGATCACCAGGCTGCCGTAGGCCGCGGCCACAGACAGCACGGTCATCAGGACGCCCTTGATCGCCAGCACGACCGAGCGGATCGAGATCAGCAGCATCACGAACGCGATCAGCGACACGAAGACGAACACCAGGATCTCGGTGTCGGCGACCCGGTGGTCGAAGTCCATGATCAGCGCCGTGGGCCCGCCCACCGCGATCGCGACGTTGGGGCCGGCGACGTTCGGCAGGTGTTGTCGTAGCCAGGTGATGGAGTCACGCGCGACGAGGTCCTCGGGGTCGACCCGCAGGACGATCGAGAACAGGGCGCTGCGGTTGTCATTGCTGAACACCGGCGGGGCCACCTGGGACACGTCCGGTGCCTGCGTCATGTTCTGGTGCAGGGCGTCGAGCGTCGCGGTGTTCTGCGGGTCGGACGCCGTCGCCTCGGGGAACGTCACCAGCACCCGGATCGGTCCGAGCGCGCCCGGGCCCAGGGCTTCCGCGGCGGCGGCCACCCCGGCCCGGATTTCGTGGGACGGCTGGAACTGACGCAGCATGCTGTTGCCCAGCTGCATGCCGAACGAGGGTGCCGCCAGGGCGATCAGGAAGACGGCGGCCAGCAGCGCCGACAGCCACGGGCGCCGCATGGTGCGTTCGGTCCATTGCGTCCAGAACGGGGACTGCGTGGCGTCGGGGCGGCGCGTGACGTGCAGCCACGACGAGCGTTTGGCGACGCGCTTGCCGAACGTGGCCAGCACTGCGGGAATCAGGGTCGTCGAGGTCAGGACCGCGACGGCCACGGCCAGGATGGCGCCGGTGGCCATGGACGACAGCACCGGCGTGCCGATCAGATAGATGCCGGTGATCGAGGCGATCACCGTCAGTCCGGACAGCAGCACCGCCAGACCCGAGGTCGCCATCGACGCGTCGACGGCCTGTTCCGGGTCGCGGCCGGCCCGTAGTTCCTCGCGGAAGCGCATGAGGATGAACAGCGAATAGTCGACGGCCAGCGCGATGCCGAACATCGAGAGCGTCGTCGTCACGAAGACACTCATGGTGACCCAGATGGACAGGAGGTAGACCACGCCCATCGTCACGATCACCGTGCACACGCCGAGCATCATCGGCATGGCCGCGGCCGCGAGCGACCCGAACACCGCCAGCAGCACGATCAGGACGATCGGCAGGTTCCACTTCTCGGCTTCGGCGACGTCGTGCTTGGTGGTCTCGCTGGCAGCCGCACCGAGTGCGCCCTGACCGATGACGTACAGCCGGACCTTGCCGTCCGCCGTCTGGCCGGCTTTGCCGCCTTCGACGCCGACGGCCTTGCGCAGCTTCTTGGCGATGTCGACGGCGCCGCTGTTGTTGAAGTCGAGGCGCAGCGTCACGACGTAGGGTTTGCCGGCCTGCGGCTCCGCCTGCGTGGGGTCGGGCACGACCTTGACGTTGGAGACGCCCGCCGCGATGCGTCTCAGCTCGTCGACCGCCGCCGCCATGTCTTCCTGCGACGCGCCCGCGGTCGGGGCCGCGACCAAGGCCAGCGGTGAGGCGCCCTCGTCGGGGAAGTGGTCCTCGAGCTCGTACTGGACGTGCAGAGACTGGGAACCGGCGACGTCGAACCCGCCGCCGCTGAGGTTGCTGGACTGAGTCGCCGCGAGATATAGAGACGGCACCATGAGCAGCAGCCAGGTGGCGAAAACCGCCCAGCGCCAACGCCGAAGCAGAGCGCTCAGCCGCATCATCAACTGCTGGATGGCGAACCCTCTTCCTGCGGTCGTCCCGGTTGCCACCGGAGTCTTTTTGATCGGCGTTGCGTGCCGCCGACCCTACCTCAGTATGGGGTAGGGTGACCGGCCCGCGAGCGCCGTTGGGGCGCCAGGGGCGGAACCTTGACCCAACTGCAACCGGGCGGCGGCCGGGGCGGCCAGCAACCCCGTCGACGGCAGTTCGTGGGTTTGCGGGGCTGGCGGCAACTGGTCGTTGACCTGGATGTTTGCTGTGTGGATTGGGCGCCGGCCCGGCGGCGATGGCAAGATGGCAAGAGCCGAATCCCGGGTGAGGTCCGGCACGTCGTGCGGCGCAGTCCCGGGAAATCAGTGTTTGCCGAGTGTTTACGCGGCCGTCGATGGCCGGTAAACCGTGAGGAGTTGTGCCATGAAAACGACCATCGTGACGGCCCGCCGCGGGCTTGCCGGGGTATTCGCTGTAACTGCGCTCGGCGGTGTTGTGGTGACGTCGTTCGGCGCCCCGTCGGCGGGTGCGGGCCAGGATCCGTGCGCGGCCAGCCAGGTTGCCAAGACCATCGGCATGGTGGCCACGTCGACCGGCACCTATCTGGATGCGCACCCGACGGCGAACCAAACCTTGACGACCATCTCGCAGCAGCAGCCCGGCCCGCAGTCGTTGGCAGCGCTCAAGACGTACTTCGACGCCAACCCGCAGGAGGGCGCCGCGCTGCAGAACTTGCAGGCGCCGCTGGTGACGCTGTCCTCGCAGTGCAAGCTGCCGTTGACGCTGCCGCAGCTGATGGGGCTGATGCAGTCGGCACAGCAGGGTAGCGGTCTGCCGGCCGCGCTGCCCGCGATGCCGAGCGTGCCCGGCAGCGCGCCTGGAAGCGCGCCGTTCACGCCCAGCCTGCCCGGCGTGACGACGGCGACGGGGTCCATTCCGGCGGCGCAGGCCGTAGCGGCGACGCAACCCGCCGCGCGCTGAGCGCAACGCCAGGCGGTTATCAGCTCTTTCTGCTTATCTTTGAGGGGCCGGTAGCCCCGTGGGGTTCCGCTACCGGGGTTCTCGACGAAGGGGTTTGACTACATGATGCTCACCGCTCTGGCCAAGCGACGCGCTGTTGCCGGCTTCATCGGCGCCGGCGCGGTCGCCGGCAGCATGCTTTTCGGTGCCGTCCCGTCGGCCCTCGCCGACGACGCACCGCCCAACTGCACCGCCGCGGACCTGGCCGGCGTCCGCGCGGGCGTCGACGCCTCGACCTCCGCCTACCTGTTCACCCACCCGGATGTGAACGACTTCTTCAGCGGCCTCCGCGGCCTGTCGAGGGATCAGGCGCACGCCAAGGTGAAGCAGTACCTGGCCGATAACCCGCAGACCAAGGCCGAGCTGCAGGGCATCCGGCAGCCGCTGAAGGACATCCGCGACCGCTGCGGCATCCGTAAGTGATCTGTGCACGAAAACCCGCGGCCGCCGCGGACTTTCGTGCACAAATCACTTGAAGAGGCGAGCTGCGCCGCGCCAGCCCAGCAGCAGGATGCCCGTGACGGTCGACGCGACGATCACAAAGCTGACCGCGACGCCCTGAGCCGAGGCCTTGCGTAACAGCATGCCGATCACGACGGTGCTGACCCAGACCGTCAATCCGGTCGGGTTCAGCGCTGTCGGGCGACGCCAGCCCCGCGACAGTGCCCAGCCCGCCACGGTCCCGGTCAGGAACGGCCAGCTCGTGTGCGCCACGCCCGTGAGCGTGACGCCTTCAGCGTGGCTGCGTCGGCCGATGGTGCAGAAGATCACCACGCACACCACGTCGGCGAGGAAAGCCAGTGCGGCGCTGCGGGTTCCGGTGGTCTGCTCAATTGTCATAGGTCATCACGTCCAGATTCAGTGGGCTGACATTGTTTTCGTCTCGGGGAGTGAAGCCGGGGTCCAGCCGGGCGGGGGCGCCGGTCTCCAGGGCGTCACCGGCCGCCATGCTGATCAGGCGTCCAGTGAGCTTGAACGAGCGGTAGACGAACGGCAGGCCGTCGGAGCGCAAGGGATCCGGTGTGCTCATCACGTGGAAATGTAGATGCGGCCCGGTCGAATTGCCGGTATTGCCAACGTGTCCGAGTACCTGGCCGGTGTTCAGCTGATCGCCCGGTTTGACCTTGACACTCCCGGTCTGCAGATGCGCGTAGAACGCGTAGTTGCCGTTCCCGATGTCCTGCACGACGTGATTGCCGCCGTATTGGGCCAGCGTCAGGCCGGTCGGATTCTGGCCGGGCACCTGTTCCGGCAGACCGTCGAGTACCGCCACTACGGGGCCCGCGGCCACCGCGTGCACGTCGGCCCCGAAGTAGGCGTAACTGGTGTTCTTCGCGCCGTCGCCGGTGAACAGCCGCCCGTCTGGCTGTAGCTGCTCGTAATCGATGGCGTATCGTTCTGCGGCCCAGAGCTTTCCATCGATGGGGTTGAGGGCCATGCGGTGCGGCGTCATGTCGCAGCAGCTGTTGCCGTCGAGCCAGCCGGGGCCGCGCAGCGGCGGTTCGAGTACGACGGGCTTGTGGTCGGACACCGTCACCGGCGCGACGTTCTCGGTCACCACCGGCGGCACGAGCGGCGGCATCGGTTTGGGTACCTTGACCACCACGCGGTGTGAAAGCTGCTGGGGCACGGTGCTTCCCGCGGTCAGGCTGACGTCCAGCCACACGATGGACCGCTGCCCGGGGCCCAGATCGTTGGTGCTGATCCGGGTGCCCATGGTCCGGGTCCAGTAGACAAGACCGGCGCCGGACAGTTGCAGCAGCGGCCCGGCCGGACCCATGACGGCAACCGAGTCCACCGTCACCGTCTCGGGCGAGGTGTTGGTGAGCAGCAGCTCGTACGCGAGGTGGACACGGCCGTCGGTGGCCGGAACCGGGACGGGTGCGGCGACGACGTCGGCCAACACAGGCGTGACGATCGGCTCCGCGGAACCAGTGGAACTAGTTGGGGGAGAGGACGGTTGAACCGATTTCGGTGCCGGCGTGCACGACGTCAGGGCAGCGGCGAGGACGAGCGCCGCCGCCAGCCGGCTAGCCGATGTCATGCGGCGTCTCGGGGTCGGGTGCCGAACCGCGGATGTCCGTGGCGCTGGAAGAGGTACCGGTAGTGTCCGGATCGAAGTCCTTCTCGGTGCGGAACAGGATGAAGAACACCACCCAGCCGATCGCCGAGATGAAGATCCAGCTGACCAGGCGATAGATCAGCATGGTCGAGATGGCGGCCGCGAGCGTCATACCGCTGGACACCAGGCCGGGCACCAGCACCGCCTCGACCACCAGCAGCCCGCCCGGCATGAGCGGAATGGCTCCGACCGCGCGGGCGGCGGCGTAGGCGACGGTCAGGCCCGCCAGCGACGGATGCCCGCCCGTGGCGTAGGCCGCGCAGGCCAGACACGCGACGTCGGCGACCCAGTTGAACAGCGACCAGCTGAACGCGACCGTCAGCGTCCGTCGGCTCAGGCTGACCGACTCCAGCTGACCCAGGGTGCGGCGCCAGCCGTCCAGCCCGGTCTCGGCCGGCTTGCCGCGCAACGAGTTGAACCACGACAGCAACCGGACGCCGATGCCGTCGATCTGCTGCGGGTTGGCCGCGACGGTCTGGGCCAGCACCAGCAGTACCGCGAAACCGCCGATGGTGAAGATCAGCGACAGAGGGTTCTTGCTCGCGCCGAGCAGGACCGCGCCGCCCAGCCCCAGCAGGGCCAGCCCGACCACCTGCAGCGCCCCGGACATCACCAGCTGCCATGACGCCACCAATGGCGAGGCGCCCCACAGCCGCTGCTGGCGGTACACGAAGGTGGCCGAGAGCACCGGGCCGCCGGGCAGCGTGGTGGACAACGCGTTGCCGGCGTAGAACGCGGCTTCGGACCGCCACTGCTTGACCTGCACGCCGGCCGACCGGAGCAGAGTGCGCTGAATCTGCGCGAAGCTGTGCATGGAGGCCAGCGCCGCGACGGCCGCCGCGGCAACCCACCACCACGCGGCCGACAGCAGGCTGAGCCACGCTTTGGCCAGCTGCTCCCACACCATCACGACCTCGATGGTCAGCACGGTCACGGCGATGCCGATCAGCACCCAGCGCAGCCACCAGTACTTGCCGCGCACCCGAACCGCCTGCGGGCGGGCCTCACCGCGACGGCAAGCGATCCAGGGGCCGCGACGGTGGGCCGCCATTGGGCCTGGCGCAGCCTCGTTCGACACCCGCTTAGCGTATCCGGCGTGTCGCGGGCGGCTCGCCGTGTGCGGTAAGCATCTTGCAACAACCTCGTGGCGTCATCCGTCGGCGCTACGCTGGCGCCCATGTCGCATGCCCACGAAGCGGTCGATCCGGTGGTACGCAAGGCCGCAGCCTGGTCATGGCGATTGCTGGCGATCTTCGGTGCGGTGCTCGCCGCGTTGTGGGTGGTGACCAAGCTCGAAGTCATCGTGGTACCGGTGCTGCTGGCCACCCTGGCGACGGCGTTCCTGTTGCCCGCCGTCGATTTGTTGGCCCGGCGCGGACTGGCGCGCGGTGCGGCCGTCGCGGTCATGCTGTTGAGCTCCATCGTGGTGATGGGCGGCATCCTGACGTTCGTCGTCTCCCAGTTCATCGATGGTGCTCCGGCGCTCGTGGAGCAGGTCACCCGAAGTATCGACGGCGCCCGCAAATGGTTGACCGAAGGCCCGATCCTGCATCTGAGCAGCGAGCAGATCAACAGCGTCGGCCAAACCGCCATCGACGCCCTGAAGAACAATCAGTCCAAGCTCACCAGCGGGGTGTTCTCCACTGCCGGCGCGCTGACCGAGATCATCACCGGCCTGTTGCTCACCCTTTTCACCCTGATCTTCCTGCTGCACGGCGGGCGCGACATCTACGAATTCGTCACGAGGATCTTCCCGGCCTCGGTCCGGGACCGCGTGCGCGACGCCGGCCGGGCGGGGTTCGGCTCCCTCATCGGGTACGTCCGCGCGACGTTCGTGGTGGCGATGGTCGACGCCGTCGGCATCGGCACGGGGCTGGCGATCATGGGCGTGCCGCTGGCGCTCCCGCTGGCGTCACTGGTGTTCCTGGGCGCGTTCGTGCCGCTGGTCGGTGCCGTGCTGACCGGTTTCGTGGCTGTGGTGGTGGCCCTGATCGCCAAGGGCTGGATCTACGCGCTGATCGCGCTCGGCCTGATCATCGCGGTCCAACAGTTGGAAGCCCATGTGCTGCAACCGATCGTGATGGGCCGCGCGGTGTCCGTCCACCCGCTCGCCGTCGTGCTGGCCATCGCCGGTGGCGGCGTCATGGCCGGCATCATCGGCGCGCTGATCGCGGTACCCATCGTCGCTTTCCTCAACAGCGCCATCCGGGTACTGGTGGCCAGCGATCCGGACGCCGAGGAAGCTGAGCTACTCGCCGAAGCCGGTTCCGTCGCCGCCGCGGCGGTGTCGCAGGAGGGCACGCCGCCTGCTACAGACGGCCCTCCCGGCGCAGCAGATCCGCAGCGCTGACCCCGCCGCCGGTACCGCGACGCTGGGTCTGCTCGGTGTCGATCTTCTCGGTGGCCTCCGGGGCATCGGCCGGCTGGGCGCGGAACGCCGTGGTCGGCTCGTTGCCCTCGCCCGGCGCGTCTGACGGGGTCTGGATCTGCGGCCCCGAGGCGCTGATGTTGCCCCGTAGCTGCCCCAGCCACGACTCGATCTCCCGATTGCCGTCGTGGCCCGTGTCGGCGGGTCGCTCGACACCGCCCGGCGCACGGAACGCGGTGGTGGCGGGGTCGGCCTGACGGAACGCGGTGGTCGCCGCGTCGCCGACGGCGGTGGCGGGCGGCGTCGGCTCCCCGTTCTGCGGGGTGACGGCGCGGGTCACGTTCGACACCACGTTGCGGAAGGCGCCCCGGGCGGCGCTGAACCGGGTGGTCGCAGGCTCGGCAGACGGAGCCGGCGGCGCGGCCGGGGCCTGCGGAGCCGGGGACTGCGGCGGAGCGCTCGGCATGCGGTTGGTCGGAGCCTGGCTCGGCGGCTGCGGCTGACCCGGGACGATCCGGGTCGGGACGGCGCGCTGGCCGGCGGCCGGATGCGTCGGATCGTGCGGCGGACGGACCGGAGCACCGGATCCGACCAATGCGCGCGGGTCCTCGGGTTCGCGAACCGTGGGACGCTTGCGCTCGTCGGGCAGCTCGGTCTCGCCGAGACCCAACTTGACCTGGATGCGTTTCATCCACAGCGGCGCCCACCAGCAGTCGTCGCCGAGCAGCTTCATGACGGCCGGCACCAGGAACATCCGGATGACGGTGGCGTCGAGCAGCAGCGCCATCAGCAGGCCGAAGGCCAGGTACTTCATCATCACCAGGTCGGAGAACGCGAACGCGCCGACGACGACGGCCAGCACCAGCGCCGCGCCGGTGATCAGGCGGCCGGTCGTGGCGGTACCGATCCGGATGGCCTCGGCGGTGGACATGCCGCGCTCGCGGGCCTCCACCATGCGGGACACCAGGAACACCTCGTAGTCGGTGGACAGACCCCAGATCACCGCGATGATCAGGCCGATCATCGGCGCCATCAGCGGCTGCGGCGTGTAGTTCATCAGTCCGGAACCGTGCCCGGCCTCGACGAACATCCAGGTCAGGATGCCCATCGTCGAGCCAAGGGTCAGCATGCTCATCAGGGCGGCCTTGATGGGCAATACCAGCGAACCGAACGCCAGGAACATCAGCAGGGTCGTGGTGATCACCAGGATCAACCCCATCAACGGGAGCTTGTCGAACAGCGTGCTGATGCTGTCCTGCTCCAGTGCCGGAGTACCGCCGACCATCACGGTGATGCCGTGCGGCTCCTGCAGGGCGCGTAGCTCGTTGATCTTCTCGGCGGCGTCACCGCTGTTGACGAGACCGTTGGACAGCACCCGGACGGACGGGTTCTTGGTGCCGCCCTCCTGGTAGGTCCGCTCGGCCCACATCTTCGACTTGTCGTTGTCGTCCGGCATCACGAACCCGCTGATGGTTCCGGCATTGGCCCGCACCTGGGCGATCTGCTGATCGGTGACCGGCTGGCCGTTGTCGGTCTTGACCACGAGGGTCAGGGCATTGGTGCGGAAGCCCGGGAAGAGCTTGTCGAACTCTTCCTGCGACGTACGGACCGCGTTGTCCGGCGGCAGGTACTTTTCGCTGATACCGGCGAGCGCCAGCTGACCCAGCGGGATGACCAGCAGGATCATGCCGACGGTGATCGGCACGGCGAACGCCAGCGGCCGTTTCATCACGACGTTGACCAACTTGCCCCAGAAGCCCTTTTCAACTTCTTCGCGGGTCTTGGTCTTCTGCGTCTTCTCGGCGAACCAGTCGATGATTCGGCGGGAGAACGGCCAGTTGGCCAGGAACGGCACCTTCAGCAGGGTGCGCACTCCCAGCGCGTCGACGTTGGTGCCGAGGATGCCCAGTACCGCAGGCAGCACGGTGTTCGACAGGAAGGCGGCCAACAGGACCGACGCGATGATCGCGTACGTGATGGACCGCAGGAAGCCCAGTGGGATCAGCAGCAGCGGCAGCGAGGACGCGACGATGATCACGGCGGAGAACGCCACGGTCCGGCCCGAGGTCATGACGGATCTTCGTACCGCGGCCTCGACGTCGTAGCCTTCGGCGAGCTCCTCTCGGAACCGGCTCACGATGAACAGGCCGTAGTCGATGGCGATACCGAAGCCCATCATCGTCACCACGGGCTGGGCGAAGAAGTGGACGGGCCCGAATTCCGCGGTGAGGCGCAGGATGCCGAGCGCGCCGCCGATGGTCAGACCACCGATGATGGCGGGCAGCGCGGCGGCCACGGCGCCACCGAAGACGAAGAACAGCACGACGGCGACGAGCGGCACGATGGCGAGCTCGGCGCGCTTCTGGTCGGTGCCGATGGTGCCGGTCAGCTCGCTGGCCAGCGGCTCCATGCCGGCGAGCTTGATGTTGCCGCCGTTGACCTTCTGCAGGTCGGGGGCGACGGCCTGATAGTTCTTCAGGATCGCGTCGTCGTTGTCGCCCTTGAGCGGGACGGTGATGAAGGTGTGCCGCATGTCCTGCGTCGTCATCTTCTTCAGTCCGTCGCTGGGGGCCTTCAGCCAGCCGACCCAGGCGACGACCTTGTCCTTGTGGTCGTTGACGAAGGTATCCAGTTCACCGCTGACCCTCTTCTGCCAGGCCGGGTCGGTGATCTTCTTGTCGTCGGGCGGCGTCAGGATCGCCACCACCAGGCTGGTCCGGTCGCGGCCGTAGACCTCGTCACCGAGCACCGAAGCGGCGACGGACTCGCTGCCTTCGTTGTAGAAGCCACTTTGCGTGACATGCTCGCCCAGGCTGGACCCGTATACGGCGCCACCCAGGCACAGTGCGACCATGACGCCGATCACTATGTATCGGAATCGGTACACCGTTCGACCCCACCAGGCGAACACGTCAGCTCCTCACGATTATCTGCATAAAGTCCTGCTCAAAGGCACTCTCTAAGAGGTTGCCATTTTTGGCCACCGCACACGTCATCTGCAGTTTTTCCTAAACGCGCGAGCTCAGCAGCGCGGACAACGGCCGGAAGGGCTGCAGCCACGCGCCCTGATCAGGCAGCGAATCCAGGCCGATTCGCGGCAACGGCTCCCGGAAGACACCAGGGATGTCCTCAAGGTCGACGAAGTCCAAGGTATCCGACGCTAACGCCCAACTGGCATGTTCGCGAAATCCGACAACGGTCGCGGGGGTGCCGTCGTGGGCGATGTCTTCCAGCGGTTGACGGAAGGCCTGGCCGTCCGCCGAGGCCACATAGATGCCGGCCAGACCCTCGCTGCGGCGCAGCGCGATGTGCGCCAGCATGTCGCTATCAACATCACTGTCGTCATCCGTCTTCGGCTTGGCGAACACCGCGAAACCCACGTTGCGCAGTGCCTCCACCCACGGCCGCACGACATCGGCGCTACCCGGGGCGATGTTGGTGAAGACGGTCGCTTCGGGTTCGAGGGACACCGGCGCCTGGTCGGGCCGCCGGCTGGCCGCGATCTCGCTGGTGCGGGCCAGCAGCCACCGGCCCAGCGCGTCGAATCGCGGCCGGTGTGCGGCCGTCGGACGGCCGCCGAGGATCGACCCGAGACCCATGTCCAGGTTCGGC
This sequence comes from Mycobacterium sp. FW102-FHT13B02, assembly GCF_058790275.1. Taxonomy (NCBI): domain Bacteria; kingdom Bacillati; phylum Actinomycetota; class Actinomycetes; order Mycobacteriales; family Mycobacteriaceae; genus Mycobacterium; species Mycobacterium sp. FW102-FHT13B02. The sequence continues at coordinate 192,897 of NZ_JBYTCM010000004.1, forward strand.
GCGTCCCAGACGAGCAGTACGCGGTGCGGGCGCGGACCCGGCGGCGGGGCCGACGGGTAGGGCTTGGCCTGGGGGATGGCTTGCGGTGCGGCCTGTGGAAAGGCCTCAGTGGTGGTGGTCACCTAGAGCCTTTCCCAGATGAGCTCGGTGATGGGGCTGCCCATCCGCATGCCCCGCGCCTCATATTTGGTGGTGGGCCGCTGCACCGAGATCGGCAGGTTTGCGTCGACTGACGTGCGGCGCAGCGTTGGCTCGGCGTCGCCCACCTCGGCGATCTGCACGGCGTAGTCCGCGTGGTCGGTGGCCGCGTGCAGGATGCCGCCGGGTTTCAGGCGGCTGGAGATCAAGGCCACCGTCTCGGACTGCAGCAGCCGGCGCTTGTGGTGGCGGGCCTTGGGCCAGGGATCGGGGAAGAACACGCGGACCGCCGTCAGGGTGCCCGGCGCGATCATGTGTTCCAGCACGTCGACGCCGTCACCGCGAACGAATCTCACATTCGTCAGACCCGCCCGGTCGACGCCGCCGAGCAGTTGGGCCATGCCCTTGCGGTAGACCTCGACGGCGATGACGTCCAGGTGCGGTTCCTCCTGCGCCATGGCCAGCGTCGAGATGCCGGTGCCGCTGCCGATCTCCAGCACGACCGGCGCGGTGCGGCCGAACCAGGCGGTGGTGTCGATCAGCGGAGCGGGTTCGCCGTCTTCGGACCGGGCGACTTTGCCCAGCTCAGGCCAGCGGCGGTCCCAGGTGCTCTGCTGACCGGTCGACAGTGCCGACCGGCGGGACCGGAAGCTGGTGACGCGCCGGTGCTGGTGGGCGGGGGCGGCGGTGGATTCGGCCGCTGGGGCGCTGGCCGACGAGGCAGCGTCGTCTTCCCCCGTCGCTTCGCTCGCCCCGGTGTCCTCGCGCTGGGCATACATCTGTCCATGGTCTCTCATTTGGCTGTGAGAGCCCGCATCGCGGTGCAGATTGATACTCAACAGTTGCCTGAAATCGGCGTCAGGCGTACCCGCGCCGAGGTGCGACGATGGCATCGGGGGACATGGTGTCAGGGGACGTTTGGCAGCGCTTCACGGCTGCGTTGGAGGGATTGACGGCCGAGGTGCCGGAGCTGGTGCGCGCCGTCCCCGGTCCCGACACCGATGACGCTGCCGGCGAGTATCGGGCGATTCGTGCGGCTCTGGCTGAAATCTCTTTGGCCGCAACAGAATCGGACGACGACCGCGTGTCGCGGTGGTTGGCATCCGATACGACCGCGGCCCTGGTCACCGCTGCGGCGACAGCGGTGCTGGAAGCCGACGGTCTCGTCGTCGACCGCGGTATGGACGCCGAGGCACATCTGCGGCGGGCCGTGCACTGGCGCCGCTACGGCCGTCGCGCCACCGACGACCTGCACCGTCGCTGCGCCGCAGACCTCAGCCGCGGCTCGCTGCGGCTGTTCGCCCAGTCCGGCCCGCGGCGGGTGACGTCCCGCCTGGAGCTGCAGCGGATTCGGCTGGAGCTGGTCCGGGACGCCCGCAGGCGGTTCACCGACCTGCGCGCCGACCTGCTCACCCGGGTGCCCTCGGGCCGGGATGGGGCCGCGGGTTTCGAGGCCGAAGTCCGTGACCGATTGGCGGCGGCGGCCGACGACGTGCGCGGTCGGACCGCAACGGCACTGGGCGTTCCCCGGCCTCCCGAACGGTGGCCGCGGCCTGGCATCACCGCGCCGGTGCTGACCCAGCGGCCGGACGAGATGTGGTTGGGCATCGTGCTTGGCGCGGGTTTCGGCCTGGGTGTGGCAATGGGGCTGGCCAGAGTGGCCGCCGGGCTGACCGGGGTGCCCGAGGCGGTCGGCGGGGCACTGGGACTGGTGCTGGGCCTGGCGCTGACCGTGGCGGTCATCGGCGTCCGCTCCCGTCTGCATCGGCGGGCCGTGCTGGAACGGTGGGTCGGCACGGCCGTCGCGGCGGCGCGGCAGGCGTGTGAAGAGGAACTCGGATACCGATTACTGGAGGCGCAGGCAGGTATGGCATCGGCACATCACAAAACGAAAAATTGAGCGATTTGGGAATTGTGTCGAGCGGCCCCACCGCGCTACTGACGGGTAACTCTTCCGCCATGGGCCCCGGCTGGTGGTACCAGCGGATTCGCGGACCGGTTATCGGTCTTTCTGAATCGTTCTTGTGAGAGATCGGACAGCAGCCCGATTGTCCACTTGTATGTCACTCACGTTAACCTCTAAAGAGGTATAGCTGCGATTTGCGAGCAGGAGAATTTGATGACCTCAGCGACCATTCCCGGTCTCGACGCCGCTCCAACCAATCACGCCGGGCTGCTCGCCTGGGTTCGTGAGGTTGCGGAGCTGACTCAGCCCGACCGGGTCATGTTCGCCGATGGCTCGGCCGAGGAGTACGACCGCCTCGCCGCCCACCTCGTCGCGGCCGGCACCTTCCAGAAGCTGAACGAAGACAAGCAGCCGAATTCCTATCTCGCGCTGTCGGATCCGTCGGACGTCGCCCGTGTCGAGTCGCGCACCTTCATCTGCTCGGAGCGTGAAGAGGACGCCGGCCCCACCAACAACTGGATGGCCCCGGCCGAGATGCGCGCCATCATGGCCGACCTGTACCGCGGCAGCATGCGCGGCCGCACCATGTGGGTCGTCCCGTTCTGCATGGGCCCGCTGGACGCCGAGGACCCCAAGCTCGGTGTCGAGATCACCGACTCGGAGTACGTCGTGGTCTCGATGCGCACCATGACCCGCATGGGTGCGGCGGCGCTGGAGAAGATCGGCGACGACGGCTTCTTCGTCAAGGCGCTGCACTCCATCGGTGCGCCGCTGGAGCCGGGGCAGCAGGATGTGCCGTGGCCCTGCAACGAGACCAAGTACATCACCCACTTCCCCGAGACCCGCGAGATCATGAGCTACGGCTCGGGCTATGGCGGCAACGCGCTGCTGGGTAAGAAGTGCTACTCGCTGCGCATCGCCTCGGCCATGGCGCACGACGAGGGCTGGCTCGCCGAGCACATGCTGATCCTCAAGCTGATCTCCCCGGAGAACAAGGCCTACTACATCGCCGCGGCGTTCCCGTCGGCCTGCGGTAAGACCAACCTCGCGATGCTGCAGCCCACCATCCCGGGCTGGCGCGCCGAGACCGTCGGTGACGACATCGCCTGGATGCGGTTCGGCAAGGACGGCCGGCTGTACGCCGTCAACCCTGAGTTCGGCTTCTTCGGCGTCGCGCCGGGCACCAACTGGTCGTCGAACCCGAACGCCATGAAGACCATCGCCGCCGGCAACACCGTCTTCACCAACGTCGCCAAGACCGACGACGGCGACGTCTGGTGGGAGGGCCTGGAGGGCGAACCGGAGCACCTGATCGACTGGAAGGGCCAGGACTGGATCCTGCGGGAGACCGAGACCAAGGCGGCGCACCCGAACTCGCGCTACTGCACCCCGATCTCGCAGTGCCCGTCGGTGGCCCCGGAGTGGGACGACCCGCAGGGTGTGCCGATCTCGGCGATCCTGTTCGGCGGCCGTCGCAAGACCACGGTGCCGCTGGTCACGCAGGCCCGCGACTGGCAGCACGGTGTCTTCATCGGCGCCACCCTGGGCTCCGAGCAGACCGCCGCCGCCGAGGGCAAGGTCGGTACCGTCCGCCGCGACCCGATGGCCATGCTGCCGTTCCTCGGCTACCACGTCGGTGACTACTTCCAGCACTGGATCAACATCGGCAAGAACGCCGACGAGTCCAAGATGCCGAAGATCTTCTTCGTCAACTGGTTCCGCCGTGGCGACGACGGCCGCTTCCTGTGGCCGGGCTTCGGCGAGAACAGCCGGGTGCTGAAGTGGGCCATCGAGCGCATCGAGCACCAGGCCGAGGGTAAGAGCACCCCGATCGGTATCGTGCCGACCGCCGCCGACCTGGATCTGGCCGGCCTGGACGTGGACGCCGCCGATGTCGACGAGGCGCTGGCCGTCAACGTCGATGAGTGGCGCAATGAGCTGCCGCTGATCGAAGAGTGGTTCGAGTTCGTCGGCGAGAAGCTGCCGACCGGCATCAAGGACGAGTTCGACGCCCTCAAGCACCGCTTGGCCGAAGAGAGCTAGGGCTCTCCTCGCACAAACACACAACCCCCGTCTCCCAGGAGATCGGGGGTTTTGTGTATTTGCGAGAGCGTCCCGCGGCGAGGGGCGCTCGAGCCTGACCTGGCTGCGGAAATCCGCGGCGAGAATCGCCCGGTGGTCAGGCTCAGCGAAGTTCGATGCACTCGCGGCGGCTTTCGACGCTCGCGAGCGACGTATAGTCGACGGCCCCTCCGCGCCCGGGGTCATGGTTAGCCATACAATCAAATTAGGGTACCCGAACTTGAAATATTTATGACACTGACCAGCAAATTCAGCATCGAGGTCGCAGCTAATTCGTAGCCACGGCTAAGTTGCTGGCGTCACTTTCGGGCGTTATCGTCTCCAGCGTGACCAGCACTCGATCAGCCGGACCGACCACGCGTCGGCCGCTTGTGCGATCCCTGCTGCTGGCCGCGGTGTTCGTCGCTCCGGCGGCGGCGCTGCGCCTCACGGGTATCCACCCCAACCCCGTCGTCTCGCTGCTGGCCTTCGGTGCGGCTGTCGTCGCCGCCAGCTTCGTGCTGGCCTGGGCCGCCGAAGCGGCGCAGGTTGACGTGTCCGGTGGCCTCGCCATCGCCGTCTTGGCCCTCATCGCGGTGCTGCCCGAATACGCCGTCGACCTCTACTACGCCTACGTCGCCGGCCACAACGCCGAATACGTCCAGTACGCCGCCGCCAACATGACCGGCTCCAACCGGCTGCTCATGGGTATCGGCTGGCCGATCGTGGTGATCGTCGGGCTGTACGTCGCGCAGAAGATGTCGGCGGACCAGAGCAGCAAACGGGTGCTGGCGCTGGAACCGGGCAACCGGGTCGAGCTGGGCTTCCTGCTCATCGCCGGACTCGTCGCGTTCATCATTCCGGCGACCGGCCGCATCCACCTGGTGCTGGGTGTCGCGATGCTGGCCTGGTTCGGCTTCTACCTCTACAAACTCACCCGTGGTGACGCCGAAGAGCCTGACCTCGTCGGCGCCGCTGCGGCCATCGGCGCGCTGCCGGACAGGGCGCGCAGGATCACGGTCGTGGCGCTGTTCCTGCTGTCCGGTGCCGTGATCCTGATGTGCGCCGAGCCGTTCGCGAACAGCCTGATCGACGCCGGTGCCGAACTGGGCGTCGACCGCTTCCTGCTGGTGCAGTGGCTGGCGCCGCTGGCCTCGGAGGCGCCGGAGTTCATCATCGCGACCATCTTCGCCGCGCGCGGCAAGAGCACCGCGGCTATCGCGACGCTCATCTCGTCCAAGGTCAACCAGTGGACGCTGCTGATGGGCTCGCTGCCCATCGCCTACCTGGCCGGCGGCGGCGGAACCGAGCTCGTGCTCGACGGCCGGCAGATCGAGGAAGTGCTGCTGACGGCCACCCAGACCATGATGGGCGTCGCGCTGATCCTGTCGCTGCGGTTCCATCGGGCGACGGCGTGGCTGCTGCTGGCTCTGTTCGTGGTGCAGTTCCCGATCACCTCTACCGCCGGCAGGCTGGTGCTGTGCGGGGTCTACGGTGCGCTGACGGTCGTGGGCCTGGTCATCAACCGTCGTCATGTCGCCGCGACGCTGCGGGCGCCATTCAGTGGCGGCGACGATGACGACGACGGGGTGAGGTTCGATGGCCGGGAATTGTCGGTAGTGACTCGGTAGTAACTCGGCAGCCTCTCTTGACAGGTGTCAAGTTCTCTGTCGTAGAGTGCCGTCATGCAGATTCGCCAGCACGTGGGCAATGGAAAACCGGCCGTCATCTTGCACCCGTCCGGCACGGTGGTGACGTTCGACGAGCTGGAGGCCCGGGCGAACCGCCTGGCGCACCATTTCCGGGCCAACGGATTGGTCGAGGGCGACGTCGTTGCCATCGTCATGGAGAACAACGAGCACATGCACGCCGCGATGTGGGGCGCGCGGCGCAGCGGTCTGTACTACGTGCCGATCAACATCCACCTGACGCCGGCCGAGGCTGCGTACATCATCGAGAACAGCGGAGCGACCGCGGTTATCGGCTCGGCGGCCCTGAGTGACACCTGCGCGGGCCTGGCCGAACACCTCACGGCCGGACTGCCCAAGCTGCTGATGATCGCCGACGGCGCTCTGCCCGGTTGGGATACCTACCCGGAATGCGTTGCCGCCCATCCGGATACCCCGATCGATGACGAGATCGAAGGCGACCTGCTGCAGTACTCCTCGGGCACGACGGGCCGTCCGAAGGGCATCAAGCGCGAGCTGACGCACCTGCCGCCGGCCGAGGTGCCCGGCCTGATGAAGATGCTGATGAGCTTCTGGCTCCCCAAGGACGCGGTCTACCTGAGCCCGGCGCCGCTGTATCACACGGCACCGTCGGTGTGGTCGATGCAAATTCAGGCCGAGGGCGTCACGACCGTCGTGATGGAGAAGTTCGACGCCGAGGGCTGTCTGGACGCCATCGCGCGCCACGGCATCACGCACGGCCAGTTCGTGCCCGTCATGTTCACCCGGATGCTGAAACTTCCTCAGGAGGTGCGGGATGCGTACGACCTGTCGTCGCTCAAGCGCGTCATGCACGCGGCAGCCCCGTGCCCCGTGGAGATCAAGAAACAGATGATCGACTGGTGGGGCCCTATCGTCGATGAGTACTACGCGTCGTCCGAAGCCATTGGCTCCACCCTCATCACCGCCGAGGACTGGCTGACGCACCCCGGATCGGTCGGCAAGCCGATGCTGGGCGTCCTGCACATCCTCGACGAGGAGGGCAACGAGCAGCCACAGGGCGTGCCCGGCGAAATCTATTTCGAGGGTGGGAACACCTTCGAGTACCTGGATGACGCCGAAAAGACCGCGGCCTCAAGGGATAAGCACGGCTGGGCCACCGTCGGCGACATCGGGTACCTCGACGACGACGGCTACCTCTACCTCACCGACCGCCGGCACCACATGATCATCAGTGGCGGCGTGAACATCTATCCGCAGGAAGCGGAGAACGTCCTCGTCACCCATCCCAAGGTGATGGACGCCGCCGTATTCGGCATTCCGGATGCCGAGATGGGCCAGAGCGTGAAAGCGGTTGTGCAGACCGTGGATCCGGCCGACGGCACCGAGGAGTTCGGCACGGAGCTGCTGGCCTGGCTGCGGGACCGGCTGACGCACTACAAGTGCCCGCGGTCCATCTCGTTCGAGGAGCAGTTGCCGCGCACCGACACGGGCAAGCTGTACAAGCAATCGCTGATCGAGAAGTACGCGGCCTCCCCCGTCTGACGCGGGCTACCGGGACGCACGACTTATCGGCAAGGGTTCGGTTCGGTATCCATCTGTGCCGTCTCATGGACAGGTGTCAGACGTGGGTGCCAGCATTCCCGCTGTGACTTCACACGGTCGAACGGTGCCAGGCGGGCCATTTTTCGAGGACCTCAGCGTGGGCGAGGTCTTCGACTGGGCGCCGGCCATGACGCTCACCGGCGGTGCGGCAGCGGTGCACCAAGCGATCCTCGGTGACCGCATGCGGCTGCCGTTGGACGCCGGATTGTCGACGGCCGTTACCGGATCGGCGCGGGCGCTGGCGCATCCAGCGCTCGTGTGCGACGTCGCGATCGGGCAGTCCACCCTGGCGACGCAACGGGTCAAAGCGAATCTGTTCTACCGCGGCCTGCGCTTCCACCGCTTCCCGCACATCGGCGACAGCATCACCACGCGCACTGAAGTCGTTGGACTCAAACAGAATTCAGCGAAACCAGGAAGGCCGCGCACGGGGTTGGCCGCCCTGCGCATGATCACCATCGACCAGAACGGCCGCACGGTACTCGACTTCCACCGGTGCGCCATGCTGCCGCTGCGCGACGACGCAGAAGATACGGGCCATGCCGACGACCTCAGCACCATCGGCACTGCGGTGCGGGGCCTCCCGGACCCGGCCGCGGAATGGAATGCCGACGCCTGGCGCTCGGCGGTGCCCGGCTCGAATTTCGATCCGGAGCTCGCCGGCCACGTGCTGACCAGCACTGCCGATGTCGTCAGCAGCGCGCCGGAGTTGGCCAGGCTGACGCTCAATATCGCAGCAACACATCACGATTCGCGGATAGCCGGCAGCCGCCTGGTGTACGGCGGCCATACCATCGGCCTGGCGCTGGCCCAGGCCACCAGGCTGCTGCCGAACATCGTCACCGTCCTCGGCTGGGAGTCCTGCGACCACACCGGGCCCGTCCATGAGGGCGACACCCTGTACAGCGAGCTGCACATCGAAGCGGCCCACGGGTCACCGTCGGGCCGCGGAGGCACGCTGGATCTGCGGTCGCTGGTGTTCGCGGTCGAGGCCGACGGCCCCGGTCGGCAAGTGCTGGACTGGCGGTTCAGCGTCCTGCTTTTTTGAGCGTTGCCAGAATGGCGGAGTGAGCGCGTTGCGGTTGTCCGAGCTGGGCAGCGATCCGGAGTCGGTGCTGCGGCTCGTTCGCTTTTTCGACGATCTGGACGCCACGGGTGTCGACGCGGTGCTGGAGGCGGCCCGGGCCGTGGCCGGCTGTCCCGTGCAGGTGCGCTGGGACGGTTCGGAGCCGGAGGTGTGGCTGGAGCGTGACGCCGCGGCCCATCCGCTGGACGGCGTCCTGCTCGACCGGGTGCGGCACACGCTGGGGGCCGTCAGTGCCCGGGTGCCGCCAAGTTTCGGCGATCCGGCCCTGGTCGAGGTGGTGCTGTCGAGCCGCGAACGCCCCGAGGACCGGGCGCGGGCCATCAGGCTGCTGGGCTTCGACGAGTCCCGCGAGGTCCGGGTGCTTGCGGTGTCCGCGCAGTCGTCGCCCGAAGCCTTGCGGGTCATCACTTCGGCCCTGACCTCGCTCTCGGTGCGGACCGCCGACCTAGGCACCGCGACGGCGGTCGTGTGCCAGGGCCGGACCGACTCGCGCACCCTGTCCGACGAGCTGGACCAGGCCATCGTCACCGCGTTCCCCGCGCCGCTGGCCGATGGCGCCGACCGCGGACCCTGGGTCGGCCTCGGGGCGGCTTGCGGAGCCTTCGCCGCACCCACGTCATGGGGTCAGGCCCTGCGGGCATTGCGGTTCGCGTCGTCGACCGGCTTCGGCCGGCGCGCCGTTGCCTACGAGCGGTTGAGCGCCCTGGAGCTGCTGGCAGAGCTGCCGCCCGAAGCCACCCGAGGCAGTCACGCGCTGACCCGGATCAACGAGATCGCGGCGACCCCCGCGGGCCGGCTGCAGGTGGAGACCGCGGAGGCGTTCTGCGTGTTCGGGTCCCTGCGGCGGACCGCCGAGGAACTGCACGTGCACCACAGCACGGTCGCGGCGCGGCTGGCGCACATCGAATCGCAGCTGGGCTGGGATATGGACGATCCGCTGGACCGGTTCTCGGCGACTCTGGTCCTGATGATCCGCCGGATCACGCTGTCGTCGGCGGAGCTGGCGGACTAACCCGACGATCGTCGGACAATTTTCGCGGATGTGCCGACGTATGTCGGATGACCCAGGGTGGTCGGGTTCGTGATGATTGCCTCACGCGCTGAACAGTCACGCTCAGGCACCGACTCGAGGAGTACCCGCATGGCGATCATCGACCCCACCGGAACCTGGGCTCCAGTGGCGGAACGCCTTGCTGCCACCACCAACGAGCGGCACCGCCAGGTGCTGGGCGTCGTCCTCGAGCACATGAAGGCCGAAGCCCATGCCTGATCAGCGTCAAGACGTCGCGACCCTGCTACTCGACCGCCTCGGCGACCAGCGGCTGGGACTGCGCACCGGCGACCAGGACTGGACGTGGGACGAGGTGGTCCGTGAGTCGGCGGCCCGCGGCGCGCTGGCCGCCGAGCTACGCAACGACGGTCCGTTTCACATCGGCGTGCTGCTGGACAACGTGCCCGACTTCATCTTCTGGTTGGGGGCTGCCGCGCTGTCCGGGGCCACGATCGTGGGCATCAACCCGACGCGCGGCAACAAGGAGCTGGCCGGCGAGGTCCGACATGCCGATTGTCAGCTGATCGTCACCGATTCGGCTGGGCGCGAACGGCTTTCATGCCTTGACCTCGGCCTGACGCCCGAGCGCATCCTGGTCATCGACGACCCGGCCTACCAAGACGCGATTTGTGCACGAAAAGGTGCGCTCACCGGACCGGACCGTGCACAAATCGCAGCGGCGCCGGGCGTCGGTGCCGAAACGCTGATGCTGCTGCTGTTCACGTCCGGCACCACCGGCGCGTCAAAGGCCGTCAAGTGCAGCCAGGGTCGCCTGGCTTGGATCGCCTACTCGGCGGTGGAGAAGTTCCACCACGTCCGCGACGACATCGACTACTGCTGCATGCCGCTGTTCCACGGCAACGCCATCATGGCGCTGTGGGCCCCCGCGCTGGCCGTCGGCGCGACGGTGTGCCTGACCCCGAGCTTCTCGGCGTCCGGATTCCTGCCCGATGTCCGCTTCTTCGGCGCGACCTTCTTCACCTACGTGGGCAAGGCACTCGGCTACCTGCTGGCCACCCCGGAGCTGCCGGACGACGCCGACAACCAGCTGGGCCGCGGGTTCGGCACCGAGGCCTCACCGGAAGACCAGGCCTACTTCAAGCGCCGCTTCGGCGCGGAGTTGTTCGAGGGATACGGCTCCAGCGAGGGCGGCAGCGTTGTCGTGCTCGACCCCGACCAGCCCGCGGGCGCGCTCGGCCGCCCAGCCCATCCCGGGGTGGCGATCGTCAACCCCGACACCATGATCGAGTGCGTCCCAGCGGTTTTGGACCGGCACGGCCGCATCCTCAACCCCGACGACGCCGTCGGCGAGATCGTCGACAAGCTCGGCACCAAGAAGTTCGAGGGTTACTACAAGAACGACGCCGCCGACGCCGACCGCATCCGGAACGGCTGGTACTGGACGGGCGACCTGGGCTATCTCGATGAGAACGGATTCATCTACTTCGCCGGCCGCCGCGGGGACTGGATTCGGGTCGACGGCGAGAACACCTCGGCGCTGTCCATCGAGCGCGTCCTGCGGCGGCATCCCGAGGTCATCGCCGCCGGGGTGTACGCGGTGCCGGACCCGCGCTCGGGTGATCAGGTGATGGCGGCCATGGAGGTGGCCGATCCGATCCGGTTCGACGTCGACACGTTCGTGAAGTACCTGAACGACCAGGACGACCTGGGCCGCAAGGGCATCCCGCGGTTCCTGCGGGTCTCGGTGTCGCTGCCGGTCACCGGCTCCAACAAGGTGCTCAAGCGCGAGTTGCAGGCAGACAAGTGGCATACCGACGAACTGGTGTACCACTGGGCGGGTCGGGGGATACCGGATTACCAGCCCATGACCGACGATGCGAAGCGCGCGTTGGACGATGAGTTCACGCAGTACGGACGACAGCGATACCTCTGACACCAGGTGGGAGATTTTGGGCATGACGGACTGGGACGCGACGGTTGACGTGCTGGTGGCGGGCTCTGGTGGCGGTGGCGTCACCGGCGCCTACACCGCCGCGCGCGAGGGACTCGAGGTACTGCTGGTCGAGGCCACCGACAAGTTCGGTGGCACCACCGCCTACTCGGGCGGCGGCGGCGTGTGGTTTCCCTGCAATCCCGTGCTGCAGCGGGCCGGGACCGACGACACCATCGAGGACGCGCTGGAGTACTACCACGCCGTCGTCGGGGACCGGACGCCGCGCGAACTGCAGGACACCTACGTCCGCAGCGGGGCTCCACTGATGGAGTACCTGGAAGCCGATCCGAACATCAAGTTCGACATGCTGCCCTGGCCCGACTATTTCGGGAAGATGCCCAAGGCCCGGTTGGACGGTCAGCGGCACGTTGCGGCGCGTCCGCTGAAGGTCGAAAAAGCCCCTGAGTTCAAGGAATTGGTGCGGGGTCCGCTCGACAACGACCGGCTCGGCGTTCCGCAGCCCGGCGACTATTTCATCGGCGGCCGGGCGCTGATCGCACGGTTCCTGGTCGCGCTGAAGCAATATCCCTCGGCCGCAACGCAACTCAACACGACGCTCGTCGAGCTCGTCACCGAGGACGGTGCCGTCGTAGGTGCGGTCGTCGAGAGCGGCGGGGTCCGTAAGGCCATCAAAGCGCGCAAGGGTGTGCTGCTCGCGGCCGGCGGCTTCGAGGGTAACGACGAGCTGCGCCAGAAGTACGGCGTGCCCGGCGAGGCGCGAGACACCATGGGGCCCTGGGGAAATCTGGGTCAGGCGCATGAGGCCGGCATCGCCGTCGGCGCCGACACCGACCTGATGGAGCAGGCCTGGTGGTCGCCCGGTCTGACCCACCCGGACGGCCGCAGCGCGTTCGCGCTGTGGTTCACCGGTGGCATCTTCGTCGACCGGGACGGCAAACGGTTCGTCAACGAGTCCGCGGCGTACGACCGCATCGGCCGTGTCGTCGTGGACCGGATGGGCAAGGGCGAGATGACGCTGCCGTTCTGGATGATCTATGACGACACCGATCACGGAGTCCCTCCGATCAAGGCGACCAACGTGTCGATGGTGGAGACCGAGAAGTATGTCGACGCCGGGCTGTGGCACACCGCCGACACCCTGGAGGAGCTGGCCGCCAAGATCGGCGTTCCCGCCGGCCAACTGGCCGCAACGGTCAAGCAGTTCAACGAATACGCCGATGCCGGCTCCGACCCGGACTTCGGCCGCGGCGAGGAGGCCTACGACCGCGCCTTCTCCGGGGGTGCCTGCCCGATGGTCCGGATCGACAGGGCGCCGTTCCACGCGGCCAAGTTCGGCGTCTCCGACCTGGGCACCAAGGGCGGCTTGCGCACCGACACCACCGGCCAGGTGCTCGACACCGCCGGCAACCCGATCGCCGGGTTGTACGCGGCGGGCAACACCATGGCCGCGCCGAGCGGCTACGCCTACCCGGGCGGCGGCAACCCGATCGGCACCAGCATGGTCTTCTCTCACCTGGCCGTGCTCGATATGGTCAAGCGAGAGGCTTCGTAAGAATCCCGGTTACTCCAGGGCTCGGCGAATTCGGAAGGGACACAACATGATTGAGACTGAGGTCCGGCACATCGACGCGGGTGTCGAGATGACCCGGTTCGCGCGCGGCTGGCACTGCATCGGATTGGCCGAGTCGTTCCGCGACGGCAAGCCGCACCCGATACAGGCCTTCGGCACCAAGTTGGTGGTGTTCGCGGACTCGAAAGGTGACCTGAAGATCCTGGACGGCTACTGCCGCCATATGGGTGGTGACCTGTCCCAGGGCACCATCAAGGGTGACGCCGTCGCGTGCCCGTTCCACGACTGGCGCTGGGGCGGCGACGGCAAGTGCCAGCTGGTGCCCTACGCCAAGCGCACCCCACGGCTGGCGCGCACCCGCGCCTGGCAGACCGCCGAGGTCAACGGGCAGCTGCTGGTCTGGCACGACCCCGAGGGCTCGACGCCGGGGCCGGAGCTGACGCCGCCGACCATCGAGGGCTATGAGGAGGGTCAGTGGTCGCCGTGGCAGTGGAACTCGCTGCTGATCGAGGGATCACACTGCCGCGAGATCGTCGACAACAACGTCGACATGGCGCATTTCTTCTACATCCACCACGCCTACCCGACGTACTTCAAGAACGTCATCGAGGGCCACACCGCCAGTCAGTTCATGGAGTCCAAGCCGCGGCCGGATTACGCGACGCGCGAGCTGTGGGACGGGACCTACCTGCGGTCGGAGGCTACGTATTTCGGGCCGGCGTACATGATCAACTGGCTGCACAACGACCTCGCTCCGGATTTCACGGTGGAGATCGCGCTGATCAACTGCCACTACCCGGTCACTCACGATTCGTTCGTGCTGCAGTGGGGCGTCGCGGTGCAGAACCACCCGGCCCTGCCGGCCGAGAAGACAGAGAAGCTGGCGGCGGCGCTGAGCCGCAGTTTCGGTGACGGCTTCATGGAGGACGTCGAGATCTGGAAGAACAAGACCCGCATCGAGAATCCGCTGCTGACCGAGGAAGACGGCCCGGTGTATCAGCATCGCCGCTGGTACGAGCAGTTCTACGTCGACGTCGCCGACATCAAGCCGGACATGGTGGCCCGGTTCGAGCAGGAAGTCGACACCACTCATGCCAACGACCTGTGGCACGAAGAGGTGGCCAAGAACCTGGCCAACCGGACGCCGGTCGGCAAGGCGCACGCCACTCAATAGCCACGAAAAAAACTGAGCCGCCCTCGCAATCGAGGGCGGCTCAGGCTCAGATCGGTTTGTCGGGGTCTAGCGGGCCGGGTGTGCCTGCGGCGCCGGCTGGCTCTGCACGATGGCGGCGAGCTGGCCCAGGTTCTGCAGCTTGTCCATGTCCGGGGCTGACGGAACCGGCACCGCGGAGAACGCTGGCAGTACCGGGTCGGCCGGCTTGTCCTGCAGCATGCCGAGGGCCATGTATCCAGCCACGCCCAAACCTGCCGCCGTCAGCACCACCACAGCGGTGGAACGCCGGAACAGCTGCCGCAGGGGGCCGATGTTTTCAGACGTCTGATGGGTCAGGGTGGTCATTGCCGTGCCTCTTCTCTGGCGAAGATCAGACCGAAGTGGTCGTTGGTCTGTTCAACAACCATGCGCCCCGAAATGCTTCCCCGCAAGCGTTTATTTGATGGGCTAATTTCTTGAAAAGCAGGTTTGACCTGCGTAAACAATAGTTAGATAGATTAAGCTAAGTAACGAAGATCACGTTCCCGCCAGGGCTGCGCCGCGGGATCGGCAGTGCCGCACCGGGGTTGCGGCAGCCGTGTGGTGGCCCGAGGGGCCGAGGAGTTAGCCGACGGGCCTAGTCGGTGGCGGCGGGGTTCAGCCGCGGCCGCAGGAACTCCACCTGACTGGCAAAGAAGTCGCGGGCCACCTGGGTCTTGGCGGCGACGCCGTCGAAGCCGTGGTACGCACCCGGCACCACTTCCAGCTCGCACGGGACGCCCGCGGCGCGCAACCGCTCGGCGTAATCGACGTCCTCGTCGTGGAAGACGTCGAAGGTCCCGACTCCGACCCAGGCCGGCGGCAGGCCGGACAGATCAGTGCGCCGGGCGGGGACGGCCACCGTGGGATCCGCGCCACCGAGGTACGCACGCCAGCCGAAGCGGTTCGACTTCTGGGTCCACAACCGGTGGCCCGGATGGTCCAATCCGGGCCGGCTGCCCGACCGGTCGTCGATCATGGGGTACACCAGCAGCTGTGCCGCCAGGGGAATCTCCCCGCGGTCATAGGCCAGCTGGGCCAGTGCCGCGGTCAGTCCGCCGCCCGCGCTCGCACCGCCGACGGCCACTCGCGTCGGATCCACGGCAGGCAGCTCGACCAGCCAGCGCAGCGCGGTGTAGCAGTCCTCGAGCCCGGCCGGATACGGATTGTCGGGTGCCAACCGGTATTTCACCGCGGCCACCGTGATGCCCAGTTCGTCGGCGAAACGCCGGCACAACGCGTCGTCCTGCGCCGGGCTGCCGATGAGGTAGCCGCCGCCGTGGATCCATAGCAGTGCGCCGCCGTGGCCGGTTCCGGCCCGTGGACGGTGCAGACGGATCCCGACGCCCGACGGCAGTGTCAGCACCTCGACGCCCTCGGGGGTGCGGCGTTCCTGCAGGTGGGTGAGCCAGCGAACAGCCCGGATGTTCCACGGCGTGACCGGATTGCGTGGCATGAACCGCGCGGCGCGCGCCAGCTCGGGGTGGAAGTCGACTGTCTGGGAGCGGCCCGGCATGTGACCGACATTACTGAACCAGGCCGCACCGGCGCGTTCACACACAGGAAACTGGTTGCCCTGCGCGAAACTGTGCATCAGTGTTCACTGAAACGCTATGACTTCCACGCCGCATACGCATGTCGAGCCACCCGGTCTGACGGCCGAAGACGCGGGCTACCACCACACCCTCAAACCACGCCAGCTGCAGATGATCGCGATCGGCGGCGCCATCGGCACCGGCCTGTTCCTCGGCGCCGGCGGCCGGCTCCACAACGCCGGGCCGGGCCTGTTCCTCGTCTACCTCGTGTGCGGCGGTTTCGTCTTCCTCATCCTGCGGGCGCTCGGGGAACTGGTGCTGCACCGGCCGTCGTCGGGTTCCTTTGTGTCGTACGCGCGCGAATTCCTCGGCGAGAAGGCCGCTTACGTCGCCGGCTGGATGTACTTCCTCAACTGGGCCATGACGTCGATCGTCGACTCGACCGCCATCGCCACGTACTTCCACTACTGGTCGGCCTTCGGCGCCATCCCGCAGTGGCTGATCGCGCTCATCGCACTGGCCATCGTGATGGGCATGAACCTGATCTCGGTGACGTTGTTCGGCGAGCTCGAATTCTGGGCCGCCTTGATCAAAGTCGTTGCGCTGGTGACGTTCCTGGTAGTCGGCGCCGTGTTCCTGGTCGGTCGCTTCAAGATCGACGGGCAGACCACGGGTGTCAGCGTCATCGCCGACACCGGTGGCTTGTTCCCGAGTGGCCTCCTGCCTCTTGTGGTGGTGACCTCGGGCGTCGTCTTCGCTTACGCCGCAGTCGAACTCGTCGGCACCGCGGCGGGTGAGACGGCCGAACCGCACAAGATCATGCCGCGGGCCATCAACTCGGTGATCTTCCGCATCGCGCTGTTCTACGTCGGATCATTGGTCCTGCTCGGGCTGCTGCTGCCGTACACCGCGTACAAGGCCGGTGAGAGCCCCTTCGTCACGTTCTTCTCCAAGATCGGCTTCGCGGGCGCCGGGACCGTCATGAACGTCGTCGTCCTCACCGCGGCGTTCTCCAGCCTCAACGCGGGGCTGTACTCCACGGGCCGCATCCTGCGCTCCATGGCGATGAACGGCAGTGCGCCGAAGTTCACCGGTGTCATGTCGAAACGCGGTGTGCCGTATGGCGGTATCTGTTTGACGGCCAGCATCGGCCTACTCGGCGTCGTGCTCAACGGTGTGGTGCCGGCCCAGGCGTTCGAGATCGTGCTGAACATGGCCGCGCTCGGCATCATCGCGTCGTGGGCCACCATCGTCATCTGCCAGCTGCAGCTGTTCCGGTGGTCCCAGCGCGGCGAGATGGAGCGGCCCGCATTCCGGATGTGGGGGGCGCCGTACACCGGATACCTGACGCTGGCCTTCCTGGCCGGGGTGCTGGTGCTCATGGCGTTCGACAAACCCGTGGGCACCTGGACGGTGGCGACGCTGCTGCTGATCATCCCGGCGCTCATCATCGGCTGGTTCGTCGCGCGCGGCCGGGTGTACGCGATCGCCAAGCAGCGGCAGGGCTTCACCGGGCAGTTCCCGGTGGTCGCCAACCCGCCACCACCGGGAGAACGCCAGCCCTGACGCGACAACCTGGTCACCGCCCGCCCAATCGCGTTTACTTGGCGGGTGGAGATCATGTCGCCAACCGATGCCTTGTTCCTGCTCGGCGAATCGCGCGAGCATCCGATGCACGTGGGCGGCCTGCAGCTCTTCACCCCGCCGGAGGGGGCGGGCCCGGAGTTCGTGCCCGACCTGTACCGGGACATGTTGGCGCACACCAACTTCAACCCCACCTACCGCAAACGCCCGGCGCGGTTTCTCGGCGGCATCGCCAGCTTTGGTTGGGCCTATGACGACGAAGTCGACGCCGAATACCACGTGCGTCGCTCGGCGCTGCCCTCCCCGGGTCGAATTCGCGAACTGCTGGAGCTGACCTCTCGGCTGCACACCACCCTGCTGGACCGGCACCGTCCGTTGTGGGAGACCTACCTGGTGGAAGGTCTGGAGGACGGCCGGTTCGCGGTCTATTCGAAGGCTCACCATGCGCTGCTCGACGGGGTGTCCGCGTTGCGGATGGCGATGCGCACGCTGTCCGATGACCCGGCCGAGCTGGAGGTGCGGGTGCCGTGGGATCTGCCATCGCGCAAGCGCACGCCGAAGACGAGCTCGTCGTTGGTGGGCTCGGCGTTGGAAACGGTGGGCGCGGCAGTCGGTCTCGCACCGTCGACGTTCCGGGTGGCGCGCGTGGCCCTGCTCGAGCAGAACCTGACCAGGACGTTCAGCGCGCCGAAGACCATGTTCAACGTCAAGATCGGCGGTGCCCGACGGGTGGCGGCGCAGTCCTGGTCGATCGACCGCATCAAGGCCGTCAAGCAGGCCGCCGGCGCCGTCACGGTCAACGACGTCGTGCTCGCCATGTGCTCCGGAGCGCTACGCGCCTACCTGCTCGAGCACAGCGCCCTGCCCGACGCGCCGCTGATCGCGATGGTCCCGGTGAGCCTGCGGTCCGAGGCTGACGCCGACGCGGGTGGCAACCAGGTCGGCGCGATCTTGTGCAACCTGGCCACCGACGTCAAGGACCCCGCGACGCGGTTGCAGACCATCGCCGATTCGATGCGCGGCAACAAGCAGGTGTTCGCCGGGCTGTCGAAGACGGAGTCCATGGCCCTGTCAGCGCTGCTGTTGTCGCCGATCGCGCTGTCCACCGTGCCCGGCTTCGTCGACGCCACCCCGCCGCCGTTCAACATCGTCATCTCGAACGTGCCGGGCCCCCGGGTGCCGATGTACTGGAAGGGCGCGCGCCTCGACGGCAACTACCCGCTGTCCATCGCTCTGGATGGCCAGGCGCTGAACATCACGCTGGTCAACAACGGCGGCAACCTCGACTTCGGGCTGGTCGGCTGCCGGCACAGCGTGCCGCACCTGCAGCGGCTCCTCGGCCACCTCGAGGACTCGCTGACGGACCTGGAGGCTGCGGTCCGTTAGCCGCCGAACGTGAAGAAGATGGCGACTTTTCGCCGATTTTTCGCGATCAAGTTCACCTTCGGCGAAGGGGTTACAGCGGCGGCGGCGCCCAGGGGAAGGTAATCGGGGCCATGCCCGGGATCTCGAGCACATGCGACGGCCCGGCCGGGTCGGCGGGCGGTGCGGGTTCGGCCGGGGGAGCCTGCGGTACGTGCGCGGGGTTGTCGACCGGTGAGGCCGGTGCGGCCGGTGGCACCGTGGTGTCGGTGACGGAAGAGCTTGGCGCCTCGGATGTTTGGGCCACCGACGAGGGCGATGACGACGCGGCCGATGACGACGCCGATGACGATGACGATGCGGACGACGCCGCACTCGGGGCTGCCACCGGAGCCGCGGCGGTGGTCGGGGCGTTGCTCGTCGGGGCGACGGTCGTGGCCGTCGTGACGGGACTCGGCAGTGCCACGGGGCGCGGGGTCACGGCAGCGGGCACTGCGGACGCACCCCCCGGGGACTTCACGCTGCCGGTCAGCGGGCCCGGCGTCCGTGAGGCCAGTGCGCACAGCGCCTGGTGGCTGCCTGCGGACCAGCTGGACGGGCCGATGGGCCGGTAGTTCAGGGTCAGATCGCTGGCGTACAACGTCTTTGGCGCCAGGTACGCGGTGGTCATCGTCATGCATGCCGGCCGCAGTACCGCCTCCTGCTCGGTGTCCGACGGCGCCGGGCCGTCGTGGAAGTGCGCGCTGAGGTCGACGGGGCCGACAGCCTCGACCGAATGCGGCTCGGCGCAGTCCACTGGCACCAGGCCCGCCTGCCCGCCCTTCATGTCGGCACCCAAACAGGTGCCGGGCGGCCAGACGCGCGACTGATCCTGTTCGGCGACCAGCCCGCGAAACGGCAGCTGCTGGCCGTTCGGGCCGGGCAGCTGCAATCCGCACAGTGACAGTCGGGGACCGGACCCGGAATCGGCCGATCGCAGCAGGCCGTACGCGAACCGGCCGTTCGGGTCGTAGTGCGATCCGAGGTAGCGGCGCCCCGACACCGCGCAGGTTTCGATGTCGGCGTCGCCTGCATCACCGCTCAAGGAGTTCACGACCTCGAACAGGTGCGGGCTGTTGCACTGCACGAACGCGGGCCGTTGGGGAGGCTCGGGTTGCCAGGTCAGGCAGCTGCCGGCATGGGCACTGCGGAAGACGGTGTCGGTGTGGTCGTCGTCGGTTGTGCTGCCGGCAGACGGGCCGACCGCCGTAACGGCGACCAACCCAGCGATCAACTGGGCGCACAGCAAAGCCGCTAGCAAAGCGCGGCGCGACGCCCAGAACGTGACCGATAGCAGACTCATCGGTCCATAGCGTGACATATCCGACCGATCGGCGCAGTTTGGCGCATCGATCTCTACCAAGTCGGGGCCGACTCGTGATGCGTGGTGACCTACTTGAGCAAAGGGTCGCGGGGCAGTCCGAGAATCCGTTCGGCGATGGTGTTCCGGGTGATCTCCGAAGTGCCGCCTGCGATGGTCATGGCGCGGTAGCCCAGGTAGGCCTGGGTGAGCGCCGGAGTTTGCCCGGTCACGGCCGCGGGGCCGGCCAGCTTCATCCCCAGTTCGGTCTGGCGCTGCCCCTGCTCGGCCACCACGAGTTTTGTGACATTGCCCTCGGGGCCCGGCCCGGTGCCCGCGATGGCCCGGCTGATCCGGCGCAGGTTCAGCAGCCGCAGGGTGTGCCCCTCGGCGATCACCGCCCCGGCCCGGTCGCGCAGCCCGTCGGCCACCTCCGGTGGGGCAGCGTCCAGCAGCGCGATCAGATCGTCTGCGCTGAAGCCCGACTGCGCGCCGGACCCGCCGCCGATGGACAGCCGCTCGTTGCCCAGCGTGGCCCGCGCCACCAGCCAGCCCTTGTTGACGTCCCCGACGACGTCGGCGTCGGGGACGAACACCTCGTCGAAGAACACCTCGTTGAAGTGGGCAGTGCCGGTCAGTCCCTTGAGGGGGTTGACGGTGACGCCCGGCGCTTTCATATCGATCGCCATCATCGTGACGCCGGCGTGCTTGGGCGCGTCGGGATCGGTGCGGACGGTGGCCAGGCCCCACTGGCAGTACTGGGCCAGGCTGGTCCACACCTTCTGGCCCGTCACCAGCCAGCCGCCG
The DNA here is from genome assembly GCF_058790275.1 of Mycobacterium sp. FW102-FHT13B02. Classification (NCBI taxonomy): domain Bacteria; kingdom Bacillati; phylum Actinomycetota; class Actinomycetes; order Mycobacteriales; family Mycobacteriaceae; genus Mycobacterium; species Mycobacterium sp. FW102-FHT13B02. Next base: position 213,716 of record NZ_JBYTCM010000004.1, read on the forward strand.
TCGACTTTCTTGGCACTGGTGCGCACGGCAGCCGCGTCCGAGCCGGCCTCGGGTTCGGAGAACAGCTGGCACCACATGATCTCGCCGCGTAGGACGGGATAGACCCAGCGCTCACGTTGCTCGTCGGTGCCGGCCTGCGCGATGGTCAGGGTCACCCAGCCAGTGATGCCCAGGTCGGGTCGGTCCACGGGCTTCTTCCCCCCGCTCGCTGCGCTCGTGCCCCCTGGAGCGCGGAACTCCTCCTCGATGGCCAGCTGCTCCAGCACACCCGCGTCGCGGCCCCACGGCTTGGGCCAGTGCGGCACGAGGTAGCCGGAATCGACAAGAAAGTCCCGCCGCTTGTCCTCGGGGAGGGACTGCAGTGTGGCGACGGCATCGCGGGCAGCCGTGCGGTATTCGGCTGCCTCCTCGGGCAGTGCGAACGACGCCCCATGGGCCCGGCCGGTGCGCTGCCCGTCGATCACATCGGCGAGCGGGTCGGCGCCGTCGCTGGTCAGCGCCGCCAGTGTCAGGGCGCGGCGCAGGTACAGATGCGCGTCGTGTTCCCACGTGAAGCCGATGCCACCGTGCAGCTGAATGTTGTTCTCGGCGTTGAAGACCTGGCTGTGGATCGCCTGAGTGGCGGCCACGGCCGCGCCGAACCAGGCGTCGTCGAGATCGTCGGCGCGGGCGGCGTCCCACACCGCCGCGGTGGTGAGTTCGGCTGCCACCAGCATGTTGGCGGCGTGGTGTTTGACGGCCTGGAACGTACCGATGGTGCGGCCGAATTGTTCACGCACCTTGGCGTATTCGACGGCCATGTCCAGCGCCGCCCAGCTGATCCCGACCGCTTCGGCGGCGGCCAGAATGCGAAAAGCCGTGTGCGCCTTGGGGGCCGCGCCGCGGATGACGGCTATTGCCTCGGCCTGGTCAAGGTTGACGGAGCCGATGCTGCGGGTGGTGTCCACCGACTCCAACGCGGTGACGGTGACGCCGGGGGCTTTCGCGTCGACGATCACCACGTCGTCACCGGCGACGAGAACCAGCAGTGCGGCATCGGGAGCGCCGAGCACCGTCGGGCTCACACCGAACACGGTGTGGCCGCTGACGTGGATGTGGCCCGACAAACCGAGCGCCGCGGTGGTGTTGCCGGCTGCCAACCCGGGCAGCAACTCGGCGCGCACCGGATCGGTGCCGCACCGGTCGATGACGACGGCGGCGGCGACGGTCGGCAAGAACGGCCCAGGGCACAGTTCGCGGCCCTGCGCCTCCAACACCACCGCCAGTTCGGGCAGTCCGAATCCGGAGCCGCCGTAGGCCTCGGGGATGGCGAGCCCCTGCCAGCCCAGATCGGCCGCGGCGGTCCAGAACCCGGCCGGATGCGACGGCCCGCCCTCGAGCGTGGCGCGGGCGGCGGCCCGGCTGCCGAGTCGGTGCAGCAGTCCGCCGGCCGAGTCCGCGAGGTCGTTGTGGTCGTCGGTGATCGCCAGCGCTGAGGTGCCCATGGGTTGACTGTAAGCACGACGGTATGACTTCGAATGGGCCCTGAGCAGCTGTGATACACCTCACAAATCGGCAGCCGCCGAACCGTGACCCCAAACTTGCCGTGGCCCCGAAACTCCGTGGTCAGCCAGGTGTACGCTCGCGAAATGACGGCTCGACCGGATCATCACGATCACAGCCCATCGCTTGCGACCAGGCTCCGTTGGTTCATGGCAGCCAAGCCCGCCGATCACCTGCTGGCGATGGCGACTGCCGCCGCGTCGTTGCCGGTGATCGGCAAGAGCCTCGAGCCGCTCGGCGGGGCCACCGCGATGACGCTGTGGGGCATGCGGCACGTGCCCAGCTTCTGGGCGTCGACCTCCAAGGCGTTGTTCACGCCCAGCGTCGCGGAGATCCGGCGAGCGGAGCGCGATTGCACCAACGAGGTGATCCGGGCGGCGCTGACCGAGGCTGTGCCGCCGGCTGAACTCGACATCGAATGGCCGGCCCCGGAGCGCACGCCACCGTTCTGGCGGGCGCGGGAACACCGGCGCCAGGTGCACCGCACCTCGGTGCGCTACGGCGACAGCCCGTCGCAGCTGCTGGACGTCTGGCGCGCCGACGACCTGCCGAACGAGCCGGCGCCGGTGCTGATCTATCTGCCCGGCGGGGCCTGGGTGCACGGCAGCCGGCTGTTGCAGGGCTATGCCCTGATGAGTCACCTGGCCGAGCAGGGCTGGGTCTGTCTGTCCATCGACTACCGGGTGGCGCCCAATCACCGTTGGCCGCAACACATCACGGATGTCAAGACCGCGATCGCGTGGGCCCGGGCGAACGTCGACAAGTTCGGTGGCGACCGCGAGTTCATCGCGATCTCGGGAGGCTCGGCCGGTGGACACCTCGCCGCGCTGGCCGGCCTCACCGCGAACGACCCGGAATTGCAGGGTGACCTGCCCGAGGACTCCGACACCTCGGTCGACGCCGTCGTCGGCATCTACGGCCGGTACGACTGGGAGGACCGGTCCACCAAGGAGCGCGAGGAGTTCGTCGACTTCCTGGAGCGCGTCGTGGTTCGGCGTCGCATCGACAAGCATCCCGAGATCTACCGGCAGGCTTCGCCGATCGCGCGCGTGCATCGAGATGCGCCGCCGTTCCTGGTCATTCACGGCAGTGGCGACAGCGTCATCCCGGTGGCCCAGGCGCGGGACTTCGTGCACGAGCTGCGGGCGGTGTCGGAATCGACCGTCAGTTATATCGAATTACCCGGCGCCGGACACGGTTTCGACATGACTGACGGTGCTCGCACCGGGTCCATGGCGACTGCCATAGGGTTGTTCCTCGACGAGGTTCGCCGGAACCAGAACCAGCAGCGTGTCGAAGAGGTCGTCTAGACCGTTCGACCGGCAGGCGTCTGACCGAAGCGCAGGAGAGGTCGAGTGAAACGACTGAGTGGGTGGGACGCGTTCCTGCTGTATTCGGAAACGCCCAACGTGCACATGCACACCCTCAAGATCGCCGTCATCGACCTCGCCGGCCTCGGTGACCGCACTTTCGGAATCGACGAATTCCGCCGCGTGCTCCGCGAACGGCTGTACAAGCTGGAGCCTTTCGGCTACCAGCTCGTCGACATCCCGTTCAAGTTCCACCACCCGATGTGGCGCGAACACGCGGACGTCGACCTCGAATACCACGTGCGGCCGTGGCGCGTGGCCGCGCCGGGCGGCCGGCGGGAGCTCGACGAGGCGATCGGCGAAATCGCAAGTACCCCACTGGATCGCAGCCGGCCGTTGTGGGAGATGTACCTCGTCGAAGGTTTGGCCAACGGGCGCGTGGCCGTGGTCGGAAAGATTCACCACGCGCTGGCCGACGGCGTGGCCTCGGCCAACCTGCTGGCCCTCGGCATGGACATCACCGAGGCGCCGCAGCATGACAACGACCTGTACGTGGCGGATCCAGCGCCGTCCCGCGGCCAGCTGGTCCGGTCGGCGTTCGTCGACCATCTGCGGCAGATCGGGCGCATTCCCGGCGTGGTGAAGTACACCGCCGACGGCATGGCGCGGGTACGCAAGAGCAGCCGCAAGCTGTCGCCCGAACTGACCCGGCCGTTCACCCCGCCGCCGAGCTTCATGAACCACGTGCTCACGCCGGGGCGGCGTTTCGCCACAGCCACTCTGGCGCTCGCGGACGTCAAGGAAACCAGCAAGAAGCTGGGCGTCACCATCAACGATCTGGTGCTGGCCATGTCGTCTGGCGCGCTGCGCGAACTGCTCCTGAAATACGACGGCAAGGCCGACCACCCGCTCCTGGCCTCGGTGCCGATGAGCTACGACTTCTCGCCGGATCGCATCTCCGGCAACCGATTCAGCGGTGTGCTGATCGCGTTGCCGGTCGACGTGGACGACGCCTCGCAGCGGGTCCAGCAGGCCCGCGAGGCCGCATTGCTGGCCAAGGAGAGCCACCAATTGGTGGGCCCGGAGCTGGTCGCCCGGTGGGCCGCGTACATGCCGCCGGCGCCCATGGAGTTGATGTTCCGCCGGCTGTCCAACATGGACGGCCAGAACAAGGTGCTGAACCTGAACATCTCCAACGTGCCGGGGCCGCGGGAACGCGGCAAGGTCGGCGGCGCGACCGTCACCGAGATCTACTCCGTCGGTCCGCTCACCGCGGGCAGCGGCCTGAACATCACCGTGTGGAGCTACGTCGACCAGCTCAACATCTCGGTGCTCGCCGATGGTGAGACCACCGATGACCCGCACGAAGTCACTGACGGCATGATCGCGGACTTCAAGAAAATCCGCAGGGCCGCAGGGCTTTCCGAGGAGCTGACGGTCGTCGAGACCGCGATGGCGCAGTAGTGTCAACCCAAGGTGACGATGTCAGCGATTGGTGACGGGTCCAGGTCGGACATGTCCATGAGAGAGCGGCGCGGTCACGTACCGCGCCGGCTGGCCGGACGGCCGGCTAACCGACGTCGTCCGTAGGGACCGCGGCGCGCCCCTTCTCGGCCCGCACCCATTCCAGGAATCGGGTGATCGCCTCGGCGGTGTAGCGGCCGTGTGCCGAGCCGAAGATGTCAAATGCGTGCTGCGCGTAGGGAATCTCCGCGTATGCCACCGGCGCCGGCGACTGTTCCCGCAGCGCCGCGACGAAGTCCCGTCCCTCCTGGACGTCGATCAGTGTGTCGTGGGTGCCGTGCAGCACGAAAAACGGCGGGGCGTCGGGGCCGATGCGGGTGATGGGTGAGGCGTCCAGGAACACCTGCGAATCGTTGGCGAACCGCTTCTTCACGATCAGTTGCTCGAGGGCCCGCATCATCTCGGGTCGCCCGGGGCCTTCGAAACCGAACCAGTCGTACCGGCCGTACACCGGAACCGCGGCCACCACGGAGGTGTCGGCGTCCTCGAAACCCGGCTGCCACTGGGGATCTCCGGGAGTCAGGGCGGCCAGGGACGACAAGTGGCCGCCCGCCGAGCCGCCACTGATCGCGACGAAATCGGGGTCTCCGCCGAAGTCGGCGATGTTCTCCTTGACCCAGGCCAGGGCCTGCTTCACATCGATGATGTGCGCCGGCCATTGGTGCTTCGGGCTGACGCGGTAGCCGATGGACACGCAGATCCACCCGCGGTCGGCGAGGGCGCCCATCAGCGGGTACGCCTGCGGCCGACGGTCGCCGAGCATCCATCCACCACCCGGAACCTGCAGCAGCACAGGGGCTTTACCGTCGAGAGGCACATCGGGACGGCGCCAGATGTCGGCGAGGTTGGCGCGGTGCGGACCGTACTTCACGGTCTTCTTGTTGTACTTGCGGCGCGACAGCATGGTGCGCCCGATGCCGGGCAGGCGTGGCACACCCGGGTCGGCCGGGTTGCCCGGCCCGATCACGTCACGCAACGGCTTCTCGAATGCCGGCCGCGAACTTCGGCTGCGATTGAATATGAAGCCCAGGATGGCCCAGGTGATCACGGTGATACCCAATGCGATCCGGCCGCTGGTGCCGGAGAAATCGCCGCGCCGGCCCCGGCGGATCGCGGACAGCACCGAGGAACTGAGCACGACGCCGGCTGCCTCACTGGAGGGCCAGCCGTAGGCGAACGCGACGATGCCTGGGTTCCCGGAGCGGGCCAGCGGGCTGGCGGCGTTGGTGGCGTTGACCAGGCCGACGACGGCCCGCAACAGGGTCACCGATTTACGCGCCATTGGCCAGTGCCTTCAGTTCGCGGCGGTCGATCTTGCCGGTACTGTTGCGCGGCAGCTCTGCCAGCACCGTAATCGACCGTGGCACTTTGTAATTGGCGAGATTGTCCCGCACATGCTGCTTCAGGGCGTCTTCGGTGGCCGACGCCCCGTCGGTCAATACGACGAACGCCGCCAGGCGCTGGCCGTACTGCTCGTCGTCGACGCCGAGCACCGTGGCCTCGGCCACCTCGGGATGGGCGGACAGTGTCTTCTCCACCTCGATGGGGTAGACGTTCTCGCCGCCCGACACGATCATCTCGTCGTCGCGGCCCACCACGAACAGACGGCCGGCGGTGTCGAGGTAACCGAGGTCACCCGACGACATGAAGTCCTGGTGAAAGTCCTTGGTGGCACCGGAGGTATACCCGTCGAACTGCGTCGAGTTGCGCACATAGATGGTGCCCACCTCGCCCGTCGGGAGCTCGTTGAGGTCGGCGTCCAGGATCTTGATCTCGGTGCCCTCGGCGGGACGGCCGGCGGTGTCGGGGGCGGCGCGCAGGTCGGCCGGCGTCGCGGTGGCGATCATGCCGGCCTCGGTGGCGTTGTAGTTGTTGTAGATGATGTCACCGAACTGATCCATGAACGAGGTGACGACGTCGGGCCGCATGCGCGACCCGGAGGCCGCGGCGAACCGTAATGACCGACCGCTGAAGCGATTACGGATGTGGTCCGGCAGTTCCATGATGCGGTCGAACATCACGGGGACCACACACAAGCCGGTGGCCTGGTATTTGTCCACCAGCGCCATGGTGGCCTGCGGGTCGAACTTGCGGCGGGTGACCACGGTGCAGGCCATCGACGCCGCGAACGCCAACTGCGAGAAGCCCCAGGCGTGGAACATCGGAGCGACGATCACGGTCGTCTCCTCCGTGCGCCACGGCGTGCGGTCCAGGATCGCCTTCAACGTGTCCAGGCCGCCGCCGGAATGCCTGGCGCCCTTGGGGGTTCCCGTGGTCCCCGAGGTCAGCAGGATCACCCGGCTCTTCTCGCCGGTGCGCCGTGGCTGCAGCCCCAGGTGATCGATGATCAGCGACTCGACGGTCAGTGGGTGGTCCTCGGTATCGGTCCACGCCACGATCCGGGTCACTTCGGGACGCCCCGCCCGGTCTTCCAAAGCGCGGTCCACCGTCGCGGTGAATTCTTCGTCGTAGATGATGACGTCGACGTTCTCCCGGGCCACGACCTCGGCCATCGCCGGACCGGCAAAAGAAGTGTTGAGCAGCAACACATCTGCGCCGATGCGGTTGGCCGCGATCAGTGCGTCGACGAAGCCGCGGTGGTTGCGCGCCATGATGCCGACGACCTTGGCGGACGGCAGGGTCTGCAGGGCGGCGGCGAATGCATCGCCACGCCGGTCGAGCTCACCGAACGTCAGCGTGCCCAGCTCGTCGATGAGGCCCGGACGGTTACCACAACGCTGTGCGGAGCTGGCGAAACCTGAAGTGACGCTCATGTTTTCGCGCGCCATGGCACCGGCGATCCGCACGTACTTGTCCGGGCGGAGTGGGGCGATGACACCGGCTCGCACCATGGTGGACACGAGCCCGGCGGTCGCGGTCAGCTTGTCGGTGATACCCACGCGGGTCAGCCTATTACCGGGAAGCGGCGCTCTTCGGCGAGATGGTCGAGGGCGTCCTGCATCACCTTGCGGACCCGCGCGTCGACCGCGTCGATGTCGGGCTCGTCGCCGAACTCGGCCGCGATGTCGATCGGCGGAAGCACCTGCATGACGATCTTCGACGGCAGCGGCAGGTTGAAGGGCAGCACGGCAGACAGCCCGAACGGCAGGCCGACCGACACCGGCACCACCTTGGTCCGAGCGGCGCGCGCGATGGGGCCGAGGGCTTTGGCGATGCGCTCACCGCGCGTCAGGAACAACTGGGTCTCCTGGCCGCCGATGCCGACCATCGGCACGATCGGCACGCCGGCGTTGATCGCGGCCTTCACGTAGCCCTTGCGGCCGTCGAAGTCGATCTTGTTGGCATCGGCCGACGGCCGGTACACGTCGTAGTCGCCGCCGGGGAACACGACGACGAGGCCGCCCGAGCGCAGCGCTTCGTCGGCGTTCTCGTGGCTGGCCAGGATGTAGCCGGTCTTCTTGAAGAAGTCCGCGGTCGGGCCGACCATCAGCATGGCGTGGCTGAGGGTGTAGACGGGACGGTCGTAGCCGTACTTGTCGTAGAAGTGCGACGAGAAGATCGGTACGTCCATGGGCAGCATGCCGCCGGAATGGTTGCTCACCACCAGCGCGCCGCCGAGCGGAATGTTCTCCAATCCACGGACCTCGGAGCGGTGATAGACCTTCAGCAGCGGTCGGAGAATCCCCATGACCTTCTCGGTCAGGTCCGGGTCGAATTTGGTGATTTCGGGCAGCTTGGCCACGGTTTCTCCTCTGGCTGCGGCAAAAACTAGAACGCGTTCTAATTTTCGATTATTCACTGGTTGACCGCCGGACGCCAATCCCCTGTGGCTAGCATCACCGTCGTGACCGAAGAAGCCACCAGCGAAGATGCCGTCCTCGTCGAACAGCGCGACCGCATACTGATCATCACCATCAATCGGCCCCAAGCCAAGAACGCTGTCAATGCGGCGGTCAGTAACGGCTTGGCCGCTGCCGCGGACCGCCTGGATGAGGACCCGGGACTGTCGGTCGGCGTGCTGACCGGCGCCGGCGGCTCGTTCTGTGCCGGCATGGATCTGAAGGCCTTCGCCAAGGGCGAGAACATCCTGTCGAGCCGTGGCTTCGGCCTGACCCAGCGTCCGCCGGCCAAGCCGCTGATCGCGGCGGTCGAGGGCTACGCGCTGGCGGGCGGCACCGAGCTGGCGCTGTCGGCCGACCTGATCGTCGCCTCCAACGCGTCGGCGTTCGGTATCCCAGAGGTCAAACGTGGTCTGGTCGCCGGTGGTGGCGGGCTGCTGCGGCTGCCACAGCGCATCCCGTACGCCATCGCCATGGAACTCGCGCTCACGGGCGACAACCTGACCGCGACGCGGGCCCATGAGCTGGGCCTGGTCAACGAGCTGACCGAGCCCGGTGGCGCACTCGACGCCGCCCTCGCGTTGGCCGAGCGCATCACGGCGAACGGCCCGCTCGCCGTCGCCGCGACGAAGCGCATCATCGTCGAATCACCCGACTGGTCCGACGCGGAGAAGTGGGAGAAGCAGGGCGCCATTCTGGGGCCGATCTTCATGTCGAAGGACGCCCGCGAGGGCGCGGTGGCCTTCGCCGAGAAGCGTGCTCCGCAGTGGACCGGTAGCTGACCTTCGCTACTTGGGCTTTTTCTCCGGCGGCTGCACCGGGCACTGCTGCTCAACCCAGTTGTTGAGCGTGCGGCTGAACTGAGTGCGGTCCGGGTCGGTGGTGTGCAGGCCGTTGGTCTTGACGAAATGCGTCACGGCGGCCTGCACATCGGCCGGCGGGTGGAACCCATCGATGGTGTCGGCGGCGGCTTTGGCATCGTCGGCCGACGTGCCGGACATCAGATTCACCACCGCGCTGGTGAGTTGCAGGCAGGTCCCGCCGTCCAGCTGACGGCTCGTGGGGGGCGGCGGCGCGCCCGCATCCGGCGTGCTCGGTGCGGCCGGCGTACCCGGCGCCGGAGCGCTCGATGTCGACGTGGTCGGCTGCGCAGGCTGCTTGTCGCCTGCGCACCCGGCCAGCAGTAGGGCAGCGGCGAGCACTACGGCCTGACGGCCGGTGAACCGCTGCGACGTCACGATCTCCCGGTAGGACATGTGTTTGTTTCTACCGGGAAGATCGTTTGTCTCGGCCGCTGGGGTCGAACAATTGTCAGACCGAGGCGACGAAGTCGCTGCTGTAGAACTCGGCAGGGCTCTGCGAATGCGGCGACGGCAGGTCAACCGCGACCCAGACGCCGGTGGTGCCGGGGGCGACGGACAGTTGGACGGTGGAGCTGCCGTTGCCCCAGCCATCGGTGCTCAGCGCGGCGGTGCCGATGCTCGGGTCGCCGGGCAGGCAGCCCAGCGTCGCGTGCGGGGCCGGGATCAGCCGGACGCTGTACTGGGCGTCGCGTGCGCCGTCGAGCATCTCGATGTGGGCGACAGCGGTGCGGCCCTCGGAGGTGACCTCTGCCGTCAGTGCTGCCGGGAAACGGAACTTCATGTAATTGATCGGCTGCCGGTCGCAGGCGTACGTCCGCGACATCAGGGTCATCCGATGTGCGGTGGCGGCTTGCGCGGGCGCTGCGACGGCGGTCGCGGCGGGCAGGGCGGTGCAGACGGCGAGCGCTGCGAGCGCGCCGCTCAGTTTGGACATGTGTCAAGTTTTTACCGGGACCGCCGGTAACGCAGTGGTCGGCGTCACAAACTGACGGACCCCACTTTTGTGGCGGATATTGACTTAGGTCACAACGGGTTTCAGATGCGCCCCACCGTCACATCCCAGGCGCCGGTCGTGGCGGTGAAGCCGGCCAGTCGCCGCGCGTACCAACTGGTGCTGCCGAACTCGTCGGCCCAACTGCGGGCGCGCATGGTCGCGCGCCACAGCGGATGTTCGGCGGTGGTGCCGATGGCGCCGTGCAGTTGATGCGCGATGGTGGTGACCGGGGCGACGGCGCGGCCGACGGCGACCTTGGCGACGGTGGTGGCGTAGGCGGTGCGGGCGTCGGCAAAGCCGTATTGGGCGGCCGCGGTGACCGCCAGAGTGGTTGCGGCCCTGGCTCGTTCGATCTCGCCGAGCATCGAAGCCAGTGAGTGCTGTACCGCCTGGAAGCTGGCGAGGGGACGGCCGAACTGCACCCGGTTCGCGGTGTGTGTGACGGTCAATTGCGCGGCCGCGTCGAATGCGCCGACGATCTGCACGCAGCGGCACCAGGCACCGCGGATGGTCAACTCGTCGGCGACGGCAAGCGGCAGGTGGACGACATCGTCGGCCGCCGTGTCGAATTCGATGATCGCCCGCGGTTCTCCGGCGAGGTTGTGCCCGGTGGCCATGAGCGTCGGTGCGCCGCGCAGTGCGACGTACAGGGCGTCGGGCCCCTGTTTGGTCACCAGTACCGTCCCGCACTGCGGCCAGGTGGCGACCTCGTCGATGGCGAGCGTCAGTGGCCCCGATTCTGGCACCGGCAGTCCGGCCGCGGTGGCCAGCCATGTTGCCAACACATCGGTTTCGGCGATGGGCACCGCAGCGGAATGGCGCGCCAGGGTCCCCAGGACGACGGCCGCCGCAGCCGGGCCGGCGTCGGCATCGCCGCTCAACCGCGTCAGTCCGGAATTCTCGGCGGTGTGCCACAGGGCGTCGTCGAACGTCAGCGGTAGCGTCCTCGCGGGTTCCGCGGACCGGCCGATCTGCTCGGCCAGGTCGCGCAGTTCGGCGAATTCGTCTGAATACTGCTGCGCGGCCGCCTGTTTGGTCCAGTTCTTGGCGACGATGCCGCGCAACACCTCATTGGTGCCGCCGCGCAGCGTGAACAGGGGTGAGTGCACCCGAGCGGTATCCAGCATCGCCTGCAGGCGCGGCCGGTCGGGGCCGTCGTAGCGATCCAGCAGTTCGGCGGCGATCTCGACGGAATCCTGTTCGAACCGGGTACCCAGGTCTTTCACCAGCGCGGCGGGCACAGCGGCATCCTGGCCGGCGGTCAGCGCCCGGGCGACCGATATGGACAGTTGGCGTAGCGAGATCATTCGTGCCATCAGATCGCCGATGTCGGTACCCGGTTGGTCCCGCAACGCTTCGATGAGCGCGAAAAGCATTGTGGCCGTCGACAAGAAGCGCTCTGGCCCACTGCGCTCGAAGCCCAGTTCCGAGGTCACCTGGTGCCAACCGGCGCCGACGGTGCCGAGCAGGTCGGCATCGGTCAATGCGACATCATCGAACAGCACCTCGTTGAAATGGTGCTCGCCGTTCATCTGGACGATGGGCTCGATGGTGACGCCGGGAGCGTCGGTGGGCACGATGAACTGGCTGAATCCGGCATGCCGGTGGTCTGGGTCCAGGGGACTGGTGCGGGCGAGCACGACGATCTGGTGCGCCAGGTGTGCGCCGCTGGTCCACACCTTGCTGCCGTTCAGGCGCCAGCCGTCGTCGGTGCGGGTGGCCTTGGTGGTGACGGCCGCCAAGTCGGAACCCGCCTCGTGTTCGCTCATTCCGATCGCGGAATACAAAGTACCGGAAGCGATTCGGGGCAGCAGCCGGCGACGCTGGTCCTCGGTGCCGTAGGTCAGGAGGGCGGGAGCCACCTGCCGGTCGGCGATCCAGTGCGCGGCGACCGGGGCACCGTGGGCCAGGAGTTCCTCGGTGACGACGTACCGGTGCATGTGGCTGCGCCCGCGCCCGCCGTACTCGATCGGAATCGTCAGCCCGACGAAACCGGCCTCTGCCAATCGCACGCTGAAGTCGGCGTCCCACTTCGACAACCAGCAGTCGACTCCGGGCTGCCAGCCGAACTCCTGCGCGTCCTCGGCCAGGAACCGGCGCAGGTCGCGGCGCAGTTCCGCCAGCTCGTCGTCGTCGGCGCGGAGGGCGTCGAAATCGTCCATCGGGCAACAGTAATCGCGACACCCTGGATTGTCGGTGGGGCGCGGCATACTCGGTGCGATGGCGACCATTTACTACACCGCCTCCAGCTTGGACGGCTTCATCGTGGACTCCGCAGGCAGCCTGGACTGGCTGGTCACCCGCGACATCGATGTCGACGGGCCGTTCGGCTACAAGGCCTTCGAGAAGTCGGTGGGCGCGCTGGTCATGGGGTCGACGACGTACCGCTGGGTCGTCGAGCACGAGCCGGGCGACTGGCCGTACCCCCAATCGACGTGGGTGCTCACCTCCCGGTCGGACGTCGTCGTCGAGGGCCATCCGGTGCAGGCGGTCAGCGGTGATGTAGCGAAACTGCATCCGGTGCTGGTCGAGGCGGCGGGGGAGCGTGACGTCTGGATCGTCGGCGGCGGGAACGTCGCGGCGCAGTTCATCGCGGCCGGCTTGGTGGACGAACTCGTGGTGTCCTATGCGCCGTGCTCGTTGGGTGCCGGCGCGCCCGTGTTGCCGCTGCGCTCAGAGTGGAAGCTGCTGGAATCCGGGGTCAACGGGGACTTCGTCTGCGCGCGCTGGGCTCGCGTGGACGCCTAGTCGCCGGCGGTGGGTACGCCGTTGTTCTTGACGAAAGCTTTTGCCTTGATGAGGAATTCGAGTTGGGCGGCGACGTCGTGCAGCGGTTCGACGCTCTGTGACGACCGGCTCAGAACCACGGCGCCTTCCAGCGCGGCCAGGCAGGTGACGGCCAAAGCGGAGGCGTCGGCATCGCTGAATCCTTCGGCCGAGAAGGCGTGCCCGAGCGCGGTGCGCCACCGGTCGAAGATCTCGGCGGCGATGGGCGTCAGGGTGGGGGCTTCGTCGCCCGACCCGACGGCGGCGGCGACCACCGGGCATCCCGCGGTGAAGTCGCTGTCGGCCAGAAGCTGGTCCCAGAAGTTGACGAACCCGCGTACCAGCGCAATGCCTCCGTATGCCGCGGAGGCGTCGATGTGGGCGGCGATCGCATCGCCGGCGAACTGCAGGGCTTCGATCAGCAGCTGGCTGCGGCCCTCGGGAAAGTGGTGGTAGACCGAGCCGCGCGGCGCACCGCTGCGCGCCAGCACCTCGTCGATGGTCAGGCCGGCGGCACCGCGCTCACGCAGCACGGTAGCGGCGGTGCGCACCATCCGGTCCCGGGTGGCGCCGCGCTTGTTGACCGCCTTGGTGGCAGTTCCGGTCAATGCGTGATCCGGTTCCGCAGCTGTGTCATCCGATCCTGCACACCGCGAGCCGCCTCGCGCAGCCGCTCATTGGCGCCCAGGACGGTATGCGTGAAGCGATGGCCTTTCACGTTGACTTCGACCACCCACATGGCGCCCTCCTCGATATGGGGCTCAGCATAAAACGTCCGACACATCGGGCCAAAGAATGTATTCCGGGTCACATGACAAGGGGTGTTTCGTGGGGATGAACGGGGTGGCCTCCTAAAACTATGCACACTTACATGATTTCGACTGCTGCACGCCGACCGGCCCTGGGTGCAGGCCCCCGAGCCCACCCGCGAACTGGGCCCCTGGTTTGTGGGTGAACGCAAAAACTGTCCCTTCTCCGAGGAAAAGGGACAGCTTTGCGACTGCTCGCGGGACGAACCCGCGCAGAAAAACTAGCCGGCGTTCTCCAGCGCGACGAGCGCCGCGGCCACGGCGAAGTACTTGTTGGAGCCGAGCTGGCGCACGGTCTTGATGTTGAATGCCGCGGCGAGGTGCTCGGCGTCGGAGTCGCTGACCCCAGCCAGTGCGGCGGGCGATGCGTCGAGGATTTCCTTGAGGGACTTCTCCTCATATGCCTTGTCGAGCGACTTCTCCAGATCTACAGAGACGGCCATGCGTTACCTCCCAGATTGTTTGCCGGACCATCGGACGGGCGTGACGGTATCAGCGATCGCTGGGGTCCGCCTGGGATAAAACACCGCTGCTGAAAAGCCGAATGGCCCACCCGGCCGCGTCTCCCGAGGGGCGAAGGACGTGGCATGGGGCGGGCCATCCGGACGAAGGCCGGGTACTACTCCGGGGTGTAACCGAACGGCAGCAGGACACTCTTGGCCTGGCAGTAGGCCTCGATGCCCTCGGGGCCGTTCTCGCGGCCGATGCCGGAGTTCTTGTAACCACCGAACGGAGCGCCCGGGTCGAACGCATACATGTTGACCGCATAGGTGCCGGTGCGGATCTGCGAGGCGATCTTCATGGCCCGCGGGATGTCGGTGGTGTAGACGCTGCCGGCCAGGCCGTAGTCCGAATCGTTGGCGATGCGGATGGCGTCCTCTTCGGTGTCGAAGGGGATGATCGCCAGCACCGGGCCGAAGATCTCTTCCTGGGCGATGGTCATCGAGTTGTCGACATCCGCGAACACCGTCGGCTGCACGAACCAACCGGAATCCAGGCCCTCGGGACGGCCGCCGCCGGCGGCGATGCGCGCGCCCTCTTCCACGCCCTTCTTGATGTAGGCCTCGACGCGCTCACGCTGCTTCTCGCTGATCAGCGGGCCGATCATGGCGGCCGGGTTGTCGGGCAGGCCGACCTGCATGGCGGCTGCGCCCGCGGCCACCTTCTCCACGACCTCGTCGTACCGCGACCGCGGCGCCAGGATCCGGGTCTGGCCGACGCAGGCCTGACCGGTGTTCATCAGGCCCGAGAACAGCAGCATCGGAAGCGTGGAGTCCAGGTCGGCGTCCTCGAGGATGATCGCCGCGGACTTGCCGCCGAGTTCCAGCGTGCAGGGCTTGAGCCGCTCGGCGGCGACCTTGCCGATCTCCTTGCCGACGGCCGAGCTGCCGGTGAAGGTGAACTTGTCGATTTCGGGGTTGGCGGTCAGCGCGCGGCCGGTCTCCGGGCCACCCGGCACGACAGACAGCACACCCTCGGGCAGGCCGGCCTCGGCGAAGGCCTGGGCCATGGCGAACACCGACAGCGGGGTCTCGGCGGCGGGCTTGAGCACGACGGTGCAGCCGGCGAGCAGCGCCGGACCCAGCTTGTTGGCGGCCAGGAAGAACGGCACGTTCCACGCGGCGACGGCGGCCACGACGCCGATGGGCTCGCGGGTCACCAGGGTCTGGCCGTAGATGCCGTCGCGGATGTTGCTCCACTGGAACTTGTCGGCGGCGCCGGCGTAGTAGTTGAACGACGACATCGCCGCGCCGTACTGCATCATGTCGACGATGCTCGGCGGCTGGCCGGTCTCGGCGGAGAGCAGGAACTTCAGCTCGTCGGCGCGCTCGGTCATGATGCGCGACGCCTCGGCGATCACCGCGGCGCGCTCCGCCGGGGACATCTTGGGCCAGGGGCCCTCGTCGAACGCCTTGCGGGCAGCGGCACAGGCGGCATCCACATCGGCCGTCGAGGCCAGCGGCACCTTGCCGACGAGCTCGCCGGTGGCCGGAGAGTGCACCTCGATGACCTCAGCGGTCGCCGGAGTAGCCCACTTCCCGCCGATGAACAGCTGGTCCCACTCGGTTTTGAATGCCGTGCTCTGTGTCATCTGTGCTCCTCGCGTGCGCGGTGTGTCATGCCCGCGCTCCTCGCCCGCGCGGTGTCATGGCCGTCACACTACCCAGTTTTCGACCGAACGAGAACCTGTTCCAGTTGGGTCATTCAGCTGGGCTGGAGCACCAACACCAGGTTGCTCGTCAAGAACTCCTGTAACACCGGTACAGACGTCGCACGCCAGGCCCATCGCGGGTGGTAGCGGGGGAATGCCGCGACCAGGGCGCCGGTGCTGCGGGCCCATTCCAGACCTGCTGCGGCTGATACCGCGAACAACGACGATCCGTAGTCGTTCTTCGGCCGGTGGCCGTGTTGGCGGGTGTACCTCTCGGCGGCCCGCCGGCCGCCGAGGTAGTGCGTCAACCCCATCTCGTGTCCGCCGAACGGTCCCAGCCACACCGTGTACGACAGGATCACCAGCCCGCCCGGCCGGGTGACCCGCAGCATTTCCCGGCCCATCAGCCATGGTTCGCGGACGTGTTCGGCGACGTTCGACGACAAACACACGTCGACGCTGTCGTCGGCGAACGGCAGCGCCATGCCCGAGGCGCGCACGAACGTGCCGGCGCCGTCGGGTTGGCCGGCCGGGCCGGCATGCATCTCGCGGGGGTCGGGCTCGACGCCGATGTACATCATTCCGGCGCCGCAGAATTCGGTGGCGAAGTAGCCGGGTCCGCCGCCGACGTCGAGCACGGTCATGCCCTCGGGTGCGGTTCCGTTGAGGTCGCGCCACAGGCCGTCGACCAGTGCGACGGTGTCTGCGGCGAGCGCACCGTAGAAGCGGGCCGGGTCGGTCTGCTCGAAGCGGAACTCGCCGAGCAGTCGGATCGAGCGGGCCAGGGTGGCCCGCTCGCGCGTGGTGACCAGTCGTTTGGCTGCCCAGCGATTCACTCCGCAACCCTACTGACCGGTACCCTTCATTCGATGCCAGACCACCCCCAGCAGTCCGCTGGATCTCGCGACGAGATCCGGTCGGTGCTGCTGCTCTGCTGGCGCGACACCGGCCATCCGCAGGGCGGCGGTAGCGAGACGTATCTGCAACGCATCGGCGCTCAACTGGCCGAGTCCGGGGTCCGGGTCACCCTGCGGACGGCCCGCTACCGCGGGGCCGCGCGCACCGAGATCGTCGACGGCATCCGGATCAGTCGCGGCGGTGGCCGGCTTTCCGTCTACATCTGGGCCGGACTGGCCATGGTGCTGGCCCGGATCGGCGTGGGTCCGCTGCGCGGCGTCAAGCCGGACGTGGTGATCGATTCCCAGAACGGGATTCCGTTTCTGGCCCGGCTGGCGTACGGCCGGCGGGCCATGGTGCTGGTGCACCACTGTCATCGCGACCAGTGGCCGGTTGCCGGACGGCTGATGAGCAGGTTCGGCTGGTTCGTGGAATCGCGGCTGTCGCCGCGTCTGCATCGGAAGAATCAGTACGTGACGGTGTCGCTGCCGTCGGCCCGGGACCTGATGGACCTGGGCGTCGACGCGTCGCGGATCGCGGTCGTGCGCAACGGGGTCGACCTTGCTCCCGCGGCATCCCTGGCGCTGCCGCGGGCGGCGGAGCCACGCATCGTGGTGCTGTCCAGGTTGGTGCCGCACAAGCAGATCGAGGACGTGCTCGATGTGGTCGCGTTGCTGGCGCCGGTGGTGCCGGGCCTGCGCCTGGACGTCGTCGGCGGCGGTTGGTGGGACGAGCGGTTGGTTGCGCACGCGCGCCGGCTCGGCATCAGCTCCGCGGTGACGTTTCACGGCCACGTCGATGAAGTCACCAAACACGAAGTGCTGCAACAGGCTTGGGTCCACGCTCTGCCGTCGCGCAAGGAAGGCTGGGCGCTGGCCGTCATCGAGGCCGCGCAGCACGGCGTGCCCACGGTCGGCTACCGGTCCTCGGGCGGCCTCACCGACTCGATCGTCGATGGTGTGACGGGCCTTCTGGTCGACGACCACCGGGGTCTGGTCACCGCGCTCGAGACCCTGCTGACCGACGACGTCCTGCGCGACCAGCTGGGCGCCAAGGCTCAAGTTCGGGCCACCGAATTCTCGTGGCCGCAAAGCGCTTCCGCGATGCTGACCGTCGCCGAGGCGGTCCGGGCCGGGAAGTTCGTCGAAGGCATCGTCTGACGGATTCGCCGGGGCTGCGACGGCGTTGCCGACGGGGTCAAGATCGATTTCGGAAATTGTTCGTGGCGGCGAGATATATCCGCCATTTTGCCGTGGATTGTGACCGCCGCACCTAAACTGACGCTCAGGTCAAATTTGATGGTTAAGCAGGGTCTCCTTCGGGCTTCCGCCTGTCGGATGTCCTCACGAAATAGCGGATCCAGGCGACTGGGTCCGGTAATGCGTTGCGCACCGAACTCCCTTCTCATTCAAGCAATTAGTAAGCGTGGGACTCACCGCTCCATCGATGCACCAACGGTTCTGAGGAGTTGAACATGTGGGGTTGCCAATGACGCTCTCGACGTTCGGCCTTGCGCGCCTCACTGATTCACGCTCGGTATGGCAGCCGCATTACGCGCGTCGCGTGCTGATCACCGACGCCATGGCCATCGTCCTCGCCATGCTGTTCGCGCAGTGGGTCCGATTCGGCGGAGACGGCTACGGTCCGTCGACCTCCATGCTCTACACCGGGTATTCGCTGGTGCTGGCGTGCCTATGGCTCGGTGTATTGACGCTGCACCACGCCCGTTCCGCCTCGATCCTGGGCTGCGGCATCGAAGAGTATCGCCGCGTCGTCGCCGCATCCTTCTGGACGTTCGGCGTGATCGCGATCGTGGCCTTGCTCTCGCGGCTCGAGATTGCGCGCGGCTATCTGGCCTTGGCGTTCCCCTTGGGCACGGTCGGACTGCTGATCGGGCGCAAGCTGTGGCGCCGCCGGGTTCGTGCTCGCCGGCAAGCCGGCGAATGCCTGACGTCTGTTCTCGCCATTGGCGATCGGGACGCCGTCGCCGTCTTGGCCACCGAGCTCATGAACGATCCCGGCGACGGCTATGTGGTGGTCGGTGCCGGTATCCCGGGCGATCCGAGCGCGCGTGGTGACGTCATAAAGATCGGTGATCGGGTGATACCGATCTTCGGCGACGAGAACGACGCCCTCGGTGCGCTCGGCGACAGATGTGCCGCGGACACCGTTGCGCTGACCGACGCCGAACATTTCGGAGTCGCCGGAATCCAGCGGCTCACCTGGCGCCTTGAGGCGTCCGACGTCAACTTGGTGGTCTCACCCGGCCTGCTCGACGTGGCGGGTGCACGGCTCACGATGCGGCCGGTGGCCGGCATGCCGTTGCTGCATGTGGAGAAGCCGCAGTATCACGGCGCCAAGAGTTTCTTGAAGAAGGCGTTCGACTTCGGATTCGCCCTGGCGGCGCTCATCGGGACAGCACCGCTGCTCGTGCTCGCGGCCATCGCCATCAAGATCACGAGTCGTGGCCCGGTGTTCTACCGGTCCGAACGCATCGGATTGGACGGTGAACCGTTCACGATGATCAAGTTCCGCAGCATGGTGGTCGACGCGGATAATCGCCTCGACGAACTGCTGCCCGCGAACGAGATGGCCGGCGGCGTCATGTTCAAGATGCGTGAGGACCCGCGGATCACAAAGGTCGGAAAGGTCTTGCGCCGCTACAGCATCGATGAGCTTCCGCAATTCATCAACGTGCTCAAGCAGGACATGAGCGTGGTCGGTCCGCGGCCACCGCTGCGGCGGGAAGTCGAGACCTACGACGGGGATATCAGGCGCAAGCTGCTCGTCAAGCCGGGCGTGACGGGGCTGTGGCAGATCAGTGGTCGCTCGAACCTGTCGTGGGACAAGGCTGTGCGCCTTGATCTTTCGTACGTCGACAACTGGTCGATGCTCACCGACGTCGGGATCATCCTGAAGACCGTCAGCGTGGTGGCACGCGGCGAAGGGGCGTACTGAGTCCCCGCCACCGCTGGATCAGCATGGCGGCCAAGCCGCCGATCAGCATGCCCAACCACACCACGTGTGCGGCGATCAGCAGTGCTCGTCCCGATGCCGCGGGCGCGGTGCCACCCGCCCGGTACAGCGCAATATCGTTGTCCCGGTAAGCAATCGGCAGCGACAGTGCCGGCGCCGGTCCCTCGACCACCACCCAGCCGACCCCGGCCGCGGTCAACTGGTGCACGTCGGCGCCCCGTAGCAGCAGGTCCTGCACCCGTCGCGCCCGCGCGCCCTCGCCGGGCACGGTCCGTCCCCCGATCACCAGGTCGCCGGTTGCCAGCACGTCGGCCGAAACCCAGCGGGGCAGCGGGTCCAGCACCGGCGTCGGCCCGGCCCAGGGGAACTGCCGGATGACGTCGGGCGGCAGGACCGCGACGGGCTTCGGGTCCGCGTTGATCTGCGCGGCAACCGAATACCACCCGGCTGGATACTGCACCGACCGGAGCTGGCCACCGACGCCCCACGCCAGGTCGGGAAGTGCGGCCAGCACCACGACGCAGCACCCGGCAGCAGCGAAAGCCGTTGGTATCCAACGCCGCAGCACCGCGACGGCGGCGGCACCGGCCAGGGCGTAGCCGGGCATCGCGAGCGCCACCCACTTCTGGCCGTCCCGCAGCACACCGGTGCTGGGGATGGTCCGGATCAGCCAGTCGAGGAACGCGGACCCGGGCTCGGTCGCCAGTAGCGCGGGCGCGACCACGGCGAGCACCGCGAGCGCCAGCAGCGGCCGGGCCGCCGCGACGGACCAGGCCCGGCGCGCACCGACCGCCACGACGGCCAGCAGTACCAAGGTTCCGACCACGGCCCACAGCGTGGTCCGGGACGCCGGTGCCGCCCCGGCGTTCCAGATGCCACCGAGTCCGGCCAGGCTGCCCAGCGTCCCCAGCCCCGGCTCTGCTCGCGCCGCGAACGCCGGCACCCCGGCGCTCGCCACCGGCAGCACCGAGCGCGCGACCACCGTCGCCACCAACCAGGGCAGGGCGGCGCCAACCGACGCGGCCAGCGCCAGCCATCTGCCGCGCCAGGTCTGCGAACACACCAGCGCCACGACCAGCGCGAGCAGCAGACCCGTCGGCGTCAGCCCCGCCAGCGCGATCCAGAACGCCAGGTGCCACGCCCGCAGCTGCAGTGCCGAGACCGCGACCCACGGCAGACAGCCGTAGCCGACCAGCAGACTCCAGTGCCCCTGCAACAACCGCTCGGCGACGTAGGGATTCCACACCGCGATCGTGACGGCCACCAGTTGCCCGCCGAGGCCGGCGTCCAGCACCACTGCGGCCAGCCGCGCGGCGCCCCAGCCGGCGAACCACAAACCCAGGATCAGCAGCGCCTTGACCAGCACCCCGCCGTCGACGACACGGGAGAAGACGGCCAGGAAGAAGTCCTGCGGGAGGGCCCGGGGCGCGGCCTCGGACAGGCCCAGGGCCGCGTCGGACAGGTAGGACCGCGGTGTCGAGACCGCGTCACGCAGCAGCAGATAACCGGGCGCCAGCAGTGGCGCCGTGACAGCGAGCGTCAGCCCCAGCGCGTACAGCGCCGGCAGGGCACGACGGAAAACGATCAGATCCGGTCCGGTGGCACATCGGTCGGCCGCTGGGTGGGCAGCTTCTCGGTCATGGCCTCGGCGGCGGGCATCGGGCCGGAATCGGTATCGCGCCGGCCGAAGAAGCCGTGCCCGGCAGCGTCCAGGCCGGGATCGATCAGGGCGGCCTGCGAGCGCAGGCTGTACCCGGCGAGCAGTACGCCGCCGACCAGGAAGACCAGTCCCAGGCCACCGAAGGTGATGGGCAGGATGCGGTCCCACAGGGCCAGCTTGTCGCGCTCGTCGTGGGCCGCGGCGACCTGCGACTCGACCGTCTGCTCGTTGGAGGTGACGGTGAAGTCGGCGAACGTCACCTCAGGCTTGAGGGCATCGCGCGAGTAGTAGTGGAACCCGCGGTCCTTCTCCTTGACGATGGTGCCCGAGACCGGGTCCACCCAGAAGGTCCGCGCTGCGGCGTAGTAGCGCTGCATGGTGACGGGCTCGGTGGGGTCGGCGGCCTGCACGCCCCAAAGCTCGGCGCGGGCGGTCACCGAACCGTCTTCGTTTTTGTCGTACAGCGACGAGAACTTGATCGGATCGACCAGCTTGCCGTCGGCGTCGAAGCCGACGTTCTGGCTGAACTTGTAGACCGAGAGGCCGTTGACGTCTTCTTCGCCCTCGTAGTTGGCGTCGTACGCCTTCTGCGCGATCGGATCGAACACCTGGTAGGTCTTCTTCTCCGTGCTGAACGGGAAGCGGTAGCTCAGCCCGGTGTGGGGCAGCGCGATGTTGGTCGGCGGGTTCTGGTCCTCGATGGTCCGCGGCTTCTGCACCGACCCGGCCGCCCCCTTCACCGCGGCGGCGGTGGAGCGGTTGAGCGTCACGGTGTCGACGAGTGCCAGCAGCAGGCCGTTGTCCTGCTGCTTGTCGGTGCGGCGCACGGTGTTGCCGACCTGGAGCGTCACGACGTCGGCGTTGGCCGGGTTCTCGACGCTCAGCTGCCGCTGCAACACCAGCGGGACGTTCTTGTTGACGACGAACTTCTCGCCCAGCAGCGACGCCGGGTCCAGCGCGGTGCCGGTGCCGTTGCTGACCAGCGTGGTGTCGATGTTGAGCGGGATCTTGGCGATCTTGCCCGAGGTATAGGTAGTCAACAGCAAGGCAGCTATCAGCAGGGCAGCGCCGAGCCCCATCAAGACGCATGCCGCGATTCGCAACCCCACAGCGCGGTTCAACCCGTGCTCCTTACTTTGTCTGCTCAAGCCACACGGCAACCCGACTGACCCTAACAGCCCGCCCTAAGGCTGCCCCTCAGAGTCGGGTGCGCCGGCAGTGAGATTCGCTCCCGACACCGGGCACCCGGCACACTGGGGTCGTGGACGCCCCAGGACACGACACCGCGGACCGCGCTCGAATGAGCGGTACCCGCAGTTTCCTGCCCGCTGTCGAGGGCATGCGGGCCTGCGCCGCCATGGGCGTCGTCTTCACCCACGTGGCGTTCCAGACGGCCAACAGCAGTGGCTGGTACGGCCGGCTGTTCACCCGTTTCGACCTGGCGGTCGCCGTCTTCTTCGCGCTGTCGGGCTTCCTGTTGTGGCGCGGTCACGCGGCCGCCGCACGGGGTCTGCGCCACCGGCCGCCGACGGGTCACTACCTGCGCTCGCGCATCGTCCGGATCATGCCGGGTTATCTGGTGGCCGTCGTGGTCATCCTGGCGCTGCTGCCCGACGCCCACGCCGATCTCACGGTGTGGCTCGCCAACCTCACGCTCACCCAGGTCTATGTACCGCTGACGCTGACGGCGGGCCTGACCCAGATGTGGAGCCTGGCCGTCGAGGTCAGCTTCTATCTGGTGTTGCCGCTGCTGGCGCTGCTGGCCCGCCGGTTGCCGGTGAACTGGCGCGTGCCCGCCATCGCGGTGCTGGCGGTGGCGAGCCTCGCGTGGCCGGCGCTGCCGTGGCATCTGCCGTTCGGCGTCAACCAGATGAACTGGCTGCCGGCGCTGTTCTCGTGGTTCGCCGCCGGCATGCTGCTGGCCGAGCTGACGGTCATGCCCGTCGGGCGCATGCATCAGCTTGCCCGCCGCCGGTGGGTCATGGCGGCCATCGCGGGGGTGGCGTTCGTCATCGCGGCAACGCCGCTGGCCGGCAACATCGGGCTCGCGCCGGGCACCGTCAGCCAGGTCGTGGTCAAGACGGCGATGGGCGCCGTGGTTGCCGGGGCGCTGCTGGCGCCGCTCGTGTTGGACGCACCCGGAACGCCGCACCGCATTCTCGGCAGTACTGCAATGGTGACGCTGGGCCGCTGGTCCTACGGCCTGTTCATCTGGCACCTCGCGGCGCTGGCCATGGTGTTCCCGGTGATCGGCGAGTTCCCGTTCAACGGGCACATGCCGATCGTGCTGATCCTGACCTGGATTTTCGGGTTCGCGATCGCGGCCGTCAGCTATGGGCTGATCGAGTCGCCCTGCCGCGAGCTGCTGCGCCGCTGGGAGTCGCGGCACGCTCCGTCGCCGCGGGACAGCTCGATCACCGACGTTCCGGAGCCGGCTGCCGTCGGATAGGAGGCCACGTGAGTACTCCGCCGGGCTATCACTCGGTGACGCCGCGGATGTTCGTGAGCGACCCGCAGCGCGCCGTCGAGTTTCTGCGCGCGGTCTTCGGCGCCGCCGGCGAGGTCCTGCCGGACCGGCCCGCCGAAATCCGCATCGGCGACTCGCTGGTCATGGTCAGCTCGCCGCTGGACCGGGGCGTCTTCCCGGCCTTCCTCTACATCTATGTGGACGACGCCGACCGGGTTTACCAACGTGCTCTGGCCGCGGGCGCCACCGCCATGGAGCCGCCGATGGACACGCCGTACGGTGACCGGCGAGCCATGGTGCGCGATCCGTTCGGGAACGTCTTCCAGATCGCCCATCGGCTCTAGTCGGAGGACCGCTTCGGTGCGTCCCACAGCGATGCCGCCAGCGCGGCCACCGAGATGAGCGCCAGGAACTGTACCCACGGCGAATGGCCGACGTAGCCGTCCACTGATCGCCAGGGGTAGGCGCTGAGCATCGCGCCCGCGCCGATCAGGCCGCCCGCCGAGGCGACGACGGTCCATCCGTCGAGCCACCGCGCCCGCGACGCCAGCAGGTACCGGATGCCGATGGCTGCCGCCATGGTCGCCAGGCCCGACCACCCGGCCACCAGGAACCCGAAGCCGATGAGGGCCGCACCGACGATCGCGGGACGCGGCTGCCAGGTGTCCGTCGGCTCGTCATCGACGGGGCGCCGCATCGGCAGCAGCGCCAACAGCGCCAGGAGTGGCAGCAGCGCGAGCCCGCCGAACAGCCCGATCCGGTAGGGGGTGTTCAGTGCGAACGTCAGCGTGACGATGCCCGCGGTGCCGGCCGGCAGCACCCAGCCCTGTTGCCAGCCGTTGATGGTTACCGGGGTGAGCACGGCGCCGCCCGCGGTGTGGGCAGTCCAGCCGGGGTTGACGCTTTCGGGGACCACGAGCACCCGCTGTACGGGCGATGGGGTCACGTCCACCTCGCGGTGATCAGACGTCCATGTCTTCAGCTGTGCGGGAGTCATTGGGGCGCTGTGGATGTGGGCCGCGAGCGGGCCGGTCAGGCGGACGCCGACGGCGGTGAAGTACGCCCCCGGGTTGATGAGAAGTTCCTGTTTCCCGGCAGGCAGTTGCAGCGGCGCGGACTGGCAGGGCTGGGCCGCGATCGGTTCGCCGTCCAGCAGCGCGCCGACGGTGGTGTGTACCGAGGTCTGCAGGAACTGGCCGGCGATCGCCACGATCGGACCGCGGCCGCAGGGCAGCGTGATGGCGCGGCGCCGGTTGGCGGCGGCATCGGCGGGCGCGATCGGTGCGCCGTGGTCGTCGAGGGCCGTGACCTCGGCCAGACCAGGCGGCTTCACCTGGTCGAATCCCAGTGCGGTGCGGTCGATCAGGTCGTGCCAGTCGAGGATTGACAGTTTGATGGTGTCGGTCTTCGTGGGCGTCAGCTGCAGGGTTTGCGGTCCGTCGCCGATCCGCCGCACCTGCGGTCCGGTGCCCAGATCGATGGCGACGACGGTCGGATGCGCCGGCAGCTCGGAGGCGCTGGGGACGAGCCGCAGGGCGCTGACGGTCGTCGGGGCCGGCAGGTGCACGGTCAGGTTGGCGCCGTCACGGAATTGCACGATGCCCTGCGGCGCCACCCAGGCGGTGCGCGGGTCGCCGTCGGTGGCGGCGTAGGCCGAGCCCGCGACGTCGATGACGTCCGCGTCCCCGGACGCGCGGGTGGTGCCCGGCTGGCTCACCAGGTCGGCCAGGTGCGGGCCCTGCCGGGCCTGCACCCACACCGTCGGCACGACGGTCATGGGCGTCGGCACGGTGAGGGTGCGGCTCATGTTGACGGGTTCTTCGGGCGACTGGGCCATGGTGGCAGCGCACCGCACTCCGTTAGGTCCCTCGGCGCAGCCGGGCCGGCCCAGCTGGTCGTTGCCCAGATCCCATTGCGCGACAGCCGATCCCGCCGGCGGGCCGGGCACGTCGACGGTGTGCCGCAGGCTCACCGCATGGGCGAAGCCGGACGCGTCGTACTGCGTCACGGAGAAGTCGGTGATGCCGAACTGCACGCCGGGGGAGCCGTCGTCGGTGCCGGTCGCGGTGAACCGGACCCATGAGGTCTCGCCGTAGGGCAGCGCCGCCGTCAGCGGCTTGCCGGGCTGGTCGAAGCGAATTGTGCTGGTGCCGTTGGCTGTTGCCACCTCGATGCGGCGCACCTGCGCTCCGACGGCGGTGGCGCTGGGCGTCAGGGTGATGGTCGCGTTGGTCACCGGATGGTCGAAGTCGACCTGAAGCCATTGGCCCACAGCGGTTTGCAGTGAGCTGGACACCCAGCTGGTCGAGGAGTCTCCGTCGATCGCGGCGGCCGGCCCGGCCGCCGTCGCCACGTTGGGCAGCGCGGTCGAATCGGACGACGAACTCGAGGTGGTGATCCGTCCGCCCGGCCATTCGCCGTACGCGGGAGCGGCGCCCGGGCTGGGGTAGTCCATGACCCGGTTGAAGGTGCGTCGTGGATCGTCGGGTGCGCGCACCGCCGACGAGTGGTCGTCGACGCGCCCGTAATCGGTCTCGCGCGCCAGCGGGGTGTCGGTGACGGTGACCTCGGGCACCGGCAGTCCGGCCTGCTGTGCGTCCGACGTCAAAACCGTGGGGGCCAAGGGTTTTCGTCCCATCAGGCGCCGGCGCTCGTCGATTCGCAGCAGGGATTCAGGTCCACCGTCGATGCGGGGCATGGTGTCGGCGTCGGCCAGGTAGGGCTGGGTCGGGGTGGCGCCCGTCACCCGGTAGATCTCGATCGCCGGGTAGCGCGGCCGCAGGCCACTGTCGGAGACGAAGCCGTCCAGCATGCCGGGGCCGACGGGGTCGCCGAACTGGGCGACCTTCGTCAGGCCCGGGGACCCCTCGATAGCCCGGTGCACCAGCAGCGGCCGGGCCGAGCGCGAGTTGTCGGGGTCCAGGTCGTTGCGCACCACGACGAATGAGATGCCTTGTCGGGCAAGGGTATCGGCCAACCCGGCGGACGGCCGCCCGGTGGCGAACAGGCGCTGTACGGAGTCCAGGGCGCGGATGGTTTCGGGCGGGGTCAGCGGAATCGAGTCGCGCACACCCCAGGCGCCGTGCTCCAGGACCTGCAGCGGCTCGTCGTGCGTGTTGCCCCAGACCTGGTTGGCGAACGGCGCCCCCGGCGCGACCAGCACCCGGCCCGGCGTCTCGGCGTTGTGTTCATCGAGCCAGTCCGCGGTCTGGTGCCAGTACTGCGGAATGGCGCTATAGGCACCCGGAGCGGCCAGGCGGCCCGTCCACGCCAGTGATGTCCCGGCGACCAGCGCGGTCAGCAGCACCACCGCCACGGCCATCCGCTTGTCCCGCTCGAGGTGGGCGAACGCGTTGATCCATTCCCGGCGCGGTGCCGTGCCGGGCAGCGGAATCCGGCCCAGCACGTGGGCCAGGCCCAGCGCCAGCGGCAGCCGCAACACAGGCTCGAGCTTGTGCACATTGCGCAGCGGGGTACCGCCGGCATCGAGGAAGGTCTGCACCTGGTGCGCGATGGGGGAGCCCAGGCCACCCGAGTACGCGACCGCCAGCAGCAGGAGGCCGAGCAGCAGCATCGCGGTGAGCCGGCCGCGGGCCGGCATGCTGCGCATCGCCAGACCGGCCATACCGCCCGCCGCCACCAGGGTCGTGGCGAGCACCGCCACCGAACCGGTGACCAGTGACGAACCTGCCGTGGCGTTGGTCGCGACGAACGCCGTCCAGCCGTAGGTGCCGCGCAGCACCTCGGTCAGCGACAGCCATTGGGTCGTGACACCCGACGATTCGATGAAGTCCAGGAACGGCGGGCTGATCCGGCCGAGCAACACCAGCGCCACCGCCCACCACAAGATGGCGAGCAGCGTGCAGCCGAACCACCACGCCGTGAAGCGCCACCAGCGCCGGTTGGGCCGGTGTGCGGCCCACCAGATGATCGCGGCGAGGCAGCCCGTCAACGTGGCGACGGCGTTGACGGCGCCCATCAGCGCGACGGCGACGGCCGAGCGCGCGGCCAGCTGCCGGATTCTCGGGTCCCCGCGCAACGCCAGGATGACCGGCAGCAGCACCCACGGCGCCAGCATCATGGGCAGCGTCTCGGAGGAGATCGCGCCCAGCGTCGTCAGCGCGCGCGGCGACAGGGCGAATGCCACCGCGGCGAGGACGCGCGAGGACCGGCTGCCGATGCCGAGGGCCTCGGCGACTCTGATGACCCCCCAGAACCCGACGACCAGCAGCAACGCCCACCAGAGCCGCTGGGTCACCCAGCCGGGCAGGCCGATGACGTCACCGGCGAGGAAGAACGCGCCGTGCGGGAAGAGGTAGCCGTAGGCCTGGTTCTGCGACTGCCCGAAGGGCAGGTCGCTGCTCCACAGGTTGGCCGCCCGCGCCAGGAAGCGCGCGGGGTTGGCGGTGAGATCGAGTTTGGTGTCGGGCGAGACCCGGCCCGGTGACTGGGCGAACGTCAGGACCAGTGCGGCCGCGCTGACGACCCATAGGCAGCGCCGGGAGAGCGGCGCTGCGGGATCAGCTGCGGTTGCCGTATTCGACCCGGTTGAGCACCGATGACGCTGGATCGCCCGATTGCAGCGTCGGCTTGGTGTTCTGCTCCAGCATCAGCGTGGTGCCGAAGACCGCTGCAGCGCCGAGCAACAGACCGACCACGATGCTGGCTCCGGCGGGCACGAGGAAGCGGTCCATGGCGCCCAAACTAGCATGACGACCTGCCTGCTTCTGTGTTCGCCAGCCGGCTGCCAGGTCATCGCGGGACCAGGGCCCCGTCGTCGCCCGGCTAGGCTCGAATCCCATGTCCCTGCACCGAACCCTCGGCGTACTGGCACTGGTGTCCGGATTGGTGGCGGGTTGCTCCTCGTCGTCCGACCATCCTGCTGCGTCCAGCACGTCCAGCCCGGCCAAGAGCACAGCCGCGTCCAGCAAGCCCATGGACGCCCCCGCGCCGACCGCCCCGCCGTGCGATCCGCACGCCCTCCTCAGCACCCTCACGCTGCGGCAGAAGCTGGCCCAGCTGCTCATGGTCGGCGTCAAGGACGCCGCCGATGCCCGCGCCGCGGTGACACAGCAGCAGGTCGGCGGCATCTTCATCGGGAGCTGGACGGACCTGTCCATGCTGTCGGACGGCACCATTCCCGCGCTGCAGGCCGCATCGGGCGCGCTGCCGCTGGCGGTCAGCATCGACGAAGAGGGCGGCCGGGTGTCCCGGCTGAAGAAACTGATCGGGCCGCAGGAGTCGGCGCGTGTGCTGGCGACGACCAAGACGCCGGCCGAAGTCGAGGCCATCGCCAAGGACCGCGGGCAGCAGATGAAGGACAAGTTCGGCATCACCGTCGACTTCGCGCCCGACGCCGACGTCACCGAAGAAGCTGACGACGAGGTGATCGGCGACCGTTCCTTCGGCTCGGACCCGCAGAAGGTGGCCGAGTACGCCGGTGCGTACGCCGCTGGCCTGCGCGAGGCGGGGCTGGTCCCGGTGCTCAAGCACTTCCCCGGTCACGGGCACGGCTCGGGCGACTCGCACACCGGCGGCGTGAAGACGCCACCGCTGGAGGCGCTGAAGGACAACGACCTGGTGCCGTACCGGACGTTGACGACGCAACAGCCCGTCGCCGTGATGGTCGGGCACCTGCAGGTGCCGGGCCTGACACTCGGCGATGATCCGGCCAGCCTCAGCAAGCCGGCCTACGACCTGCTGCGCAGCGGCCAGTACGGCGGCCCGCCGTTCGACGGCGTGGTGTTCACCGACGACCTGACGGGTATGGCGGCCATCAGCGCCCACTACAGCGTTGCCGACGCAGCGCTCAAGGCGCTGCAGGCCGGTGCGGATGTCGCCCTGTGGATCACCACCGACGGCATCCCGGACGTACTGGACAAGCTGGAGGCGGCCGCGCAGGCCGGGCAGCTGGACCAGGCGCAGATCGACAATTCGGTGCTACGGGTGGCGGCCATGAAAGGGCCGGGCGCGAAATGCGTGAAGTGAGCTGTTCGTTGAATACCCTGATCTGATGGCAGGTGGAACCAAGCGGCTGCCGCGGGCCGTCCGCGAACAGCAGATGCTCGACGCCGCCGTGCAGATGTTCTCGGTGAACGGCTATCACGAGACCTCGATGGACGCGATCGCCGCGCAGGCCGAGATTTCCAAGCCGATGCTGTACCTCTATTACGGCTCGAAGGAAGAGCTGTTCGCCGCGTGCCTGGATCGGGAGCTGACCCGCTTCGTCGACACCGTCCGGGCGGACATCAACTTCGCCCAGAGTCCGCGCGACCTGCTGCGTAACGCGGTGCTGTCGTTCATGACGTACATCGACCGCAACCGGGCGTCCTGGATCGTGCTGTACACCCAGGCCACCAGCTCGCAGGCGTTCGCTCACACGGTGCGTGAGGGTCGCGAGAAGATCATCGACCTGGTGGCCCGGCTGCTCAGTACCGGCACGCGAAACCCGGAGCCGGACAGCGACTTCGAGATGATGGCCGTGGCGCTGGTGGGCGCGGGTGAGGCCATCGCGTCGCGAGTGAGCGCCGGTGATACCGACGTCAACGACGCCACCGAGCTGATGATCAACCTGTTCTGGCGCGGTCTGAAGGGCAAGCGCGCCGAGTCCTGACTCTTTTCGGCCTTCCCGGCGGGCGGTGCGTGGCGCCGCGGGCATGACGCGAGTCGTCACATTGGCAACTTGAGTACCGTTCTCTGTTGGCATGTTTCGCCGGGAGCTGTCAGCTTGGGCTGACAAATGTCAACGTTTGCTGACGGCTTCAATTCGCAGTTGCCACTTGGGCAACCGCACCCTGGCCGCAGGATCACTCACGCGTGCGTTGACTCTGCGCTGGCGGTGTTGGGTACTCGAACTTTTGCGCCGTGGCCGCAGGGTCAACCGGGCGCCGCGGTCGACACTGCGCTCACGGCCGCGTCCACTCGACATTTGTCGCCCTCAGCGCAGAATGAATGCTCACGGCGAACTGCTCGCCAGGCATACCACCCCCGCGGCGCTGGTATGGTCCGACTCGAGCCAGTCGAAACCCAACGCGGTTGGGTCAGGGAATCCGGTGCGAACCCGGAACTGACGCGCAGCGGTAAGGGGGACAGGCGGAGCAACGGCCACTGGTCCCACGTGGGCTGGGAAGGCGCTCCGGCTGGATGATCCCGAGTCCGAAGACCTGCTGGCTCGGGCTCTCGCGGCCTGGCGGCGCGAGAACCCGCCCACGCATGGACTCCGCGACCAGAGTCCCGGATCGGAAGGCGCCGCCGTGTCTCGACGCACCATTGTGCTTGTCTCCCTAGTTGTTTCGCTGGTCTGCTCTTGTGGCGGACCGCGGGCGACCGGAACCGTCAACGCCGCGACAGCCGGCTATCCCGTCACCCTCCAGAACTGCGGACGCACAGTGACGGTGAAAGCGCCACCGCAGCGCGCGGTGTCGATCAACCAGCCGGCGTCCGAGCTGCTCCTGGCGCTCGGGCTCGCCGACCGCATGGCCGGGACCGCGTCCTGGAGCGACGACGTCCGGCCCGACCTGGCCGCCGACAACGCCAAAGTGCCTGTGCTGAGCCGGGATTTCCCGTCATTCGAGCGGGTGCTCAAGGAGAAGCCCGACTTCGTCTACGCGACGTTCGACTGGTCGTTCACCGACCAGGGCGTCGCCCCGCGGGATCGGTTCGAGCGCCTCGGGGTGCCGACGTACCAGTCTTCCAGCGAGTGCGGTGGGCAGGACGCGGCGCAGCAGCGCGCGCTGACACTCAACGACACGTACGCCGAAATCAGCGACATTGCCAAGGTTTTCGACGTTCCTGAACGCGGCGAAAAGCTGGTGGCGACATTGCGGGCCCGGATGGCGTCCGCGACAAACGGGCTCAAAGCGGACAACGTCTCTTTGATGTGGTGGTACGCGGGTACCAGAACTCCGTACATCGCCGGCTGCTGCGGTGCGCCCGGAATCATCACCACGGCTGTCGGGGCGCGCAACGCGTTCGCCGACGACCGGCAACTATGGCCTGAGATTTCCTGGGAGGCCATTCTGCAACGCGATCCCGACGTTCTGGTTCTCGCCGACCTGACTCGCGGCAAGGACGGTGACAGTGTCGCAGCCAAGATCAAGTTCCTCGAAACCGACCCGGCGGCAAGCAAGTTGAGGGCCGTGCGGGAACGGCGGTGGATCGTGCTGCCTGCCAGTGCGATGGACCCGTCACTGCGCAACGTCGACGCCGTCGAGACCGTCGCAACCGGTCTGCGCGCGTTCGGGCTGGGTGGAAAGTCCTGACGGCTGTGCGCGCCGGCGGGATGGTGACGCTCGGCCTCGCGGTTCTGGCGCTGTCGATCACGGCGGCCATGACCGTCGGGCCCGCCGAACTCGGGCTCGGGGACGTGTATGACGTGGTTGCGCAACATGTTTGGGGCCGCCCTGCGAACATCGCGCCGATCGACGACGGCATCGTGTGGGAACTGCGACTGCCACGAGCGCTGTTGGCGGCGATCTGTGGTGCGGGCCTGGGTATCTGCGGGGCGATACTGCAGTCGCTGATGCGCAACCCATTGGCCGACCCGTTCATGCTGGGCATCTCCTCCGGTGCGTCCACGGGAGCGGTGCTGGTCGTGGTGGCGGGTATCGGTGGTGCGCTGACGCTGTCGGGCGGTGCGTTCGTCGGTGCGGTGATCGCGTTCGTTCTGGTCCTGGCGCTGGCCGCCGTTTCCGGCGGTGGGCAGGACCGGGTGCTGCTGGCGGGAGTGGCTGGTACCCAGCTGTTTTCGGCGGCCACGGCGTTGGTGGTGTTCTCGTCGGCCGACGCTCAACAGACCCGCGGAGTGCTGTTCTGGTTGCTCGGTTCCCTGGCCGGGGCCGGCTGGTCCCAGGTGGCGCTGTGCGGTGTCATCTGTGCGGTCTGCCTGGCGATCTGCCGGCTGCATTCAGATGCCTTGGATGCGTTCGCTTTCGGTCGTGACGCAGCCGCCTCGTTGGGTGTCTCGGTACGACGGGTCCGGGCCGTGTTGTTGGCGACCACGGCGCTGCTGACGGCCGTGCTGGTGAGTGCCGCCGGCGCCATCGGCTTCGTCGGACTGGTGTTGCCACACGCGGCGCGGATGATCGTGGGGCCGTCCCATCGCCGGCTGCTGCCCGTCACTGCGATCACCGGCGCCATCTTCTTGGTCTGGGTCGACGCCGCTGCCCGCACGGTATTCGCGCCGCAGGAATTGCCGGTCGGCGTGGTGACCGCACTAGTCGGTGTCCCGATCTTCATATGGATTCTGGCTCGGCGCAGGCGGTTTCGATGACGCGCCCGATTGCTGCCGAGTCTGTCAGCTGGTCGGCCGGCGGACGGCTCGTCATCGACGGGGTGTCGCTGGTCGTAGCCGACGGCGAGACGCTGGGGCTGCTCGGGCCCAACGGCGCCGGCAAGTCGTCACTGCTGCGATTACTCGCCGGTCTACGGCACCCCGACGGTGGTGCGGTCCTGCTCAGCGGACGTCCGCTCACCGACCATCGGCGCCGGGCCGTCGCGCAACGCATCGCGGTGGTCGAGCAGCAGGTGAGTACCGAGCTGGACCTGACCGTCGAACAGATCGTGCGGCTGGGACGAATTCCGCACCGCGGCATCTGGTCCGGCGAGACGCAGGCCGACAATCGCGCGGTCGAACGTGCCCTGGAGCAGACCGAGACGACGGCCATGCGCGACCGGGACTGGCGGACGCTGTCCGGCGGCGAGCAGCAGCGGGTGCAGATGGCCCGGGCGCTCGCTCAGGAGGCCCGCGAACTGCTCCTCGACGAACCCACCAACCATCTCGACATCCGCCATCAGTTCGAACTGCTGGCACTCATCCGCGCGCTGCCGGTGACGTCAGTGGTGACACTGCATGACCTGACGCTCGCGGCGCTGTTCTGCGACCGGCTCGTCGTGCTTCATAACGGTTGTCTGGTCGCGGCGGGCACGCCCGCCGAAGTCCTTACCGCTGAGCTGATTTCGTCGGTCTATGGCGTCGCGGCACACGTCATTCCCGATGGCGCCGGCGACGGCCGCCCGGCGATCCAGCTCCTCCGGCCCTAGCTCGTCACGCCGAGCGTGCAGTAGATCGCGAGAATTCGCTCGATCTTCGCGATCTACTTCACCTTGGCGAGGCGCTGCCCGGAAATTGCCGACGGATAGCACCATGTCGGTCACTTAATCTGGGAAATATGCACAAACGGGCGTGGCGCATCCTGCTGGTCGTCGCTGTCCTGGTGGCGGTGGGCGTCGGCGCTTTGGCCGGATATCGCGGCTACCGCGAGCACATCGCCCGGCCGGACTTCCCGGCCGTGGACACCTCGAAACTGAGCCCTGGGCGCGCAGCCGTCGTGCACGTCCTGGCCCAGGAATACGCGGCGCAATCGGGCATGTCGAAGTACGCAGAGGGCAACGACGAGCCCTGGTGTGCGGACTTCGCCAGCTGGGTCATGCGGGAATCCGGAAAACCCTTCGCCAATCCCAACTCCGGGCACTGGCGCATCCCGGGCGTCATGACACTCACCGACTATCTGCACGTCGAGGGGCGCTGGGAACCGGCGGACTACTCGCCACTGCCCGGCGACCTGGTGCTCTACGACAAGCCAAGTCCGAAGGGCCAGCACGTCAACATCGTGCTCATCAACGACAAGGGCACGCTGACGACAGTCGGCGGCGGCGAGGGCACCAACGTGGGCCTGTCGACCTACAAGATCGCCAACGACCCCGGAATCCGCGGTTTCGGCCGGTACGAATGACGCCGAGCGGTCGCCTGGTGGGCTCGCTGGAATCGAGGTTGGCGCTGTCTACCAACATGTTTCGCCTGGAGTCGTCAACTGTCCCTGACGGTCAAGGAAAGTTGACGGCTCCAAATCGCAAGTGTCATAGGAGAGCCGACGCGCCCGGGCGCGCCATGCACGCCCGGGCCATCACGTACGCGCGTCGAGCTACAGCTCGGTGACCGTCGCCGTCAGGTGCGGGTAACCCTTGGACAGGTTGCGCAGCGCCAGCTCCCAGCCGCCATCGATCGGGTCGACGTACAGCCCGACCTTGGCCGGCAGCAGCACGGGCTTACCGAACTTGACGGAATACCGAACGGCATCCGGCAGCTGGCCTTCGATGTTGGCCAGCACCGCTGCGGCGCTGAACATCCCGTGGGCGATCGCGGTCGGGAAGCCGAACAGCTTGGCGCCGATGGAGCTGGTGTGGATCGGGTTGTGGTCGCCGCCGATGTCGGCGTAGTGCCGAATCTGGCCGGGGCTGATGCTGATGACCGCGTTGGGCGGCGGCAGCTTCGGCTGCTTGACCGGTTCCGGCTTCGGCTCACCCGACAGGCTGGTCCGCTGCTGATGCAGGAACGTGGTGACCTGGCTCCACACCAGATCATTGCCGACCTTGACATCGGTGATGATGTCGACCAGCAGCCCCTTGCGGTGCTCGCGCAGGTTCTCCGCGTGCACCGCGACGTCCAGTTCGTCGGTGACCTTGATGGGCCGGTACTGGGTGATGTGGTTCTCGATGTGCACCGAACCCATTGCGGCGAACGGGAAATCGAATCCGGTGACCAACGACATCATGGTTGGGAACGTCAACGCGAACGGGTAGGTCAGCGGCACGGTGTCGCCGAACCGCAGCCCAGTCACCGCGGCGTACTCGGAGACGTTTTTCGGGTCGATGGTCAAGCCCGACACCGTGACGGTGCGGGCCGGCAGGGTGGAGCCCCGCGACACGAACGGCAGCGCACCCGCCACCGCCCGTGCCATGTTCAGAAGACCGTTTGGCTGGGACATGGCTATTGCCTCCTGTTCTTCGCGCAAGCGCTCATCACGCTCCCAGCAGGGCCTGGCCGCAGACCCGAATCGTGTTGCCGGTGACGGCATTCGAGGCGGGGCTGGCGAAGTAGGCGATCAGCTCGGCCACGTCGACCGGCAGGCCGCCCTGGAACAGCGAGTTGAGGCGACGGCCCACCTCGCGGGTGGCCAGCGGGATGGCGTCGGTCATCTTGGTCTCGATGAAACCTGGCGCGACGGCGTTGATGGTGACGCCCTTCTCGCCAAACACCGGGGCGAATGCGTCGGTCATACCGATCATGCCGGCCTTGGTGGCGGCGTAGTTGGTCTGGCCGCGGTTACCGGCGATACCGGCCATCGACGACAGGCCGACGATGCGGCCGCCCTCACCGATGGTGCCGTTCTCCACCAGGCCCTGCGCAAGACGTTGCGGCGCAAGCAGGTTCACGGCGATGACCGAGTCCCAGCGGGCGTCGTCCATGTTGGCGAGCAGCTTGTCGCGGGTGATGCCGGCGTTGTTGACCAGGACGTCGGCCTTGCCGCCGTGGTGTTCGGTGAGGTGCGCGACGATCTGGGCGACGGCGTCGTCGGCCGTCACATCCAGGGCCAGCGCCGTGCCGCCGACCGCCGCGGCGGTCTCGGCGAGCGCGTCCGCGGCCTGCGGGACGTCGATTGCAACGACGGCGGCGCCGTCCCGCGCGAACACCCGGGCGATCTCGGCGCCGATGCCGCGGGCGGCGCCGGTCACCAGGGCGACCTTGCCGGCCAGCGGCTTGTCCCAGTCGGCCGGGGCGACGGAGTCGGCGGCGCCGACGTAGAACACCTGGCCGTCGACGTAGGCCGACTTGCCCGACAGCAGGAAGCGGACGGTCGACTCGATGCCCGACGCCGCCGGCGAGGCCTTGGCGGACAGGTAGACCAGGCCGATGGTGGCGCCGCGCTGCAGCTCCTTGCCGAGCGACCGGGTGAAGCCTTCGAGGGCGCGCTGGGCGATGCGCTCGTCGATGCTGTCGGTCTCGTCGGGCGTGGTGCCGACGACGACGACGCGGCTGTTGGCGGCGAGGTTGCGCAGCACGGGGGTGAAGAACTGGTGGAGCGCCTTGAGCTGCTCGGGCTTGGTGATGCCGGTGGCGTCGAACAACAGGCCACCGAACGAGTCGGCCCAGCGGCCGCCCACGTTGTTGCCGACCAGGTCGTAGTCGTCGGCGAGGGCCGCGCGGAGCGGCTCGGCCACGCGGCCACCGCCGGCTGAGCCGGTAATCGAGCCGGAGTCGCCGATCAGCAGCGGTCCATTCAATGGGGGTTCGCCGGCCTTGTAGCGGCGCAGCGGCTGGGGCTGCGGTACGCCGAGCTGCTTGGCCAGGAACGAACCCGGGCCGGAGGTCAGAACTTGGGAGAGGACGTCAGCCATTGCGGACCTTTCTGCGGACGTGTGTCGTATAGACGGAACCGTCTTGTCAGAGACGAACTTACTCCAGAGTAAGAACGGTGGGTAATATAGGCGTCAAGCAACATCTTGCCTCAGTCATCGAACGTCAACGAACTGGAGAAATACCGTGGCCGAGACCAACAGCCGCCGCCGCGTGGCCGTCCTGGGTGGTAACCGCATTCCCTTCGCACGATCCGACGGTGCGTACGCCAACGCCTCCAACCAGGACATGTTCACCGCGACGCTGGACGGCCTGATCGACCGCTTCAACCTCAAGGGCGAGAAGCTCGACATGGTGATCGGCGGCGCGGTCCTCAAGCACAGCCGTGATTTCAATCTCATGCGCGAGTGTGTGCTGGGCACGTCGCTGTCGCCGTACACGCCGGCGTTCGACCTGCAGCAGGCCTGTGGCACCGGTCTGCAGTCGGCCATCGCGGCCGCGGACGGTATTGCTGCCGGCCGCTACGAGGTGGCTGCGGCCGGTGGTGTGGACACCGCCTCGGACGCGCCCATCGCTCTCGGCAACGACCTGCGCCGCGTGCTGCTGAGCCTGCGCCGTGCCAAGTCGAACGTCGACCGGCTCAAGCTCGTCGGCAAGCTGCCGGCCGCCGTCGGCGTCGAGATCCCGGTCAACAGCGAGGCCCGCACCGGCCTGTCGATGGGCGAGCACGCCGCCCAGACCGCCAAGGAGATGGGCGTCAAGCGCACCGACCAGGACGCCCTGGCCGCCGCCAGCCACCAGAACATGGCCGCCGCCTACGACCGCGGTTTCTTCGACGACCTGGTCAGCCCCTTCCTGGGCCTGTACCGCGACAACAACCTGCGCGGCGATTCCTCGACCGAGAAGCTGGCCAAGCTGAAGCCGGTTTTCGGCGTGAAGCTGGGCGACGCCACCATGACCGCCGGTAACTCAACGCCGCTGACCGACGGCGCGTCGGTGGCGCTGCTGTCCACCGACGAGTGGGCGGCTGAGCGGGGCATCCCGGTGCTGGCCTACTTCGTCGACTCTGAGACCGCCGCCGTCGATTACGTCAACGGCCCCGACGGCCTGCTCATGGCCCCGACTTACGCGGTGCCGCGACTGCTGGCGCGCAACGGTCTGACGCTGCAGGACTTCGACTTCTACGAGATCCACGAGGCCTTCGCCTCCGTGGTGCTGGCCACGCTCGCGGCCTGGGAGTCGCCCGAGTACTGCAAGGGCCGCCTCGGCCTGGACGCCCCGCTCGGCTCGATCGACCGGTCGAAGCTCAACGTCAACGGCTCGTCGCTGGCCGCGGGTCACCCGTTCGCCGCGACCGGCGGCCGCATCGTGGCCCAGCTGGCCAAGCAGCTCGCCGAGAAGAAGAAGGAGACGGGCAAGCCGGTGCGCGGCCTGATCTCGATCTGCGCCGCGGGTGGCCAGGGCGTCACCGCGATCCTGGAGGCCTGACACCTCGAACGTGTGGGAAATGGCCGCCGAACCAGCGGTTTTGCGGCCGTTTCAACCACTTTCGCGGGACGTGTAACGCCCTGCGAAGCCGCAGCGATACCCCAAGTGCCTCGTGTTTCCGTCTGACCCCCGACCTGACGGAGGCACGGGGCACTCTCGTGTTCGGGGCCGTGTGCCGTCAGGCGATGCGTTCGCGGATCGCGGCAAGGAACGGTTGTGCCACGGCCAGGAACTCGTCAGGTGCGGACGAGAAGGACACATGGCCCGTGTTCAACACCACCAATTCGGAGCCGGGGATCGCGGCGTTGGCCGCGCGACCGGCGGCCTGCGGGATGGCGACGTCGCGACGACCCCAGATGATCAGCGTAGGTGCGGTTATTTGCCTTCCACGCGACCGCAGGTCGTGATCTCGTCCGGCGAAACTGCGCCACATCGCCGCTCCGTGCAGCTGTCCGGCGGCCGTGCCCACGAGTGCCCGGCTGTGATTGACGATCTGGTGGTCGAGTGCGGTCCGTGGCTTCATGTAAGCGCGGGTGAACAGCGGCGCGAGCATCTTGAACAGGCTTGGCGTGCCCAACGTCCGGCAGAACAGGCGCACTGCGGCATTCATCGGCATGAAACCGCCGGTCTGCACCAACACCAGCCCGGCGACTTGCTGCGGCCGGGTGATTGCCAGTCGCGCGGCTGCGAAGCCACCCACGGAGTTGCCGATCAAAACCACCTTCGATGCGCCGAGATGGTCCACGAGGTCTTCGAGGGCATCGGCGAATAGCGGCGCGCTCAGATTCGCCGGGTCCGCGGGC
This sequence comes from Mycobacterium sp. FW102-FHT13B02, assembly GCF_058790275.1. NCBI lineage: Bacteria > Bacillati > Actinomycetota > Actinomycetes > Mycobacteriales > Mycobacteriaceae > Mycobacterium > Mycobacterium sp. FW102-FHT13B02. The sequence goes on from NZ_JBYTCM010000004.1 coordinate 252,902, forward strand.
GGCGGCGAGTCTCCGCAGCCGGGCCAGTCCACGGCGATGACGCGGTGCTCCCGTGCCAGCGCGGGAGCAATGGCATCGAAGTCGTGGTGGCTGTGCAACGTGGCGTGCAACAGGATGAGGACCGGGCCGTCACCGTGGTCCCGATAGGCGAGCGTTCCGGCTCGGGTCTCGACTGTGGGCATGACCCGATGATATTCATTGATTGACCGGTCGGTCAATGAATTGTCTGAACACTGTCCATCCATGCGGAAACAAGTAGCATTACGGCTGACCAGTCGGTCAACGAGACGAACAGGATGCCATGACGACCGGAATATCGCGGGCGGCAGCGAAAGAACGAACCCGTGACGTGCTCTTGGACACCGGCTTCGCCCTGGCTGAGACGACGGGGTTGGACAGTCTGAGCGTCAACGCGATCACCGCAGCGGCCGGCGTGGCCAAGGGGACGTTCTTTCACCATTTCGGTGACCGCACCGCGTATTTGGTGCAGCTGCACCGGCGGTTTCACGATCGGATACTCGCCGATGTCCAGCAGGCCGTCGCGGGCCTGCCGTCGGGGCGCGAGCGGCTGGCGGCGATATCGACTACTTATCTGGACGCCTGCCTGAACCAGCGTGGCGTGCGTGCCCTCATCCTCGAGGCCCGTGCGCTGGTTCCGATCCAAGACGAGATCGCCCGGCGCAATGAAGCGACGGTGACGCTGCTGACCACGGACTTCGTCGCCCTCGGCTGGCCGGCCCCGGCAGTCGCGGCACGGCTGTGGATCGGGGCGACCGTCGAGTGTGCGCTGTTGGAACTCGGTCTGGGCCGTGCCGATCTGCAGGCCCGTGCCGTGCTCGTGGACTTCGCGACGGCCCCGCGGCCGCAGGCCTCGCGCTGACACTCAGTCCATCATTTCGGGTCCTTGCGGATGGCTGCCGGAGCAGGTGGTGGAGTGAACAGGCTGCCTCCGACACTGCCACGCAAAGTCCGTACCGCGACCAGCGCCCAGGTACTCAGCAGGAAGACGTACGCCAGCACTGCGGCGACCCGGAACGCGGGCAGGCCGGTATGCGCGGCCAGCTGCGATGTACCGGTGACGAAGGTGCCGACGGGGAACGTCAGGCTCCACCACGTCAGCGCGAACGGCATGCCGCGCCGCATGGTCCGCACCGTCAGCGCGCTGGCCAGGCTGATCCACAACACCGCGAAGCCCCACACCGGGACGCCGAACAGCACGGCGAAGATGCTCATGCCCGACGCCAGCTCGGGACTGATGGCCGAGGCCGCCGCTGTGCCCAACAGGCCCGCCGCGGTGATGCCCTGGCCCAGCGGGCCCAGCACGATCCACAACGTCGGCACTCGAGCCGATCCCGAGGTGCCGTAGTGCGCTAGTCGGCTCCAGATCATCGTGATGATGATGAGTGCCGCGACCAGCGACAGTCCGAACATCGCGAAGCAGCCGTAAAACATCGTCGCGCGGGCGGTGCCGGGTTCCAGATGCTGCACGAGCAGGGCACCCGAGGCCGCCGACACCATCGGGGGCACGACGGGCATCAGCCAGCCGCCGAACGCGGCGTCCGGCCCGACTTCCAGCTGCGTGAACATCAGGAACGGGATGGTCATCGCGGTGAACAGGCCGCCGATGGTGCCCGCGGTCCACAGCACCCAATCGATGTCGACGGCGAAGCGTGCGCCGATCAGGTCCTGCCCGACCAGCAGGGCGCCGGTCCCGACGGTGAGCAGCGCCATGGGCGCCGCGCCGTAGAAGTGCGTCATCTGCGGGTTGCGGACCTGGCCGCGGGCCACCTTGGGGTGGCGCACCCACTGGACCGAGACTGCGACGATCAGCAACACCAGCAGGGCGGTGGCGATCACCCACACACCCTCGGCGAAGCCCCGCAACCCAGGCAGGTGCACGGGCAGCGACGCGGCCGCCGTGGCGACAATGCCGGTGCCCATTACCGACGCGAACCAGTTGGGTCCGAAATATTGCAGCCGGGCAGTCTCCTGGGCATCGGTACTCATGCGCGATCCGCCTTCGCTCCTCGCTGGGAAGTCATGGTTCGATACAAACAGGTGACGTAATCCGGCCTCAAGGAGCATCCCGTGCAGATCAGTATTTTCGGTTCGTTGAGTGGTTTCAAATCTCCCGTCGACGACACCGTCGCGTATCTCGCGCAGCTGCGTGAGGAGGGTTTCCGCCGGGCCTGGTTTGCCCAGATGCCTTACGAGCCAGACCTTCTCACGGCGCTGACGGTCGGGCTGCGGGAAGTCGACGGTATCGAGGCCGGCACCGGCGTGCTGCCCATCCAGAATCAGCATCCGATGCTGCTGGCACAGCGGGCGCTGACCATCAGCCAGATGTCGGGCGGACGCCTGCTGCTCGGGCTGGGGATGACGCACCAGGCCGTCACCGAGGGCATGTGGGGCATCCCGTGGGACAAGCCGGTGCGCCGGCTGGGCGAATATCTGGACGGCCTACTGCCGCTGCTGAATGGCGAGAAGGCCGACGCAAGCGGCGAGACGGTGACCACCCGCGGTGCGCTGATGATCCCCGGCGCCCCGACCCCTCCCGTGTACATCGCCGCGCTCGGACCGAAGCTGCTGCAGATCGCCGGACGGCGTTCCTCCGGCACGGTGACCTGGATGACCGGGCCGAAAACCCTTGCGGGCCATGTCAGCCCGACACTGCGACAGGCCGCCGCCGACGCCGGCCGGGCCGACGCAGTCCGGGTGGTGGCAGCCATTCCGGTCTCGGTGACCGACGACGTCGACGGTGCCCGCAAGCAGGCCGCCGAGCAGTTCGCGATCTACGGGCACCTGCCCTCGTACCGCGCGATGCTCGACCGGGAGGGCTACGCCGGGCCGGAGGACGTTGCGATCATCGGTGACGAGCAGACGGTGCATGAACGGCTCGCCGAGATCGAAGCCGCCGGCGTCGACGAATACGTCGGCGTGACGTTCGATCCGTCTGTCGAAGGCCGAGCCCGCACCCGCGCGGTGCTCAAAAAACTGGAATCCTGACCAGGTTTGGCAAGGCTTCATTGGCTGGCGGATCGTCGCGCGCCCGCATAGCGTTGCAGGAATGGCGATCTCGTCGCACGCTGCCGAGCCTCATGAGGGTTCGGTTGCGTCGAAACTGAACTGGTTGCGCGCCGGCGTGCTCGGCGCCAACGACGGCATTGTGTCGACCGCCGGCATCGTGGTCGGTGTCGCAGCGGCGACCACGGAGCGCGGGCCCATCTTCACCGCAGGCATGGCCGGACTGGTGGCCGGTGCGGTGTCGATGGCCTTGGGCGAGTACGTGTCGGTGAGCTCCCAGCGCGATACCGAACGGGCCTTGCTGGCCAAAGAACGTCGTGAGCTCAAAGAGGACCCCGCCGCCGAACTTGATGAACTGGCCAGCCTGCTGGAAGGCAGGGGTCTGTCGCCGTCGACAGCGCGCACGGCTGCCGAGGAGCTCACCGATCACAACGCGTTCGCTGCACACGCGGTCGTCGAATTGGGTATCACCCCAGGGGAATTGTCGAACCCGTGGGCGGCCGCCTTCTCGTCCGCGGTGGCGTTCACGGTCGGGGCGTTGTTGCCATTGGTGGCGATACTGCTGCCCCCGATGGACTACCGGGTCCCGGTGACCATGCTCGCGGTGCTCGTGGCGCTGACCATCACCGGGGTGGTGTCGGCCCGGCTCGGCGGCGCATCCGTCGGAAAGGCTGTGGCACGCAACGTGATAGGCGGCGCCCTGGCCCTGGGAGCCACTTATCTGGTCGGTCATCTCGTCGGCGGCGTCGTCGCCTGAGCCCGGCTGACCCGCCTACCGTCCCTGCTGGCGTTTGTCGGCGTGTCAGACACTGGCGTGTCGGCTCTCCTGTGACACAAGCGATTTGGAGCGGTCAACTTACCTTGACGGTCAAGGACAGTTGACCTGCCCAGATCGGACATGTCCTAGAGACAGTTGCGCGGTCCACAGAAGCTGTCGGTGCGCGGGTGCATACTTCCCGAAATATCCATGGGGAGGGGACAAGCATGGGTGGACCGAGTGACGACCCGTACATGCGTGAACTGGGTCGTCGTGCGCTGATAGATCTTCTGGGCGAGGAGGACGCCTACCGCGCCCTCAACGGCCTCGATATCGACGTGCCCGATGAGGACGTGTTCGAGGAGCGTGAACCGGAACCCGATCCGGTGTTGGCCGATTTCCACAGTGGAAACAGCCTGCGTGCGTTGGCCGAAGCCCGTGACGGGCTGGCCGCCGCAAAGGAGCGCTATGACCAGGCCGTCGTTCAAGCTCGAGCTGCTGGCTGGACGTGGCCCGAGGTAGCGAGGGTTCTCGGCGTTTCCAAGCAGGCGCTGCACAGCCGATTCCGTGACCGGGCCGGTTGAGGTTCGCCGATCGGGACCGGGCCGGTCGAACTGCCTCTGCCTACACAACTCTCGTCGGGAGCGGTCAACTTGCCTTGACCGTCAAGGCAAGTTGACCGCGCCAAATCCTCTGCGCTCACGCACGGTCAAATTGCGGTGAGTCGGTCAATGCAAAAACAGCAGCCCCCGGCATTCGCCGGGGGCTGCTGTTTTCTTATGGATCAGAAGGACGCTTCGTCCAGCTCCATGGTCTCGTTGTCGATGGACTCGAGAACGGTCCGGGTGCTGGTGAGCAGCGGCAGCATGTTCTTGGCGAAGAACGATGCCGACGCGATCTTGCCCTCGTAGAACGCACGCTCGTCGCCGGCGGCGCCGTTGTCCAGAGCCTTGATGGCGACAGCGGCCTGCTTCAGCAGCAGCCAGCCGATGACCAGGTCACCCACGGCCAGCAGGAAGCGGACCGAGCCCAGGCCGACCTTGTAGATCGACTTCGGGTCTTCCTGAGCGGCCATCAGGTAGCCGGTCAGGGTGGCGGCCATGCCCTGCACGTCGCCCAGGGCGGTGGCGAGCAGTTCGCGCTCGGCCTTCAGGCGGCCGTTGCCGTCCTGGTTCTTGATCAGCTGCTCGATCTCGCCGGCCACGAACGCCAGGGCCTGGCCCTTGTCGCGAATGATCTTGCGGAAGAAGAAGTCCTGCGCCTGGATGGCGGTGGTGCCTTCGTACAGCGAGTCGATCTTGGCGTCACGGATGTACTGCTCGACCGGGTAGTCCTGCAGGAAGCCGGAACCGCCGAAGGTCTGCAGCGACTCAGTCAGCTTCTCGTAGGCCCGCTCGGAACCGACACCCTTGACGATCGGGAGCATCAGGTCGTTGACCTTGAAGGCCAGCTCGGCGTCCACACCGTGAACCAGCTTGGCGACCTCGGGGTCCTGGAACGTCGCGGTGTACAGGTACACGGCGCGCAGGCCCTCGGCGTAGGCCTTCTGGGTCAGCAGCGCCCGGCGCACGTCCGGGTGGTGCATGATCGTGACGCGCGGAGCGGTCTTGTCCATCATCTGGGTCAGGTCAGCACCCTGGATGCGGGTCTTGGCGTACTCGAGAGCGTTCAGGTAGCCGGTCGACAGGGTCGCGATGGCCTTGGTGCCGACCATCATGCGGGCCTGCTCGATGACGTCGAACATCTGCGCAATGCCGTTGTGCACCTCGCCGACGAGCCAACCGACGGCGGGGGTGCCGTGCTGGCCGAGCGTCAGCTCACAGGTGGCCGAAACCTTCAGGCCCATCTTGTGCTCGACGTTGGTGACGAAGGCACCGTTGCGCTCGCCGGGCTCACCGGTCTCGGGGTCGAAATGGAACTTCGGCACGAAGAACAGCGACAGACCCTTGGTGCCGGGGCCGGCGCCCTCGGGGCGGGCCAGGACCAGGTGCATGATGTTTTCGAACAGGTCGTCCGAGTCGGCCGAGGTGATGAATCGCTTCACACCGTCGATGTGCCAGGTGCCGTCGGCCTGCTGGGTGGCCTTGGTGCGGCCCGCACCCACGTCAGAGCCGGCGTCGGGCTCGGTCAGCACCATGGTGGCGCCCCAGCCGCGCTCAGCAGCGAGGACGGCCCACTTCTTCTGCTCGTCGGTGCCGTTGTTGTAGAAAATTTCGCACATGCCCGAGCCCATGGCGTACATGTAGGCGGCCGGGTTGGCGCCGAGGACGTGCTCGATCAGGGCCCACTGCAGCGCGCGGGGCATCGGCATGCCGCCGAGCTCCTCCTTCAGACCGACCTTGTCCCAGCCGCCGTCGAGCAGTGCGCGCATCGACTTCTTGAAGGGCGCAGGCAGGGTGACGGTGTGGGTCGCGGGGTCGAAGACCGGCGGGTTGCGGTCGCCGTCGGCGAACGAATCGGCGATCGGGCCCTCGGCGAGGCGCGCGATCTCGTTGAGCATTTCTCCGGCGGTGTCGGCGTCCAGGTCGGCGAACTTGCCTTCACCCATTGCCTTGTCTACGCCGAAGACCTCGAACAGGTTGAACACCTGGTCACGGACGTTGCTCTTGTAGTGGCCCACGATTTCTCCTCGATGAGATTGGACTGTCGGTTGGGTACTCAGGGCTAAGTTACCCACCAGTAACTGCGGCTAACTATACCGCCGGGTAACTTCATCGCAAAGCACTTGCGAGCAATTTGTACCCAAGCACCAACCCAGTAGTTGATCGGAGTCCCATCGGACCCGTCAAAAACTTCCTGACCAGCGATTTCAACGAGGTGTGAGGATGGTCACTCGGGGGTGAAGTACGGTGCACAAATGCGGCGGATTGTGGTGTGGGGAACAGGAAATATGGGGTCCACGGCGATCCGATCAGCGGTCGCGTTCCCCGGGCTCGAGTTGGCGGCCGTCATCACCTCGAGCGCGGACAAGGCGGGGCGCGACGCGGCGACCTTCGCCAAGCTCGACGCCCTGACGGGAAAGGTCGCCACGACCGATATCGACGCGGCCCTCGCGGACTGCGATGCCGTGGCCTATATGTCTTCCGGAGACATCCGCCCGGAGGAGGCCATCGCCGACATCGAGCGCTGTCTGCGCGCCGGCAAGCACGTCGTGACGCCGTCGCTCTACTCCTTATATGACCCGGCGTCGGCGCCGGCCGAGTGGGTCGAGCGTCTCTCCGACGCCGCGGCGGCCGGTAATGCCTCGTTGCTGGTGTCGGGAGTCGATCCCGGATGGGGCAACGACGCGCTCGCCGTGACGGCGGCCGGGCTGTGCACCCGGATCAAGACCATCAGATGCCAGGAGATCTTCGACTACTCGACCTACAACCAGCCCGAAGCGGTGCGGGTGCGCTGCGGTTTCGGCGGCCCGATGGACGAGACGCCGTTGATGCTGATCCCGACCATTCCGACGATGGTGTGGGGTGGCAACGTGCGGCTGATCGGCCGCGGGCTCGGCATCGAGATCGACGACATCACCGAGACCTGCGAGCGCCTGCCGCTGGCCGACGACGTTGAAAACGTCATGGGCCGCTTCGAGGCGGGCACCCAGGGCGCCTTCCGGCTGGAGGTCATCGGGTGGTCGCAGGGTGTGCAGCGCGTGATCATCGAACACATCACCCGCATCGACCCGTCCTGCGCGCCGGACTGGCCGCAGCCCGACGAGGGCGTGGGCGACCATCGGGTGATCATCGACGGTGACCCGCAGCTGACCATCGTGGTGCGCGCCGACGTGCCGGGCGGGACGAGGGCCGACGGCGGCAACACCACTGCGGCCAACCGGCTCCTCGGGGCGATCGAGTGGCTGGCCACCCAGAAGCCGGGTATCTACGACGGCCTCGACGTGCCCTTGCATGCGCCGCTGCCGGCGGAGGTCGAGGCGACGCGCTGGGCTTGAGAGAAAAGCCGTCAGGCCGTGGAGGCGTTGCGGCACAGCGTGAGGACGGGTGGCAGCAGCGCGGCGACCTGCTGGCCCACGGCCTCGAACGTTTCAAGATCGAGGCCGATGGGGTCGGCGACTTCAACCGGGTGATGCTCGGCCAGGCGGGGACGCAGCGCGGCCAGCTCGGCGACCGAGCGTGGGCCGTAGGTAGACGCCAGGAGCGCGGCTTGTCCGAGGGTGAACGTTTTCCGAAACTGTCGCGGCGCCAGTTCCAATACCGCGGTGCGTTGGACCTCGGTCATCGTGAGGACGAGGTCGGCATCAAAAGCGATTGGCGGCGTCAGCTGCCGCGCGGCGAAACCGGAGGGGTCTCCACCGAGTCGGGTCAAGACGTCGGCGGCGAGCTCGTGTATCGGATGGCCGATCACGGCGTAGATTCCCGCACTCGTCGCGGTGAAGTCAGGGATACCCATCTGCGCGGCCAATGGGACTGAAAGTCGTTCCGCCGTAGGCGATCTGCAGATGTTGCCGGTGCAGACGAACAAGATGCGCAGCCTGACCTCCCAAAGAGCTCTAACGCAATCGTCAATAACCGTGTGCGCGCTTTTCTGACGTGCCACGATAAGCCCGTGAAGGGCATCATCCTAGCGGGCGGCTCGGGTACGAGGCTGCACCCGATCACCTTGGGTGTGTCCAAGCAGTTGATACCGGTTTATGACAAGCCGATGGTCTACTACCCGCTCTCTACGCTGCTCTTGGCGCGCATCCGCGACATTCTCGTCATCACCACGCCGTTCGATGCACCCAGTTTCGAGCGGCTGCTGGGCGACGGCTCACGGTTTGGCGTGTCGATCACGTATGCGCAGCAGCCATCGCCGGACGGGCTTGCGCAGGCCTTTACTATTGGCGCCGACTTCATCGGGTCCGGGAAAGTTGCGTTGATATTGGGTGACAATCTCTTGTACGGCCCGGGCCTGGGTACTCAACTGCAGAACTTCAGTGACGTTGACGGCGGCGCCATATTTGCTTACCGAGTGGCCGAGCCCAGCGACTACGGCGTCGTGGAATTCGATTCTCAAGGAATGGCGATTTCGCTAGAAGAAAAGCCAAAAGTTCCGAAAAGTAGTTACGCAATTCCGGGGCTCTATTTTTATGACAACGACGTAGTGTCGATCGCGCGGGGATTGAAGCCGAGTGACCGCGGGGAGTACGAGATCACGGACGTCAACCTCGGGTACCTGGAGCGGGGTGGGCTCCATGTTGAGGTGCTGCCCCGGGGAACGGTGTGGCTCGACACCGGCACGGTCGACCATATGACCGATGCCGCCGAGTTCGTCCGCACCATGGAGCGACGGACCGGGCTGAAGGTCGGCGTGCCGGAAGAGGTCGCGTGGCGGCAAGGTTTCCTGACGGACGACGAGCTGCGGGAGCGTGCGGAGGGTCTCGTGCGGTCTGGTTACGGCTCCTACCTGCTTGATCTTCTCGATCATGGATGGTGATGGGCGCGGCTGCGATTCATACTGCGCCTCACGTGGGCATGGCATTTGCTCAGTGTTGCTGGCGCGAGGGTGTTTGACTTTCCTCGGTTTGCGAGCGTCGGGGCTCGCGGTTCCCCGGCGTTTCTCCGCGCTTCCACCTGCGGCTCTGACCTGCGCGTATTGACGTGAAGGTAAATATATCAAAGGCGTCAATTTAGCTGGCTCGCCCGCATCTGTGAATTGCTGCTACTGCTAATGAATTGGTTGCTGAGGGGTGTGTGCGCTAATCCAGACTGTCGAGGTCAGCTAACCAATATTGACGTTTTAGCAAAAAACTTCGCGAAAGTGCATCCACAGGCCTAATGGCGGCCGTAGCATCGGCTGCATATAGGGCGCATATGGATTCCACAAGGGATACATATGAGGCCCGGTTCCGTGCCTGAGGGTTTGGATTAGATCGGGGTCCAGATGTCTTCTGTCGCAATCATTGGTACACGTGGCTACCCCAGCTATTACGGGGGATTTGAGACGGCCGTACGAAAACTCGCACCTGATCTCGCCGATATGGGGTGGGACGTCACGGTTTATGGCCGGCGTGGAGCGACGAAGCCCGATGACCCCACCTTGGATCCGCGGATAAAGCGGAAGGTCACTTGGGGTATGGAGACGCAGAAACTGAGCACCTTGTCGCATGGCCTGACAGCTGCACTGGATGCTGCGGCTCGCAAGCCGGATGTGGCTCTGATCATGAATTGTGCCAACGGCTACTTCCTGCCCATCCTGCGCGCGCGGGGAATACCGACTCTGGTGAATGTCGACGGACTCGAATGGGAACGCGACAAATGGAGGCCCCCTGGCCAAGCGCGTCTACCGGCGAGCCGCCGAGTGTACGGCGAAGTGGGCGGACGGGCTTGTCTTCGATGCACGCAGAATCGCGAGGTATTGGAAGGAAACCTTTGGCGCTGACGGTGCATTCATTCCTTACGGCGGCGACATCACCTCCGAGCTGCCGGTGCCGGACGGGGTGGCGCGGCGCGAATACGTCCTCGTCGTAACGCGATTCGTGCCGGAGAACACTGTGGCTCAGTTCTTCGAGGCGGTGCCGGCCATCGCCGAGCATCACCCGGTAGTGATCGTCGGAAGTTCCGGATATGGCGGTGAATTGGACGCCACCGCTCGACGCCTCTCCGCGCATCCGTCGGTGACTTGGCTGGGGCACGTACACGACCATCAGTTGCTGCTTGCGTTGTGGCAGCACGCCGGCCTCTATTTCCATGGGCACAGCGTCGGTGGTACCAATCCGGCACTGGTGCAGGCGATGGCGGCGGGTGCGCCGATTTTGGCACGGGACACCGACTACAACCGCGAGGTTCTGGGTTCTGCCGGCGAGTTCGTATCGGATGATCCTGAGTTGATCGCAAAGTCCGTTCTGCACCTCATGGGGAATCGCGCAGAGCGGGAAGACGAATCGCGCGCCATGATGCTTCGGGCTGCGCAGCACTATTCATGGGAGTCGGTCGCCCGCAGCTATGACAGTGCGATGCGCGCAGCCATGGAGGCGCGCGGCGTGGCTGCGCATGCCGAAGTTCATCCCATCTTGAGCCGCGCTGCGAAGCTGGACCTGCCTGTCGCCCGTTCGGCGCGACCGCAGCGGATCGCGATGTAGCAGCAAACCGAACAACCCAGCGACAGTCCGCACGCATCATCTCAGAATCTTCAGGAGGCATTGTGGGCAAAATTCTCACCAACGTCGTGGCACTTTCGTTGCTTGGCGGAGCGTTGGTCGGCGCTGGGCATGCCAGCGCAAACGTGCCGTCGATGGTAGGGATGACGTACTCCAAGGCGGCGGGATTGCTAACGAAGTGGAACTACAAATATGAAGTTGCCACAACTCTTGGCACAGAGCTTTCTCGGGACAACTGCATCGTTACTAGCCAGTCGCTTCGTCCGGCCTCGCAATTTGGTTCTGTAAAGACGCCCGCGAAGCTACTCCTAGCCCTGAATTGCAATGCTGCGGTTGCATCGGCAACGGAGGCCGGTAACTCAGCCGGGAGTCCCGTAGGCCGCACGGCAAAAACGGAGCAGATAGTGGACGCGTGGCGGCACGACACACCTGAAGGGCAGGCGTGGTGCGCCGAGTACCTGCGATCGCATCCAAGTTTGACAGAGATTCAGGGTTGTCCTACATCCAAATAATCAAGCGTGTACCGTGCCGGTCTGCGGGTGCATGGCGCTTGCCGCCCTATCGGTGACAAATCGGGCAGGTGTGTAGCCGGAGGTCTGGCCCCACGCCGCCCGGTGGGACACGTAATGACGCAACTGAGTGTAGGAACGAGGTTCGTACATGGCAGATGGACTGTTCGTTGTTGGCGTTGGCCGAAGCGGCACATCCACAGCGACAGCATTTGCTGAATTCGCGGGGCTGAGGCCGCCCAACGATGACCTTCCGGCCGATGAGTGGAACCCGGACGGATATCTGGAAAGTCGTAGCCTCATTACGTTCAATGACCGACTTCTAGCGGCCAGCGGGCAGACATGGTGGAAGCCATGCCGTGTTGATCGGGACTATTTAACGGGATACCACTGCACACGCAGTGCAACGCGGACATTCAGAAGAGTATTCGGGGACGAGCGCGGTTGGGTATGGAAGGATCCCCGCCTGGCGATGCTGTTGCCGTTCTGGGATCAGGTGTTGGGCATTCAGCCATTATTGATTCCATATCGAGACCCGGTTGCCGTAGCGGCGAGCATCTCGCGACGTGATCAGTTGGATATGGATGTATCGCTAGCGATATGGGAACGTCATTCGCGCCAGATGCTGACTTCGATTGCAGGACATCCAGTCCTATTTACCGCTTACTCTGAGCTCACTGAACAACCTGAGAAGTGGTTCCGGCAACTTATCGAGTTTTGCACGGCATCCGGACTAGACGTTGTCAAGCCAAACATTGACCTCACTTCTCGTATTCGACACTTCACGCGATCACCATCAGACAAGCGGCCGACTCCAAATCAGGAAGAATTGGCCGAGCTGATCGCCAGCTTGGAAGGGCCGCATGCAGATTTCCGACCAGTGACACTTCCAGATGAATCACCTCACACGCAACGACTCATAGATACGGTCAAGGGCCCGGGGGCGCTCTCCCGAATCCGCGCGACACTTGCCACTAGGCCGGACTACGTTATGAGACCGAGCGTCGGAAGCGTCAAAGCCGCGATTGACGGCTGAGATGTCGCCCGCGCGGTTTCCGGTAGATAGCGCACATTCGCAGGCCAGTCGGGGCTCGTCCAGAAGTCTTGCTCATCGCGTAGCGAGGTAGGTGGATATGGCACGCCCCAAAGGCGTTCAATCGCTCAAGCTGGGTTCCGCAGCCCAGATGTTATCGATCGTCGCGGGTTACGGCATACAACTTGTTACTACGCCGTATGTGCTTGCAAGACTTGGCCTGCATGACTTCGGTGTGTGGTCCATAACGGGTGCGCTCGCACAGTACGGGGCATTGTTCGACCTTGGTGTTTCGCGAGCAGCCAGCCGCTTTGTGGCAATTTCTCACGCAGAGTCTGATGTTCGGGGCGAAGGTCGGGTCGTTGCGGTATGTGTGGCAACGCTGCTCGCTGTAGGGGCAACGCTCAGCGCTCTTGCCGCGATGACTGCGCAGCTCGTCGCTCCCGTGCTCGGACTGAACGATCCGACGCAGGCTCGCCCACTGTTGCTCAGCGCAGTCGCGATTCTGATCGTGGGGTTATTGGCCAGGGTTCTGGCCGCCGCATCCATCGGCAGGGGCCGGACTGTGCCGGCAACGATGGCAGTCGCAGTCCTATCCATACTGCAGGCCGTCGGTGGCGTCGTCGTACTTGTTTTTAGACCAGCGTTGCTCGCATTCGCATATGGGACGCTGGCAGGAATATCGCTCGGGCTCGCAGTCGTTGTGGGTGTCATTTTGGTTGACGAGGGTCGACTTACATTCGCTTTGCCGAACATGCGGATAGCACGCGAGATCTTCGCGTACGGAACAGTGTCTCAAGTCGCTGCCGCCGGCGACATGTTGTTGACCCAGTCGGGGAAGCTCATTGCTGGAGCACTGATCGGACCGTCTGCCGCTGGCATTTACGAACTTGCCAGCAGGCCCGCAATGGCCGCGCAGGTTCTGGGCGCGGCTTCTGGAACTACCCTGATGCCGCATCTGACTCGCAGCTACGTGACAGACGGAATCGGCGGGATACTGACTCAGTACGAGCACCTGACGCGACGCAGCGCCTCTGTCTCACTTCTGGTTCCGTTCGCAATGGTGGCCACCGCGGTGACCGCGATCCCACTCTGGCTGGGCCGGGGACATGAGGAGGTGGTGTGGGTCTTGCTTGCCATTTTGGCCGGCATCTCGGTCAACGTGTCAGCTCTGACGTGCAGCTGTACGCTCCTTGCGATCGGTAGGCCCGCGGTGATCGCCCGGATTACGGTGATAGCCGGCACGTTGCAGGTAATCGTTGCGGTGGTCGCAACCAAGTTCTTCGGTTTTGTAGGCCTCGCGGTGGCGATCGGCATTGGTGTTCCCGTTATAAAACAGGTGGGGCTTTGGTTCATGCGGGCAAGCGCTGGCATCCCACAGCACTTGTATTTCCGTTCCGTGCGTGGTCCCTACGCCGTCGCTCTGGTGGCGACATTGTCGGCGTTACCGATAGGCCTGCTGACCATGCCGCAGGATCGGCGCTCCGCTGTGGTCCCCTTTATTGCCTCAACGTTGGTATTTCTGGTGGTTTACGTGGCGCTCGGTTGGAACCGCGGTTATTTGCCCCGTGTTTCGTTCGCTCCGGGCCGCCACATGCTGTGGCGACGCCGCGCTGATCGGGTGTCGGCTGAGACTCGTGCGCTCCCGGTTGAGATTGCCGACGCTCGCGAGGCGCTGCCGCAACTGAAGTTCGGGCACTCGGACCCTACAGAAAGTTCGACCCGGGACGCCTGAAGTAGGCCGTGGTCACGGATTAACAGCAACGTTGCCCGGATTGTCTTGGCCGCTAGGGCAAAGTTGAGGAATTGCGCCTTGCGTTGTGCGGCCCAGCGCTAACATTGCTGACACCAGCGTCAGTTGTTTGGGGGCTCGTTGTCGTACTCGTCTGTTGACCCTGTGGATCACGCCACCGATCTGTGCGATCGGTATATCGATCTGTTGCAAGGCGCCCTGCTTATGTCGCTCTGGCATGCCGACGACGGCGCGATGCCTATGGCTAGTCCGCTCAAAGCCGCCGCTCGCAAGCTTGCTGCTCGCCTCTCCGGTCGGTCGTCCGGCGCCGCGGAGCCCGGTTTGCGAGAAGACGGACGGGATTGGCCGCGTCTGGCGCACACCATGATCGGCCAGAAACGCATGGAGAACTTGCGCTTCTGCGTCGAGGACGTTATGGCCAAAGGTATTCCCGGTGATTTCATCGAAACGGGCGTATGGCGCGGCGGCGCATGCATTTTCATGCGCGGCATCCTTGCCGCCCACGGTGTGACCGATCGCCGCGTCTGGGTCGCTGACTCGTTCGAGGGACTCCCGAAGCCAGACGCCTCGAAGTATTCGGCAGATGCACATGACAGGCACCACAAGTATTCAGAACTGGCTATTTCGCTAGACACGGTGCGGTCGAACTTTGCACGGTATGGCCTGCTCGACGACAACGTGCAGTTCCTGAAAGGTTGGTTCAAGGACACATTGCCGTCCGCTCCGATCGAAAAGCTGGCGGTAGCCCGGCTCGACGGTGACATGTACGAATCGACAATGGACGCATTGGTGAGTCTGTACCCGAAACTGTCCCCGGGTGGCTACCTGATCGTTGACGATTACGGAGCCATACCTGGGTGTAAGCAGGCTGTCACCGACTACCGCGCTCAGCATGGAATTGTTGAGACGATCAAGTCCATCGACTGGACGGGTGCCTTCTGGCAGAAGTCGGCCTGAGGTCGGCGCCACGGTCGACCCGATCGCTGCGTGCGTCGCAACGAAGTTAGCTGTGCTGAGCAGCAATTACGGACGGCACGACGGTCTTCTCGTCGGGCTAACTGATGGATTTCCCGAGCCCACCGTAATCCGCGAGGAGCTCCGATAGAGCTCTGGGGCGTAGCTGTTCAAACTCGACATCACGTTCGGCGGCCTTCATTCACCGAGATGCGGGTGGCCCGAGCACACCAGATGCGACTAGCGATTCCTGCATGACGGGGAGTATTTTCTCGCCGTAGGACAGCGTCATGTGTACATCGTCGCGTTTGGTCAGCATGTCCCCGACGAAACTAGGGCAGCGCCGCTCGTCGTAACAGAACCAGGGAAGCGAGTCGACCCAAACGCCGTTGACTGCCCGCGCCAATTGCTGCTCTGCGACGGCCATGGATTTCCAAGTATGCGATATCTTGGATATGCAGTCCGGCGGAGTGTTGGATTGTTGTCCATAGCACGCATCGATAGATACGCCGTCAGGTGGCGGCGCGATGAACACGATCTTTTTTGTGCTCGAGCGGAATTGATCGATGAATTTCTGTAGCGAGTCAGCCCATCCCTGTGCTGTAAGTGATTCGCCGTCGGCCAATTTTTTAGCCCCGTAGAAATGCGAAAGAATGACGACATCTGGCTTTGTTCTGTTGATGTAATCAACAGCCACTGGTTTCCTTCTTGCGCAAGTGTCGACCAGCTTCTGATCCTTAAATGCAACGGCTTGGTCGATGAAGAAACATGCGTACTGAGCTTCGCTGTGCACCTGGAGTTCGCCATTGGAATTCAGTGCCATTTGGCGCAGCGGTCCGAGGTAGCTCAACGCGACGGAATCGCCGATTACCACTACACGCGTGGGCGCCGAAGGTGAACCCCAGGTGCAATCTCCTGGATCGAGCAGCTTTGTGCCACCGCATTCATCTACTTCGGGCGAGGTTATGGGGCCCTTCACGACGGTCTCAACTGAAGGATTGAACTGGGGCCATGCGGTTGTTCTGATCGCAGTTGTGATCTCGGCGCGAAGTTCGCTGGCCCTGGGTCTATCGCTTGGTGCGAGCGGATTATCAACGGATGCGACGGCTGGAATGTCGTTCGGTACCAGTGCGTGTCGGTACGTGTCGGGGCGCAGCGCGTAGGCAGTCATTGCCACAACAAGTAGTGCGGACGCAGTGATGGCGGCGAGTTGCGTCGACCGACGTATCTCGAACCTCTGGCGCTGAAGCGCGCGCACCCGCGTGCGAATCTTGGTCATGTCGATGCGCCGCAACGGATTTTCGACGAAATGAAATGATGCGATAGCCAGTCCCAAGGTCAGCGCCGTTGCAGCTGAGTAGTACGCCGGACTTGGGTCCATGAGGTCTGCCAGTAAAATGATCACCGGCCAGTGCACCAGGTAGAGCGAGTAGGAGATGTCTCCTAGATATGTGCTGACAGGATTGCGGAGGAAGGGTTGATAGGCCGGTTCGCCGGCAACGCCCGCGGCAATCACGAGCGCTGAGCCCGCGACGGGAAGTAGCGCCCACGGGGCGGGAAAACCCATCACCTGATCGGTGATCAATGCGTTGCTGGCCACGATGGCGGCCAACCCAGTCCAAGACAGCGCAACCTTTACCTGCGCGGGTATCCGCGCGAGTGCTCCCACAGCGGTAGCCAACAAGGCGCCGACGCCGAGCTCCCAAACGCGGGTAAACGTATCGAAATACGCTCGTGCCGGCCAGCTGACGGATTCATGCAAGGCCCACGCCAGTGAGATCGCGGTGACCAGGCCCATTACGCCGCCGGCCAATTGCATCCGGCGTTGGTGTGGCCAAGCCTTGCGGAGGACAACCAAGCTGATCACGAAAATCAGTGCGGGCCAGACGAAATAGAACTGCTCTTCTATCGATAACGACCAATAGTGTTGTATGGGCGATGCCGCACCGTCTGCGTTGAAGTAGTCGGTGCCTTTAGCGGCGAACCGCCAGTTGGACATGAAGATGAATGCATACAGGGCATCGAGCCCCACTTCGTGCGCCTTGAATGGTTTGAGCAGCCACGTCGAGACCAGATATGTCAGGATCAGAACTACGGTCGCGGCTGGGACGATGCGTCGGACGCGGTTCCAGTAGAACGTCCGGAATCTGACGTTGCCGCGCACTTCGGCGCTTCGCAATAGGTTGCCGGTGATGAGGAACCCGGAGATGACGAAGAACACGTCAACGCCCACGAAGCCGCCTGCTGGCCATCCCCACAGATGGTTCGCGAACACGGTGAGCATCGCGACCATTCGCAGTCCCTGAAGGTCGAGACGTTGATGCGATTCCGCGGCAATCTGGTCCCGGTGACGGGAGTATCGCCGATACTTCTTGAGTATTGACGTCACGGTCAGTCTCCTAAGGTCGGAGATATCCTATCGACGAGATCGTCAATTTGCTGCCGATTCCTCGATCCGGTGACGCTCAGAATCGGGTCGATGGGGAGTCTGACCAGGTCGGGATGTTTAGACCGCCGGCGCTCGGCCGGCGCCGTTGGTCCTGTGCGTGTTCGCTGCCCCGTGTGGTGGTGACGTGAACTGAATGTCGATAGCATTCGTCGAAGCCAGCTCGGCCTGTCTCCAGGGCGACCCCTTTGTGGGGTCCTCGCTGAGCTGTCGGACGCCATTGTCCCCCGGACGGTCATACCTCCCTCAGATGGGTAGCTGACCGCCTGTGTCGTCGCCAACGTACTCAGGATAACGAGGGTGCTGGAAGTTGTGATGCACCATTACTTTCTCTTGCCATCGCTCGTAGGCGAATTGTGCGAAGTCATAACAAGCTGATATTTTGCGTAATTCGTTGAGTGCATTGAATTCATGAATGGCCAGACGTGCCCCAGTGAAATCTGAAAATACCTCGCCTGAGCCTATAACGTCGTCCATATTGCAGAACACCCGCGGGAGAATTGACTCCGGGGCTAAATCGAATATCTTCAATGCCTCAATGGTGGACGTGTAATAATCGAGGTCGAACGAGATCATTCCGATTGGAGCGTGCGTCGACCCGTTTTCAATAAATTCCGGCAGTGTGTCCGAGATGGGACCTATGACTAACTCGGCGCTGGTCAATCTGCTTTTTAGCAGAGGAACATCCATCTCGTAGAAGCCGCGTTTCCACGCATAGGGCAGGTCGCGATAGTCAGCGGGCGTCGGCAGCCCTGAGCCCATATCAAATCCGACGATGCGGACTCGGATCGGCAGGCGCTTTTCGACCTCGGACTTGATTGCCTCCAGAGCAATCAGGCCGGCTCCGCCGGCGACGCCGAATTCTATCCAGGTGACTTCGTCGCACCCTAACCGCACCGCGGTTTCGCTAGCACAAACAGCGGTGTACGCGTATGCCGGTCGCGGCAAAATGCCAAGCTGGACTTGCTGCATGAGCGAGTATCCGTGGCTGGCGGGAGTTCGCGCCAGGAGGCGTTTGGCAATAAAGCCGACGGATGACGAGTCTTTCGCCGCGGCGCGCACCAGTTTGTCCATGAGCAAAGCCTTGCGATTGTTCATCTCATCGTCCCCGATACTGACTCGGCATAAAAGGCTCCTACGGCGATTCGCTGAGCTGCAATTCCGGCGGTAGCTGTTGCGGCTTTGGCGCCGCCGCGCGTGGCTTGACTTGCAGAAGTGTAGCTGGAGTGACTGACTTCGGCGTCAATATCGGGAGAGTGAGCTACCGTGCGTGGAAGCTAATGCTCACGCCCGCGCGATTGAAGAGCTTGAGTTTGGGAACCTTTGATGCGCGGCCGGTTCAACGACCAACGCGAACGTCTCTACGCTTTTTGCGGCGCCCGACCTCTGAACTCGAGGCCGTACGTCACGCGCGGCGACGGAGACCCGCCGCCGGCTGGGTCCTTCAATTAGGACGCTGCCGACCATCCAGGGGCGGCTCAGGAAGCGGTGGTGTGAGGATCGGCCTTTGTCCCCCAGATCACAGTTTCGAACCCATATAGCGCCCATGTTCCCCGCATCACCTTGTTTCGGATGCGACTGAGCGGTTCGTTGATAAGGCCGAGCAGCGCCCAGTTCAGCGGACGGAATCGCTCAGCAGCGAAATCGATGTTGATACCGCGGGCGGTCAGTAGCCCGATGACGCGAAGATAGTCCGGTGGCCGGACGTGCGTGTCATCGTCGTAAAAGTTCAGCGTCCCGTTCCTCGACGGGAAGCGCACCGTGTCCGCCGATGGGAACGAAAGATAGATGCGGCCGTTGGGCCGGAGTGCGTGCGCCATTGCTGTGACGACGCTGTCAGGCTCGGCGCAGTGCTCGAGGTTGTGGGAGCTCACGACCGCGTCGAATTCGCCTTCGCGCTGCTCGATCGCACTGAGAAACTCGTTCGGCGGTACGACAAGGTACTGGTCGGCGTACTCGCTGGGGTCATGGTCGATCCCATAGTCAGCGACGTCGAGTCCGACGTAGCGAATATCCGGACGAATGGACTTGAACAGGTAAGGCGAATCATTGCCACACCCGATGTCGAACACCTCGGCTCCCGTGGGCAGCTCACTGAGGAACCGGCGCCGGTTGTTGGCGCGCATGATGACATGGCCCAGTGACTTTGCGCGGTCGCTGATCAGGGTCATGTCAGCTGTAGCTCCTGGTGGTCACAATTGCGAACTCCATCCGGCTCCAAGACGATTGGCACAGGTGGGCATAGCTAGCTACTTGTGCTCGGGGATCCGCCAGGTCACCGCACCACTCTTGGTGAACAGGCACGGGCCCACGGAGCCGCCGCATTCCTTCTCGAGCCCGCGCACCACTTCGATCCGACGACGTGGATCGACGATCATCATGAGGAAGCCACCGCCGCCGGCGCCCGAAACCTTGCCGGCAATCATGCCGTGCGAGGCGGCGACGTCGTAGGCGCGCTCAATATCGGAGTTCGAAATCCGGGATGCCAAACGCTTTTTCGCTTCCCAACCGCGCAAGAGCGAATCGGCGAAGCCTGGGATGTCGCCAACCACCAGGAGATCTTTCATTTCCAGCGCTTCGGCGCGGATCGTATGGGTCGCGTCAAGAGCGTCCTCGTGTCCGTCGACCACGTTCCGTTGTTGCTCGGCAATGACTTCAGAAGACAGTCTGGAGACTCCACCGAAGTACAACAGCAGGGACGCCTCCAATTCGGCGATGACCTCACGACGAATGCGCAGCGGATTCACGACCACTTCTCCACCGCGGCGCGATTCCATGTAGTTGAAACCGCCGAACGCGGCAGCGTAGTGGTCCTGCCAACCGCCAGCCATCCCTAGATCGACCCGTTCAATCTCCCACGCCAGCTGAGCCAGTTCGTAAGGCCCCGGTGTGACGCCGATCAGCTCGCACGTAGTGATCAGCATGGCGACGACCAATGCGGACGAAGAACCCAAGCCAGACCCGGGTGGTGCGTCCACCTGCGTAGCGAGGCGTATCGGGAAGGGTGACCCGCCATTGAACTCTGCCATCACCCGTCGGTACACGGCCACGTGAAGCGGGAAGTTGTCTTCGAGACAGCCGAGATCGGCTATGTCGGCCTCTCCGGAACAGTCTCGATCAGGCGACTGGAAGGCGATGTGTTCGCCGCATCCTGGTTCCGCGAAGGCGTACGCGTAGCGGTCGATGGTCGCGTTCAGTATTCGTCCGCCGTACTCGGTTGAGTACGGATCAACGTCGGTGCCGCCGCCGCCCAAGCCCAAACGTAATGGGGCCCGCCCACGCACTCTCTTCATGAGCCCTGTTCCTCCCTAGCGGAGTTCCTTCTGGGCAGATATTACCGCGTACGTAAATTCCCGCAGGGAATTGAACGAAATATCGGCGGCGCTGTTCAAGTCTCCATGGGGGCCGATGTGGACGCTTGTGCACGCACCGGTGAGTGCGGCTACGTTTTGAGCTAACAGCAGATCGCCTGCGCCGTCGCCGATCATGACACTGAGTGCCGGATCTGCGTCGGGATGTTGATCGAGCCAGTCCAGCAGAAGGCCGGGGCTGGGCTTTCGGCACGAGCAGCAGTCGGACTCGAGGTGGGGGCACACCCGGAAATCTGTTATTTCCAAGGTATTTCGGGCGGTAGCCGCCCGGATGTGTCGATGGATCTCCGCCACATCGTCAGTGGTCATCAGCCCCTTGCCGATGCCCTGTTGATTAGTGGCGACCACCACGTAGGGCGCCCATTCGAGGAGTGCGCTGACTGCGGTCGCAGCCCCTGGCAACCATTCGAAATCGGCCCAGCTACGTACATAATCACCAACAATTTGTCGGTTTATGACGCCATCTCGATCGATGAATAGACACCATCGGCGACCAGCTCGGTCGCGAACGATATCTCGGACGGTCGAATAGTCAGCAGCTGTGCTGCAATGATCCGAAGAGCGCATATTCAACATGTTCCGAAATGGCGTGAATGAATACGATATGGCTTTCTTGAATGCGGCCAGTATCGTTAGACGGCACGTTTATCAAATAGTCTGCGAATTCCGCTAGTTCGCCCCCGGTGGCTCCCGTCATGGCCACCACCGTGACGCCAAGATCGCGGGCTTTCTCTGCTGCCCGAAGTACATTCGGAGAGTTGCCAGAGGTGCTGATGGCGACCAGTGTGTCACCTGGTCGAGCAGACGCTTCGAGTGCGCGGGCGAAGACGGTGGCGTAGTCATAGTCGTTTGCCACAGCCGTGACATGAGACGAATTTGCGTGCAGCGCTTCGGCGCTGAGCGGCGGCCGGTCGAAGATGAAATGGCCGGTCAGCTCGGCCGCGAAGTGTTGCGCATCGGCCGCACTGCCTCCGTTGCCGCATATGAACAACCGCCCGCCGGCTTGGTAGCTGGCGATGATCCGATCCTCAACCGCTCGTATGGTCGCCAGCAAGGCTGTGTCGGCGAGGATGCGTTGCTTGACCGCGACGGTCTCGGCGAGTATTTCTTCGGTGCTCCTCATGTGCGCTCCTGACAGACTCAACACATATTGCAACCTGTTCACACAACAGTGGTTTCCGGCACTGCCGTCGACGCGCTGCTGCTAGTCTGCCGACAATAGACGTCCGCGACGAGATGCACTGCGGAAGGCCAGGGAAATATAAATGTTTTCGAAAGTGGCGGAGCTCAGTTGAACGGGCGTGACAGCGCCTGTGTCCGGATCTACAGTCCGTTGCACAACGTCTCTGAACATTTTGTCGAGCGGTTGACTGAGTCGCTTGGCGCCGCAGGCATTGCCTGCGTACGGCTTCCCTCTCGTGATGGTGAGGTTGGTTCGAATCGTCTTGCGAAAGCGCAAGCACTCGGCGCCCATGTTCTCAATGTGCGCCGACATGTTCGTACGGGTGGACCCAATGTCGTGGCTTGGCCGCTCACCGGTTGGTGGGAGATGCCGCTGTGGCGGCACCACACACACCGAACGTTCATCGCGATGCACGATCCGGAGGCAGTGGCCCGGCAGGACGGACTGTCGCCGCTCGCCGCGGCCAATGCGATCAGGTTGTCAGGTTCCCGTTGGCCACATCTGGTCACCATGAGCCCTGAAGCGATGGCAGCTGCCGCGAAACATGTGGATCCAGATCGTATCCACTTGGTGCCGCATCCCATGAGGGCACCGCAATTGGGCCAGCCTACTGTTCGCCGGAAGTCCGTCCTTGTCCTCGGTCAGTACAAGCCGGCGCGGGACCTGGACGTCATGTTAGTCATCGCTCCAGCCCTGCGAGCAGCTGGTTGGACGCCCATCGTGGCCGGCCGCGGCTGGCCGTCTGTGCCTGGCTGGGATGTCATCGACCGCTTTGTCAGTGAAGCTGAGTTCGCCGAACTCCTTGGCTCTGCAGCTGCGGTGTTACTGCCCTACAAGCACTACTTCCAGAGTGGAGTCGCGTTGCGTGCGCTGGAAGCCGGAGTTCCCACAGTCGGACGAAGCACGGGATTTCTGACGTCGATCCTCGGTGCGAATTTTCCTGGTGCTGTGGACAACTGGAATGATCCGGATTCCTGGTTGCAGGCTGTCCTAGCGGCGACGTCCGCCCGCGAAGGGCAAATTCGTTCTGCGGCAGACTATTCCGAACGGGCGGCCGCCGCATGGCGTGAACTGTTCATAAAGACGGGCCAGCTGTCGATTCCATGAGTAGCGCGGCAGGGGGCACGTTGCATGTGCTGACCGTTCATTTCAATACACCGGCTCTGACGTCGAGTTTGGTGAGAGCCCTCCCGCTGTGTACACCCAGCGGGCGCAAGGTTGTGGTCCATGTGCTTGACAACGCTTCTACGCCGGAGAATCTCCGCGAACTCCGTGACAACCTATCCGGATTGGATTCAGTAGCCCTTCACGTCAATGACGACAACGTCGGATTTGGCGCCGGTATGAACTTTTTGGCCGACCGAGGCGGTATCTCGCCATCTGACGTGCTGTGGCTCCTCAACCCAGACACTCGGCCGGAGCCCGGTTGCCTCGCGGAGCTCGAAAATGCGCTGGATCGAGGGCAATTCGATGTCATCTCACCGCTCATCTTCAGTGGAAGCGGCGACACGGCTTGGATTTGGTACTGCGGCGGGGACATCAACAGGCGTTCACTAAGGGTGCGTCATCAGCTCTACGGCGCCCCGACCACTGTTGTGCCACAGGACGATTTCGAGACCAGCTTCGTGACGGGTGCCGCTCCGATGATGCGTGCGTCCGTGTTTCGTGCAGTCGGCGGTTTCCCCGACGAGTACTTTCTCTACTGGGAGGACGCCCACTTCTCCTGGAGGGCTCGACAGCTAGGGCTTCGACTGGGCGTCATTCCGTCAGCGCGTCTTTGGCATGCTGTCGGGGCTTCATCTGGGTACGGACTGAGCTCAGTCTTCTACTATTGGGCAACTCGCAATCGCTTCGTCTACGCACGCGACACCGGGATTGAACGCCGCCGACTGACCTGGGGCCGCGGAGCACTGGAGTCGTTGCGGCTGATCTTCTGGGCACTCCGCGAACGCGAGAAACGGTTCCTGAAAGTGCGCGCCGCCATTCGCGGTACCTGCGACGGGGTGCGGCAGTTTTCTAGAGTGCGATGAAATCGACCTGATGGTCGGGGCGCAACCATGACACACGGAGATCGGTCTGGACAGAGCACCGTTCTGTCGGTTCGCGCAACGGTCGTCACCGGTCGAGGCATGGACTGGCGTCGACAGCACCGAGCGTCTGGGCCGCCGGCCGCTGTTGTCTCGGCCTTGAGTACTTGCTCGGTCAACGCATGGGTGAGGTGGCAGACAAATGATCGCGATGTCCGGCGGTCGCCATGTATGGACCTTCAAACCGACTGAGGAAACCAACCCGGGGCGCTCAGTGCTTGTGTGCGGGCAAGCCCTCAGATTTGTTATACCGAGCTAATGACGGCACCAGCGCAGGGCAATCGAGAGCGAGGGCAGGATTCTGCCTGAGGAATCGATGTTCATCGATCGGGCATTCGGCCCACCACGAGCGCCGAAAATATCCCGCAGCCTGCGTCGTTAGCTATTGACGCCGGGCTCAATTTCTGCGATGCTCCTATGAGGATTTCCTCCACGAGGATCTCATCATCGGAAGGCTCGGACAATGTCTGTTCTCACGACGCATGTTTCGAACGCCACAGCTAAGTTGCAGGTCGGTATGGCCGCATGCGCGGTAGCCGGAGCCGCCACACTGACTCCGGTGATGGCGCAGGCCGCACCGGTTCCACTTGCCCCAATAACGCACGTGGTGGACAACATCATTCAAGGTCCACTCACGTTCCTGCCACAGGCCAGCTGGTGGGAGAACGAGCCCTGGTGGTGGTTCTCCCACTCGCCGAGCCCGACTCCGCCCGCACCCATCCTGGTCGGGACGTTCACCCCGCTGTCGATCATCCCGGGCTTTCTTCAGCCACTGTGGAAGCAACTCACGGCCAACATCAATTTCTCGGCCTGCTTCCTCGGCTTCGGTGCCAAGATCGGGCCGTACGGCACCATCACGGTTTCGCTGACTCGGGGCTGCTAGGTCGCGCGCGATCTCGTCGAGTAACACATTTCTTCTGTGGATACAGCGGGGGATGCTGACGACGACGCATCGGGTGACGGCAACAGCACCGACAGGAATCGGCACCGTCGGCCGGAGCGTCGCCGCGCCATCCGCATAGTGGGACTGGCTGTCCTGGTCGGCGCAATCGGATTTCTGTGCTGGTTGGGATTAGAAGGGTATTCGGCTAAATCCCATCTGGAGCGAGCGCGTGCTAACGCACAGCATTCGAAAGAAGCGATGTCAGGCGGCGATCTTGACGCTGCGGTGCGCTTTGCCTCCGAGGCAGAAGCGGACGCTAAACGGGCGAACAGTGCAGCCCACTCAATGCCATGGAACCTCGCCGCACATGTTCCGTGGCTAGGAAGTCCATTCAAGACCGCACAGCAGATCTCGCAGGTCGTTCTAGGACTGGCGTCAGATGTCATAAGGCCCGCCGCAGAGCTGGGCACGGTGCTTTCTCCAACCCATTTGATCAAGGGCTCGCACGTCGACGTTCAGAAGCTTCGCGAGAAGGAGCCGACGGTATCCAAGATCGCATCTGATGCGCGTCGTATTGAATCAGATGCCGGTGCAATCGCTGACCCGGCTTACTTCTCATTCCTTCGGAACGCCCGTACGGAGCTCCAAGCACAAACGGCCAAAGTCGCCAACCTGCTGGATAAAGCCACTCTCACCGCAAAGCTCGCCCCGCTGTTGATGGGCGTAGACGGACCTCGCACCTATTTCATGGGATTTCAGACCAACGCCGAGGCCAGGGGAACAGGCGGCATACTCGGCGGGTTTGGAATTCTTCACTTCGACCATGGTGTGCCGACCGTAAATGCGTTGGGCCCCAACACCGAATTGAGCGGGCCTTTCACACCGCTGGACCTTGGCGCCCAGTTCAATCAGGAGTACGGCTACACCAACCCCAGCACCGATTTTCGCAACAGCAATCTCAGCTCACATTTTCCGTACGCAGCGCAGATTTGGCGATCGATGTGGGCGCAGCAATCGGGCACCACTGTCGATGGAGTCATCGCAATGGATCCGGTTGCGCTTAGCTACGTCCTGGGTGCCACTGGACCGCTGGCGTTGTCGGACGGCGAACTGATCACGGCGGCCAACGTCGTCGAACTGACCGAATCGACGGCGTACAAACGATTTCCGACGGACCAGCGAGCGCGCAAACAGTTCCTACAGGACATCGCGACGACCGTCGTCAAGAAAATGACCACCGCAGTCGACTCACCTCGGAGCCTCCTCGATGCGCTCGGCAGAGCCGCCAGTGAGCGACGGATTGCGCTATGGAGTGCGTCTCCGGATGAAGAAAAGCTACTGGAGCAGACGCCGCTTGCTCATACGATTCCCGATGACGCATCACCATATGCAGCCGTCGTTCTCAACAATCTGGCCGGCAACAAAGTTGACTACTACGTAAGGCAGGACGTCACTTACGAGGCCGAGGGCTGTACCGGCGACACCCGTAACTCGACGGTGACCGTGAAGCTGACGAGCGTCGTGCCGAACACACCGCTGCCTGAGTATGTGGCGGGTTCCCTCGGCCTCAAGAGCGATATACCGCTCACATTGCCAAGCGGGACAATGGTGACGTCCGTTCGACTAGTCGCCACGAAGGGCGCGAAACTACAGGGCGCGTTCTCGAACGGCCAGCAGGTACCGGTGTTCACCGGGGTGGACCGCGATCACCCGACCTTCGAAATCCAGGTGGCCATCCCACCGCGGCAATCGGGGGTGCTGACCTTTCGCTTGTCGGAGCCCACGGCTCCTGGTGTTGCGCGAGTTCCACCACAACCACTCATCGATGAGGCGGCCACTACGGTGAAGGTCCCCGAATGCGCCCAGAAGTGATGGCAAATCCGCATATTTTTGACCTCCGCGTGACATATATTGAGGAGCATCATCGACGCGCTGAGCTTACCGGACCTAGGCTGCCACACACTTTCTCGCAGCAACCAGTCGGGGTCGACGCGCTAGGCGATTAGAAGGAGAGTGCGGCGTTGAATCTGCAGAATTTTCTAAAGATATTGCGGCAGAGATGGATCACAGTCAGTGCGACGATCGTCTTGGCCGTGCTGGTGGCAATAGTAATTACCGTTACGACGACTCCACTTTATAAGTCGTCGACGCGCCTATTCATTTCCACATATGCCGGTAGTTCATTGTCCGATACGTACCAAGGAAATCTACTCTCCCAGGAGAGAATCACGTCGTACACGATACTGCTGACGGGCGAGGCGCTCGCCCAGCGAACTGTGGATGCGCTTCATCTCGACATGTCCACGCAGGCATTACGTAAGGAAATTACAGCCCGATCAAAGGCAGGCACTGTTCTGATCGACGTGGATGTACTCGACCCATCGCCTGTCCGGGCGCGCGATATCGCGAATACGCTATCGAACGAATTCGTCGCGATGACTCGTACGCTAGAGACCCCGGGCGACGGCAACATTCCCGATACCCGGGTGGTGGTGGAGCAGCCCGCGGCGGTCGCCACCTCTCCGGCTGTTCCGAATTTGATACAGAATCTTGCATTTGGGTTGGCCGCGGGCATCTTGCTCGGTATCGCATTCGCCGTCGGGCGAGATGCCATGGACAACACTGTCAAGAAGCAAGAAGATCTTGAGAGCATCACTGGAGTCGGTGTTGTTGGAGATATACCAGTCGACAAAGCCCGGCGAGCGGACCCAGCTATCTCGTTCGGCGCGGAGAATTCCGGGATTGCCGAATCATTCAGAAAGCTGCGCACCAATCTCAGCTTCTTGGCGGTAGACAATCCACCGCGGGTAATCGTTGTGACGAGTTCCATTCCGAACGAGGGTAAAACAACGACTGCTATTAATATTGCGTTGGCTTTGACCGAAGCGGACAACAATGTACTACTCGTCGATGGCGATATGCGCCGGTCGATGTTACAGAGTTATCTCAAGCTCGATGGAGCGGTAGGGCTGAGTACCGTCCTCAGTGGCTCCGTGTCTCTTGCCGACGCGCTGCAGGAGACGCAATTCCCCGGATTAACAGTTTTGGCTGCTGGCGGAGTACCGCCAAATCCAAGCGAGTTGTTGGCATCACAAGCAGCCAAGAAGCTGATCGCAGAGCTTCGCGGGCAATTCGACTACGTGATTATGGATTCATCTCCATTGCTGGCGGTTACGGATGCTGCGCTGTTGGCGGCAAATTCAGATGGCGCGTTACTACTGGCACGATATGGCCTGACCAAGCGCGAGCAGCTGTCCCACGCAACAGGAGCCCTTCGGAACGTAGGCGCAGTCTTGCTTGGCACCGTCTTCACAATGACGCCCCCACGCAATCGTTCGTCTTACGACGGCGCTTATTACTACTACGGCAGTGGCCATGGTGGTCGACGCTCTCGTAACGACTGACCCGGACGATGAATCCTTCCCGGGGTGCCGGCGCGATGCGCGATGACATCAGATTTGGGCATACGAGATCAGCGACTATTAGAGGTGGGTGCCTAGTAGGCGTCTTGTTAGTGCTCTCTGCGTGCACGCCAAAGCCTCCGCTCTATGAGTCGCGCGCAATCTCGACACCTAGCTCGACGAGTCAATCAACTAAACCCATCGGTGCGGCGCCGGTTTCGCCACCCGCCGAGGCGTCATTCGTCGACGAGTTCGACCGGCCCGATACGAAAAACGGACTCGGAGAAGGTTGGAACTTGCGTCACACGCCAAGGGGCGACGTGGCATCCCTGCCTTCCGCGACGGACGGATACATCGCGGATGGACACTTCACTTACGCCGGGACAAGTGATGTCATCGCGATACGCCAGTTTCGCGCTCCGCTACTGGCCATCGGTGCCGAAGGGCAGTTTAACCGCCGCGGCAATTCTAATAGTGAAAGCACCATCATGATTGGTATCGCCGGCGACGAGAATCTCAAAACGGATGTTGTTATGTTTGCCGCTAGCCGGACTGATTGGGGCTTGCAGAGTCAGAATGCCAACAGCAGGCTCAAGATAATAGCAACAGGCCAGTTTTCCCGGCCGTTAGAACTGGGTCGCAGCTACCGATTTTTCCTACGCTGCAATGGCAGTCAAGTGAGTGTTACGGGTCCGGGAATCGACGAATCAAGATCACTACCGATGCCTGTCTCGCCCGGGGTATACGGATTTTGGCGCGAAGATCCAAGCCGAACGCCGGCGACCGGGATTTTTGACTTCGACAAGGTGTGGGCGCTGGAGGATGGCCTTCCGGCGGCACCTATTCCGACGTCTGTAGCCGACGCGGAACACTGATGTTCAGCGGGAAGCATACTTCCCCGCGAATGTTCCGGATGGTGTGCACCTACGCGCCGAAAAGGCGCATACCGGAATGAGTGCACGGTCAAATTGCGGAGTACTTTCTCTATGCTGAGTACAAGATAAGGGCTCTAGGCCGCTCTCTGAATATTCCTTTAGTCAACGCGTCGCGACCTGATGAGATATTGCACGGCAAGAAACCGCTGTAGACGACCAAATGTCAGCTTATCGAGGAGAGCGCCACGCCTTCCCGGAATATTTGGCCGCACTACCTCGACGTTCATTCCAGGTGAACTCATCAGTTCAACTGCGCCATGCCTCGCGAACCATCGAATGTGTGTACGATCCAAGATTCCCGAATCGGTAAGCGTATAGCGTCCACGAAATAGCAGCGGTAGCAGGAGCTGGTAGTAATTTACGTTCGGCACACTCACCACGATGACGCCATCCGGCGTCAAGCCGTCGTGCAAGAGTTCAATAGTTGTCCAGGGGTCGCGAAGGTGCTCCAGGACGTCGAGTGCCATGATCGTGTCGAATGGCCCGCGCTCAGCAAGAATCTTCTTCACAAAGTCGGCATCTTCAAGGTCGCCGAGGCAGGTTCGGTCGATGTCATTCAACTGCCCGGTTACCCGGTCTGCCACGACTACGTAGCTTGCTCGTCCGAGTCGTTTTAGCGCCGCGCCGGTAGCACCTACACCACCACCGAAATCAAGCACTCGTCCTAACCGATCCGGCAGCAATGGAAAGACGTCCGCGCGTACCAGGTCGTGGTAATTTTTGACGGGCTGTACCGACAACATGAACGACCTAACAATTTCCGAGTGATGTTCATTGGTTTCGGGCGAGTTCATACGTAGGGTAGCTGACTCAGTCGTGACACAACCAGATCCCAGCGCACTTGCAAACAACTCTGCGCGCGTTCACATCCGCCGCGACACCAGCGATCATTCGACGAGAGAACCAGCGGCCCTCCCGTCACGGAGAAGGGCCACGATCGACCCGCCGGAAGCCCACGGCCACCCGACCGACAACACCGTGCCGTTGTGGCGAATGCGTGTCGCAACCCGCCGGAATTTCGCGGATACGAGGCGGTCCGGAACGGAATTTGTCGCTCGCATGCAGGAATCTTCTCGTCGACGGAACCGATCATGAATCCGCCAACTGAGCGTCCTCACGGCCGCGCAACTGCGGCTCACTGATGGCGCTGTCGCTGTCGTCTTGGGTCTGCCGGGAACCCCGGGCGAGTAGCGCTATACCCAACAAGGACCCGAATACCGGTGCACCGGAGACGTCCTCGGGGGCGGGAACAACTGTGTTCGTGATTAGGAATGCGACAATGGCGGCCCCCGCCGCTGACCGCAGAGCAAATCGCCCGTGAGCGAAGAGGGCGTGTGCAACTGGTGTCAAGAATGTAACCATGTACGCGATAAGCCCACACCAGCCGACCTTGGCAATAGCCCACCAGTAGAACTGATGGGCGTAGTAAGTTCCCGAAGTCGCGGTGAACCCGACGCCGACAGGCTGGCGGTAGCGGAAGCCGAACCCGTTACCTGTCAGTTCGTGGCCCGAGATTGCGCTGTGCAGCCAGACGACTTCGCTCTGCCGATACAGCACTGAATAGTCGTAGTGCTGCGCATAGCCGCCGAATCCCTCGACAACACGGCTCGTGTACGCCGCGTAAATCATTCGGAGACCATCTAGTCCGGGAATATCGCCGGCGAAGGATAAGACCACTCCCACCGTCGCGAAGACAGCGATGCCGACGACAGCGATCGCGATCGCCCGCATCATGCCGCCGTAGCGATGCGTCCGTCCGGAAATTCGGACGCCTCGCTGAAACAGCGGCGTCAGTAACAGTGTTATTCCTGCGAGGACGATTGCGTATCGCGAGTATCCGATAACCGTCATGCCGAATGCGGGAACGAAGTAGCCGAGCGTCTTGCGAGCCAAATCCGGCCTGATCGCCCACAATGCGATGACAATAGCGACTGTAGCGCTTGCCAGGTGAGTTGTTGGTCCAAGTATTCGTTCCACGCCTGCTACGCCACCGTGAAACGCCCTCCCGGACAGTGACGCGTCCTCGGCGTGCACGTTGACTTTCATGACACCCCAGAGGTCCATGAGAATGAAACCAAACGACACCCAAAGGGTAATTTTTACCGCCCGAAGCGCAATATCGGCTTGCGGCGTCGAGGCAATTCGGCCAACGATAAACACCGACAACGCGACAACCAGCAGGCCGCGCCCATCATTTGCGATTGCTCGTATATCGTATCCGCTCCAGAATCCGGCGAGCACGCCGATGGAAGTAATTGCTCCGATGCCTATGCAGCACCAATCGGTAAGGCGGTTTGATGGCCGAGAGATCAATAGGTAGAAAGCTGCGATAAAAAGCGGAATCTCGTGTAGAAATACACCGAATCCTGAAATATAGATCTGTTGTGGAATGAACGTAGGCAAACTCGCAAAGGTGAGGAAGATGACCACGCCTATCCACCACTGTGGCGCATACGCCATTATCAACATCGCGAACGCAATGAAGGCTATGACGGCCAGCATCCCCATCAACAAAGGGTAGCGGAGAACGACGTGCCGTGTGGTTGCTCTTGACGAGAAGGTGCACGCGAATTTATCGCGGGTTCCGCGCGGTTGGCGAGCTGGATCGTGAGCTGACCACTGGAGTCGCCAAGTCGGGGTTGCCGAGGGGCAGTGCAGTGGCCCCGCCCCACGGCAATGTTCTGCCGTACGCGACGGCAGACCGCTGGGCTTTGGAAAGTCGGGCTCGAAGAGCGTTCGCGCTGTGCGATGAAGCAACGCTCCGACGGCGGCCCGGCCAACAATCGAGGTTTAGACGTATTTTGGTTTAATGCCCGACAGCCGATTCGGGGTCGAGGGCTATTCGACGGAAAACCTCCAAAACAGGCCCGATTGCACGCCCGATTGCACGCTTCGTTGCTGACCGCCAGTCCGCAAATTGATTCACAGCCTTAGTGCGCTGAGGCCTGACTTGCCTATTAAGGTGTCGATAGGTGGCCTGCGTGTGCAGGGCGAAGGCCTCGCCGCTCATCTGGGTCTGGGCACGTTGCCGATCCTGTCCTCTTAGATGACCGCGTTGTGGGAAGCGCCGTGTGCAGCGTATCGGGTTCTGGGATTCGAGTTAGTAGGCTAGGGCGACAATGTGTTTCGAGAACTCCGACTACGGCGGCGCATCGTCGACTCCCCGCTCACTTGTCCGGACCCCAACGCCGACCTGCGTGGAAAGCGCTGTGGCAGGACACTATCGACCAGATCCAACACCTGCGACCGCCATCACGAACGGCATGCGGTTGACGGTGGCGCCACCCCTACGACTGCGGCGCGACCGCAAGCAATCGCGACGCGACACTGAAACCCAAAGCGAATGAAGACCACGAATATCGCCGTCTCACTGGGGCGAGCGGAGTAGCGTACCGCGGATGAAGGTCGCGGGAGCTTCTACCCGTAGTACACCAGATATGAATGTCGGCAAGACATCGCATAGGAGCCGCACCATCGAAAGTGCTCGGCGTCCGGACCTGCAGGGAATGCGCGCGGTCGCGGTCTTGGCGGTCTTCGCTGATCACTTGTTCGATTGGCCACCAGGTGGATTCGTCGGTGTCGACGTGTTCTTCGTCCTCAGTGGTTTTTTCATCACTGGACTCCTGATCCGGGAGAGGACGACGAGAGGAAAGTTGTCGTTCCAGCACTTCTACGTGCGCCGCGTGAAGCGAATCCTGCCGTCCGCTGTGCTCGTGCTCGTCGTAACGGTGATTTGCTCCCACCTGCTGTTCCCCGCGACCCGTGCGAAAGAGACGCTCCTCGACGCGCTATACGCCGCGCTGTTCGGCGCGAACTTCCGCTTCCAAGCGGTCGGGGCCGACTACTTCCAACGAAGTCAGCCACCGTCACCGCTGCAGCACTACTGGTCGTTGTCGATCGAAGAGCAGTTCTACTTCGTGTGGCCCGCCTTGCTGGTGCTGCTCTTCGCGCTCACCCGAAGGCTTCGCCGTCGCGGGAACACGTGGGCTCGACAGTGGGGGCTGATCGGCGCGATGGCCATGATCGTCACCGCCTCCTTCGGATGGGCGATGGTCCTGTCGGCGGACGACCCGAACAGCGCGTACTTCTCCACGCTGACCCGGGTGTGGGAACTCGGAGTCGGCGCCCTGTTGGCGATCGCCGGACCGTGGCTCGCAAACATCCCATCTGTCATCCGGCCAGGGCTCGCATACCTCGGTCTCGCGGGCGTGCTCGGGTCACTGTTCCTGATCGATTCGACGGTTCAGTTCCCCGCCCCTTGGGCGGCATTGCCTGTCCTGTCGACGGCGCTCGTGGTCGCGTCGTTTCACGGCGCCGAGATCCGCGGTATGCCTGCGCTGACCAACCCCGTCGCCCGCTACTTTGGTGACACCAGCTACACCTTGTATCTCTGGCACTGGCCAGTGATCATCTTGCTGTTGACCATGATTCCGAAGGGCCCGCTCTTCTACGCCGTCGCTCTCGGCGTCGCGATGGTGCTGACCGCGGTCACATACCACTTCTACGAGGACCCGATCCGTAAATCGGATTGGCTGCTCGACAAGGCCGCCCGGAAAGATCGCCGACTGCCGGCACTGGGCCCGTCGAGCTGGGGTCTCATCGGTGGTGTCATGGTCGTCGCAATTGTGTTGTCCATCCTCGGTATCCGGCACACCGGCATGACTTCTGGCGAGCAGGAATTATCCCGCGCACAGGATGGCCAAGGGCAGGCAACTGACTCGACCCCGTCTACTGAGAAGGTCGACCCATGCTTCGGGGCGCCAGCAATGCTGACTCCTGGCTGCGTCTTGCGGGACCCCAACGTGCCGTTGAAGCCCAGTGTCGACACGTTCGCCCACGACGCGGCGGAACAATACAAGTGCTACCGGGGCCAAAACAAAGGTGAAGAGCTGAAGACCTGCACCTACGGCTACATGGGTGACGACGCGACTCGCATTGCGTTCGTAGGCGACTCGCACGCGGCATCGCTCCTACCGGCGCTGTTCCGGGTACTCGGGCCGAACAAGTGGCGCCTCACGACCTACATGGGATGCGGCTGGCAGGACCCACCCCGATTCGATTGTCCGATGGACGAGATCGAAACGAAGCTCCTCGCTCACCCGTACGATCTTGTACTCACCACATCCATTCGGTCGTCGGGCACCGCACCGGCCGACTACCAGAAAGCGTGGGCACCGATCGCCGCGGCCGGCAGTCGAATCGGCGTAATAGCAGACGTTCCGGCGACGAGCGAGGATACGCTTGCGTGCCTGACCAGGGTCAGTCTCAGTGATGATCGAACCGGCGAATGCGGTATGCCAAGAGCGTCTGCCCTGAGGGCATCCGATCCGCTGATCGCCGCCGCAGATCTCGTACCTGGCGCGACACTGATCGACCTGACGCCGTACTTCTGCACAGCTGACCGTTGCCCATCGGTTATAGGCAACGTAATCGTGTACCGCGATCTCGCATCCCACTTAACGACGACGTATGCGAAGACGCTTGCACCGGCCATCGAGGATGGAGTCCGACGCGCATTGGCTGCGCGGGCGACCACTACTCGGTGACCACCCGACCGCGACCTTACTTGACCTCGACAGGGCCGTCGCCACGGTGTTATCGCCTCGGAGCTTGGGCTTCGGAAAGTCGGGTTCGAAGAACATGCGCACTGTGCGATGAACGAACAATCCGACGGCGGTCACAGCTGGCAATCGAGGCCTAGGCGTATTTTGGTCTAATGCCCGATAGTGGATCCTATTCGGCGGAAATCTTCAAAACAGATCCTATTTCACGCTTCGTTGCTGCCTGCCAGACCGGAAACTGATCCACCGTCTCGCTGCGCTGAAACTCGATCAGCTGCCCAGGTTTCATTCTGATCGTGTTGTTGCGGGACACGCATCCTATGGGCTCAGTATGATTATAGGTGTAAGCGCTGAATGCTTGGTCGAATGTATTGTTCTGAATGACAATATCTGCCGGTGTCTCCCAGAAATACGTGAGAAGTTGCACACGAACGTTCTGATCTGGGCGAACATCGGAAAATGCGGAGTAGCCCGCCCTTTCGCATAGATTTCGTTCAACAAGAATGCGGCGGAAACCAACGGCGGACGCGCTGCCTTGGGACCAAAATTCGATGGACTGAGTGCAATCGTGAACATGATTATCTCGGAAGGTCATGTCCTCCCATCCGCCATCGGATCCGGCAGTTCCTTGTGCACTCCATGCCGTATCGTAAACTTGAGCTATTTCGTTTTTCTCGATAAGCCAACGCTTCGCATTGACCCAATTTGAGATTCCGTTGCCCCAGCGCGTCTGACCGATCAGCAGAGAGCCGCCGATAAAGTCAATAAGGCAATTGTAAATATGGACATCGGGTCCGGTGCCGGCCACGCCACAGCCACCGGTGCCTGTGATGTGGATGTCATGGATCGCATTTGCACCGTTTGGGCAGTAGATAACTGCGCCGCTGCCGTTCTTTATGTCGCAGTTCGGAGCTGCTCTGATATCGTCGGCCAGGCTCGCCGGATTTGCGGGAGCGGCAACGTAGAGCGTATTGGCGAGTATGTCCGCGTAAAAGTCCCAAGGTTCTTTCAACGAGGCGATATCTGGCTGCAAGGACGCCTTGACTGCCCTGTCCACCATCAAGAAGCCAATATTCGCATCCGATGTCGTCGTGTAACCGTCGTGCGTATCGGCCGAACCGAGGTCGACCTTCCAAATACCCGGCGCATGCTCGGCCCAGCCATCGGCGCGGTTCAATATCTTGAACATCGTCACAATCGGTCTGTCGCCGGAACCATAGGCACCTACTTCGCACCCCCAGGGCGGCGCGAACTCGCCAAAGAAAGTGTCTCCGCGACGGAGTAGAAGTCTCGAACCACTGCTTGGCAGTGCCTCGGCAGCGTGCCGGACGGTTGCCCATGCAGTCTCGGGGGTGCGGCCATCTGCGTTGTCGCTGCCGAGTGCTGAAAGATAGTATGTCGGCACGTTGGATGGCAGATCTGATGCGGCATTGGCCGGAGTGCGCAGGAACGGGAATGCCGATATCGCCAGTGTGGCGGCTCCGCGACTCATCAGCGCCCGGCGCGAGAACCTCAGTGCCATCTGATTTCGCTTTGTCGCCCCGATAGACTCGGTGCCTCACGAAATTGGGCAGTGAGACAGCGCAAGGTTCTAGGTTTTCCGTGTGTCAATAGGGTTCTCCATCGAGGGTTTCTATCGGACATAGCAAGCTGTGAATGTTGGACTGATCAGGCTTCCAGAAAGTTTGGCGCCATCGGGAAGCAGCGCGCGAAATTCACGGCGCGATAGCAACCGCGTGAAATCGTTCTTCCGGTGTCGGCGCCACGTAGGAAACCAGTGCAGGAAGAGCGTGGACGTGTGTGACTCGACCGGAAACCACTTATTAGGAGTGGTGATGATCCACGTGCGCGCTACCCGAGTCATTTCTTCGACCATGCGTCGCTGCTCGCATTCATCGCCGACGTGCTCGATAATTGCATTAGCCAACGCGAAGTCTACGTAGTCATCGTCAAACGGCATGTCACGTGCATCGGCGATCAAGAACGGGTATGCGGTGATGGCTGGCTCGATGTTGATACCCATCTTGACCGGATAACGCTCGGCGATCGTTCTTTCGATCACTCCCGAGTTCGCCATGCCGGGGTCGTCGGCGTTTTCGTCACCGGTGGCTCCGACGAGCAACACATCCTTGGTGCCTTGTTCGGCCAAGAATGCGAGAATGAGGTCCGCTTTTTTCCGTCGGTTACGCAGGCTGTACGCGAGGACTGCCTTGCGGACTGCCTTCTTGAACCATGGGCCTAAGGACACAGCACCCGCCTTACCCTCGGCACATCCCATGCCTTCGGCAGTAGGTTCTCACGAGTTAGTAGGCGTTGACGCCGGTCAGCATTGATCGGCAGATCGATTGCGAGCCGTTCGGTGCCGAGCCATAGCGTCGTTGCGATCTGAGGCCCGGTTCGCGGGGCTTCATGTCTGCAGTCTGCAGGCACAGCGGCCACTGAACGGGTGAGTCTCCGCGCCCGCCGATACAGCGAGCGCGTGCATTCGGCCATAGTTGACTCCCTCGCCGTGGGCAACGAGCAAGCGGTCGTTGCGTACGGTCGTTGCGTCGTCGGACGCAGTGTATCGCCGACGTCAATAACTGCTGGGTCAATCCGTGCAATTTGTCCTCGCCCCTGAGGTAGTCCGCGCGGCTGCTTCGCCTCCGCCAGGCGCGAGAGACGCGAGGGGCGCGTACAGCGCTGAATGTGTCGCACCTCAATTCAGTGCCTTGGCAATCAAGGACGCGAGGTGATGGCCTGCGGCGGTGTAGGCCGCTTGGGTGAGGTGAGTGCCGTCCACCGTCAATGATGGCGGCATCGCTCCCGCTGAAACAGCTTCCGTGTCAGCGGGGGTGGGCGCGACGCCCGCAGCCGCCAAGCCGTCCGAAGCCAGCCAGCCGCGCAGGTCAACGAACCGCGATCCGTACGTCTTCGCCAGCGCATCAGTGGTAGCGGGGAGGTAGCCGATGATCAGGTAACGCGGTGGGGCGGATAGAGCGGAGACCATCGAGGCGATGTCGCGGGTGATTGCCGCTGGTTGCGCCCAATTATTTGCGCCCGCCCAGATGACTTCGAAGCAGCCGCGGTACTCGAGGCCGTCCGTTCCGCTGAACGTGGATCCCAGGGGGATGGGCACAGTAACGTCCACAGCGGCGTCGGGAGTAAATGAGAAATCATCAACCCCTGGGTTCCGCGTGTGCTCCAAGGTCCCGGGCACTCCGGCGAGCACGCCATGCATCTTCAACGACCCGGCATGCTCGTACTGGCTCCAACCATCGGTGGGGCTGATGGCGTCCACGTGAATCGGCGCGGTCGACTTTGCGGGAATCCGGCCGCCGCTCAACGTCACTTGCGGTCTCAGGCCGCCTTGCCGCACGGCGATCTCAGCCGATCCCTGCGAGGGCCAACCGAAGTTCTTTGTCGGCACGCCCAAATCGGTGCCAATGGTCTCAGGCATGGTGGGTTTGGCCTGTTGCCAGACGCCATCGATTCGAGTCAAGCCGTAGGTCAGTGAGTCGCCCCAGGCGACCAGTTGGTTTGGGGGACATGCTGAATGAGCCGCTGCGGGCTTTCCGGCTGCCGCGCAACAGCTCAGTGCGAACATGAGGCAGATGACACAGACGACTCTTGTCAGGCGCCGTATTGACTTCACCTGTTCGGCCTAGCGGAGTCGGATACGAGCAGGGGGGCTTCACCGTCTCCCCACTGCCCAAGGGCGCCCAGCGCAGAGTTTCGCGAAACCCAATGACTTGTAGTCATGGCTGACTCCCTTGACGCAGGCGACGAGCGGACAGTCGCTGCGTCGTGGAGGGAGTGTATCGACGGCGTCAATAACTGTTGGGGCTATCGATGGGATCCGTGAATCAGTCTGCGGCTGCCCTCGGCGTAACGGGTCACGGGGACGAGCTCGATCAAAAACTGAGGGGTGTGCACCGCCAGATGGCGTGCACACCCCTCACGTTCGTGACGTCAGTCCGCTGCCCCGGGCTCACTCTCGGTCGCGGCCGCAGGCGTCTCAGGTGCCTGGTTCGACTCTTCGGCCGGCGCCTCGGATCCGGCAGCAGGCGCCTCCGGGGCATCCGACGGCGGCAGCTGCGACGCCAGGTGCCCGGCCAGTTCCCCGAGCGTCGGGTAGTCGAAGATCGCCGTCGGGCTGATGTCGAACTTCCCGCCGAACTGCCCGAACAACCGGTTACGCAGCTCGACCGCCATCAGTGAGTCGGTGCCGAGGTCCAGGAAGCGGCTCGTCGCCGCCGGCGGCTGTGCCAGGCGCAGGAAGCCCTGCACCTCCTTCTGCAGGAATTCGGTGATGAACCCGGCGCGCTGGGCGTCCGGAATCTCCTGCAGCTGGCGGAGCAGCTCGCTGTCGCCGGCGGCCGCCGTGTCGCTGGTCGGCAACACCTGGTCCAGCAGCGGCGGGCGGATGCCGCCGAGCATCTTGGCGGCCCGCTGCCAGTTGGCCTTGAGGACCGTCGCCTGCGCGGCACCGTGCCGAATCACCTCGCCGAGCGCCGCCAGCGCCGCTGACGGCTCGAGCGGCATCATGCCCTGCGCACTCAGGTTCGCGGTCACGGCCTGCGAGCTGGCCATGCCGCCCCGGCCCCACGGACCGAAGTTGACGGCCGTCGCCGGCAGCCCCAGTGCCCTGCGGTGCGCGACGAGGCCGTCGAGCAGCGCGTTGGCGGTGGCGTAGTTGGCCTGCGCCGGTGAACCCAGCACCGCCGACGCCGACGAGTAGACGATGAAGAAGTCGAGATCGTCGTCCTGGGTCAGCTTGTGCAGATGCAGTGCACCGAACGCCTTGGGGCCCAGCGTCTTCCGGAAGCGCTCCAGATCCTGCTGGGGGAGCAGCGCATCGTCGAGCACGCCCGCCAGGTGCGCCACACCGGCCAATGGCGGCAGTTCCGTGCGGATTCGGTCGAGCAACGCCGCGACCGAGGACTCGTCACCGACGTCACCGGAGAAGACGTGCACCCGGCAGTGGAAGCGCTCCATCATCGCGTCGATGGCGCGCTGCGCGTCGGCATCCGGCTCCCGCCGGCTGGTCAGCACGATGTCACCGGCACCCAGCTGGGCCAGGTATGCCGCGGTGTGCAAGCCGAGCGCCCCGAGGCCACCGGTGACCAGATACGTCCGGTCCCCATGCGGCTGCAGCGGTTTCGGCATCTGCACCACGATCTTGCCGATGTGCCGGGCCTGCTGCATCCGGCGGAACGCGGTCTTGGCCTCCGTCAGCGGGTAGACCTCGGCAGGCACCGGCGTCCACTCACCCTTGGCCAGTCCGTCGGCCACCTCTTCCATGAGGCGCTGGATGTGTGCCGGGTCGGTCATCATCGTCACGTCCAGCGCGACGATCTCGTAGTTGATGTCCGGCCGAACTTCCGCCATGCGTTCGGGAGTCCAGATGTCCCGCTTGGCGATCTCGGCGAACCGGCCGCCCTGGGCGGTTGCTCGCACCGTGGCCTCGACGAAGCCCTCGTTGGTCAGGCTGTTGAGCACCACGTCCACGCCCTCACCGTTGGTGTCGGCGAGAATCTGGTCCGCGAAATCGGTTGTGCGCGAATCGTAGACGTGCTCGACACCCATGTTGCGAAGCGTCGCACGCTTGTAGGTGCTGGCAGTGGCGAAAACGATCGCGCCCTTCTGACGCGCCATCTGTACCGCCGCCAAACCGACACCACCGCTGGCGGCGTGGATCAGCACGCGGTCGCCCGGCTTGAGCTGCGCCCAGTCGAACGCGAGCCGGACGGTCAGCGCAGCCGCGGGCAGCGTCGCCGCGTC
This sequence comes from Mycobacterium sp. FW102-FHT13B02, assembly GCF_058790275.1. Taxonomy (NCBI): domain Bacteria; kingdom Bacillati; phylum Actinomycetota; class Actinomycetes; order Mycobacteriales; family Mycobacteriaceae; genus Mycobacterium; species Mycobacterium sp. FW102-FHT13B02. Next base: position 293,646 of record NZ_JBYTCM010000004.1, read on the forward strand.
GACCGGGTTGATGCCCTCGGGGACCACGGCCAGCAACTGCTCCGGCACGTTGAGGCGGCTGGAGAAGGCGCCCTGCATGGAGCCGAACACCCGCTGCCCGACCTCGAATCGGGTGACCTCCGAACCCAATTCGGTGATGACACCGCACAGGTCGCCGCCGATGGGCCCGGGATCGCCCGGGTAGAGGCCGAGCACGTTGAGCACATCGCGGAAGTTGAGGCCGGCGGCCTCGATCCGGACCTGCACCTCGTGCGGCGCGGGCGGCGTCACCTCTTTTTCGGTCAGCCGCAGGTTGTCGATCGCACCACGCTCGGTGGGAGCCAGCACGTAGTCGTCGGATCGCGGCATCGGCAGGTGGCCGTTGCGCGCCCAGTGCATCAGCCGCGGTACGAGGAACTTGCCTTGCCGCAGCGCGAATTCCGACTCGGCCACCGGAGTGCCCAGAATGCCGGTCAGCCAGTTGGTGGCGTTGTCGTCGGCGTCGTCGAGATCGACGAGCTTCAGCCGCAGGGTCGGCTGCTCGTTGATGACGGTGCGGCCCAGGCCCCACAGCGCTGCCTGCACCGGGTCGACGGGCTCGCCGGGCTCGGTGGCCACAGCGCGCTCGGTGACGATCCACAGGCCGCCGGTGAGGTTCAGCTTCTCCTCGGCGAGTGCGGTCTGCATCGCGCTGAGGACGGTGCCGACCTCGGTCTCCAGCCGTGCCGCTGCTTCCGACGTGCTGTCGGCGTCGTCGTGTCCCGAAGCGCGCCAGACGATTCCGGTGACCGGTGAGCCGCTTTCGGCGGCGGTCGTGATCGCCTGCTGCCAGGCGGCGGCGTCCAGCGTCTGGTCGAGCTTGACGGCGCCGGGCAGGCCGGCGGCCAGTTCATCGAAGCCGGCGACCAGCCAGGTACCCGCGGTCTTGGCTTCAGCCTCCTCCGCAGAACCCGGCGTCGCGCCCTCCTGCCAGCCCAGCGTGTACAGCAGGCGGGTGGTGTCGCCGCCGAGCCCGCGCATCAGCGCCTCGCGGGGCGCCCGCTTCACGGTGAACTCGGTGATACCGCCGAGCCGCTTGCCATCCCGGTCCAGGAAGTCGATGTCGAAGACCTGCGTCTCGTTGGTCAGCTCACTGGTGTGCCAGCGTGCCCGGGCGTAGAAGCGCCGCGGCATCTTCTCGCGCAGCTCAACCTGGCCGTACCGCAGCGGCAGGAACAGGTCGTGCATGCCGTGCTCGGCGGCCAGCAGCGCCGGGAAGGCCGGGAAGGCCACACCGGTGCAGAGGTCAAGCAGGACAGGGTGAATGGGCTCGCTGCTGAGGTGCTCGGCGAGCTCATCGCCGACGGCCACGTCACCGATGGCCATGCCGTCCCGCACCCACAGCGACTTGAGCGAGGTGGACCAGGTGGGGCCCCACGCCAATTCCATGTCGTTGAAGGTCTCGAACAGCTGCTGCGGACGCAGCCGCTCCATGCGCTCGACGACGTCCTCCATCGAACCGGCGACATTGTCCGAGGCGTCGGCTTCGTCGGCACCGGCCAGCAGCGTGCCGTCGGCGTTCAGCGACCACTCGGCTTCCCGGACCCCGTTCGGCCGGCTGTGCACCTGGAACTTCCAGCCCTCGCCGCCCTCCAGGGCGCGGATGGTCAGCTGGGTCTCGCGAGAGGCCTTGTCGGGCAGGATGATCGGCTCGTAGAAGAAGACCTCCTTGACCCGCGCCGGCGCGCCGACCGAGGCTAGGGCCATGGCCGCGTACGTCGCACCCGGCACCACGACGGTGCCGTAGATGACGTGGTGTGACAGCCAGGGCTGCGTCTTGACCGACAGCACGTTGCTGTAGATCGTGTCGCCGGTGGCCAGATCCTTTGCACTGCCCAGGATTCCGGATGTCGCCGCCGCCCCGCCGGAGCTCATGCCGGCGACATTTGCGGTCTTGGGCCAGAAACGGCGCCGCTGGAAGGGATAAGTGGGGAGTTCGACCCGGCGCCTCTGATTCTTGGGCCCGTGGTTCTTGGCCGCGAAGTCGGGCCGGTGCCCGCAGATGTACGTCGTGGCCAGCGCTTCGGTGATCTGCCGCTGCGCGTTGGCGCCCTTGCGTAGGGACACGATGGCGCGCGGGGTCTCCGAGGATTCGGGCCAGCATTGCAGCGCGGCGGCGGTGAGGATCGGCTGCGGGCCGATCTCCATCAGTACCGAGCAACCCAGGGCCGCGACGGTTTTGACGCTTTCGGTGAACTGCACGGGCTGACGCGAATGCCGGCGCCAGTACTGCGCGTCGATCGGCGTCTCGGCGGTCAGCACCGCACCGGTGCGGTTGCAGATGAGCGGCAGCGTCGGCACCGCGAACTGGAACTGCGTTGCGAAGGACTCGAATTCGTCGAGCACCGGGTCCAGCAGCTCCGAGTGGAAGGCGTGGCTGGTTTCGAGCCAAGTGCAGCGCGTGGCGTCCTCGCTACAGGTGGCGACGATCTGCTCCAGATCCTCACCCGGGCCCGACAGCACGGTGTTGCGGCCGTTGTACGCACCGACCGAAACCCGGGGGAACGCCTCAGCGGCACGCTCCACGTATTCGGGATCGGCGAATACCGCCACCATGCGGCCACCCGCGGGCAGGCTGGCGAACAGCCGGCCGCGCTCGGCGATCAACCGCGCGCCGTCCTCCAGGCTGAACACACCGGCCACACAGGCGGCCGCGTACTGGCCGACGCTGTGGCCCAGCACCGCGTCGGGCTCGATGCCCCACGACTGCCACAACCGTGCCAGGCCCATCTCTACGGCGAAGATCGCAGGCTGCGCAAACGCGGTGTTGCGCAGAGAGATTGAAGCCTCTGCCGCATTATTTCTGTCATTCGCGAACATGACCTCGAGTAGCGGGCGCGGCAGGATCGGATCCACCGCCTGTGCACAGCGGCGCACCACGTCGGCGAAAACCGGTTCGGTCTCGAACAATTCGCGTGCCATGCCCGGGTACTGGCTGCCCTGGCCGGGGAAGAACCACGCGGTGGTCGGCGGGTCGGTGCATTCGCCCTTGAGCACGCCCGGCCGCAGCTTGTTCGCCACCAGGTCTTCCAGCAGGTTCTTGGCGTCGTGGACGGTGTTCGCGACCACCGCGGCGCGGTGCTCGAAGTGCGAACGGCCGGAGCCGGCGGTGAAGCAGACGTCGGCGATGGAGGCATCGGGGTGGGCTTCCAGCCAGTCGCGGTAACGCTGCGCCAGCGCCGTGAGCCCCTGAGCCGAGCGCGCCGACAGCGGCAGCACACTGACGGGTTCGGCGGCCGGGGTTTCGGGCGTGACGTTGTCTGCGACGTCGTCATCGGAAGTCACCATCGGTGCCTCTTCCAACAGCACATGGGCGTTGGTGCCGGTGAACCCGAAGGAGCTGACGCCCGCGCGACGCGGACGACCGTCGGTGTGCCACGGCGTGGGCTTGTCCACCACCTGGACGGGCAGCGAGTCCCACGGGATGTGCGGCGATGGCTTGTTGAAATGCAGGGTCTGCGGGAGCATTTCGTGCTCCAGCGACAACACGACCTTGACCAGGCCGGCAACGCCGGCCGCGGATTCGAGGTGTCCGATGTTGGTCTTCGCCGTACCCATCAGCAGCGGTCGGTTCGCGTCGCGACCGGCGCCGTAGGCGGCCGCGGCGGCCTGCACCTCGATCGGATCACCGAGCGGGGTGCCGGTGCCGTGTGCTTCCAGATAGTCGACGTCGCCGCCGCTGAGCCCGGCCCGAGCCAGGGCCGTGTTGATGAGACGTTGCTGGGCACCACCATTGGGTACCGTCAGGCCACTGGACGCACCGTCCTGGTTGACCGCGGTGCTGCGGATGACGGCGGCGATGCGGTCGCCGTCGCGCTGCGCATCGCTGAGCCGCTTGAGGACCAGGACGCCACAGCCTTCACCGCGGACGTAGCCGTCGGCAGCGGCGTCGAACGTCTTGCAGCGGCCGTCCGGCGCCAGCATCCGCGCGCGGGACGCCGCGACGATGGACGCCGGGCTCAGCAGCACGTTGACACCACCGGCCAGGGCCATGTCGCAGTCGCCCGCATGCAGGGCCTGCGCGGCCTGGTGAACGGCCACCAGCGACGAGCTGCAGGCGGTGTCGACCGCCATGGCCGGGCCCTCCAGGCCCAGCGTGAACGACACGCGACCGGCGATGGCGTTGAGCGCGTTGCCGGTGATGAAGTGCGGCTCGAGGTTGTCGACCGAGCCACCCGACAACAGGTGTGAGTACTCGTTGGCGCCGACGCCGACGAACACGCCGGTTCGGCTGCCGCGCAACGCCGCTGGGGCGTAGCCGGCACGTTCCAGACCCTCCCAGGCGATCTCGAGCATCAGGCGCTGCTGCGGATCGATCCACACGGCCTCGCGCGGCGAGATGCCGAAGAACTCCGGATCGAAGGTGTCGACGCTCTCGAGATAGCCGCCGGAGCGGGTGTAGATCTTGCCCGGCGTCATGGCGTCGGGGTCGTAGAACTCGTCGACGTCGAAGCGGTCTTCGGGGATCTCGCTGATCGCGTCGACGCCCTGAGAAAGCACCTGCCAGAACGCATCCGGATCGGGCGAACCGGGGAAGCGGCATGCCACCGAGATGATGGCGATGGGCTCGTCGGCAGCAGCGAGGGACTTGACCTGGGTGACGGCCTTGACTGCCGACTTTTCGCTGAGGTTGAGGATGTCGCTGAGCAGATAGTCCGCGACATCGGTGAGCCGCGGGTGGTCCATCGCGAGCGTCGCCGGAAGTTCCTTGCCGACAGCCTGTTCCAGGCGGCGGCGCAGTTCGACGGCCATCAGCGAGTCCATGCCCAGGTCGAAGAACCCGGTCTCCTCACGGATTTCGGCGGCCTCGATGCGCGTCACCTCGGCGACGGCATCCCGCAGGTACTCCAGCACCAGCTTCTTACGCTGCTGCACCGGCGCCGCGATGAGCTGCTCGACAAATCGTGTGTTTCCGGACGCGCCGACGGTGCCGGAAGCACCCGCGGATTCGGGTACCTCGCGGGCCACCTCGGCCAGCAGGGCCCGGGAGCCGGCCTGCGAGTAGATCGGCAGGAACTTGGCCCAATCCATCCGGGCCACAACGGCTTCGGCGGGGGAACCGTCGGCCACCATGACGTCGGCCATGCCGGCGAGGGCGTCGGCGGGGGAGAGGGTGCGGACGCCGCGGCGCTCCAACTGGGCACGGGCATCGGGGTCGGCCATACCGGCCGCCCAGGGACCAAAGTTGACGCTCATGCCGGGCACACCCTGCTCACGCAGGCGCCAGGTGAGGCCGTCGAGGAAAGCGTTGGCCGCGCTGTAGGCGGTCTGCCCGTAGCTGCCCCACACCGCGGAGATCGACGACGTGGACAGGAAGAAGTCGAGACCCTGACCACTTACGGCCTCGGCCAGATACCAGGCGCCCCAGACCTTTCCGGCGAACACGCGCTCCAGCTCGGCGTCTTCCAGGGTGGCCAGGCCGGTGGTGCTGTTCTCCCCGGCCGCGTGCACGACACCGGCCAGCGGCGGCAGCTCGGCACGCAGCGTGGACATCAGGCGGGCGACGTCGTGCGGGTTCGCGACATCGGCGGTGATGACGCGGGTCTGGCAGCCGTGCTGTTCGCGCAGCGCGGCAATGCGCTGTTGCACTGCCTCATTCGGCGTGCGCCGGCTGGTCAGCACCAGCTGCCGCGCGCCGTGCGCGGCCAGGTAGTTCGCGATCTCCAGGCCGAGCGACCCCAGGCCACCGGTCACCAGATACGTTGCGTCAGCCCGCAATTCCAGCTGCGTCGGGTTCGGCTGACCGGTACGGCGGACCAGGCGAGGCACGTGCACGCCGTCGGCGCGCAGGGCCATCTGGTCTTCGCCGCGTGCGGCCGCGATCACCTGGGTGAGCAACCGCGACCATTCCTCGGTGCTGCCCTCGGCGAGGTCGGCGAGACCGCCCCACACCTGCGGGTACTCCAGCGCTGCCGAGCGGCCGAAGCCCCACAGCCCGGTCTGCTCGGGTGCGACGGTGTCGGTGTCGAGCAGTCGCTGCGCGCCACGGGTGATCATCCAGATGGGCGCCCGCAACTCGGCGGCAGCCGCCGCGCGGAACAGGCGCTGCGTGCCACTGAGGACGCGGTGCTGCATCCGCAGCAGCGCCTGCATGGACGCATGATCGGTATCGAGCGCCGCGACGTGCAGGATGCGTAGTGCCGGCTCGTCGTCGACGGCCGCGCGCAGGTCGGCCTCGAGCTGCTGCTCGTCGGCATCGGACCCCGGCAAGCCGAGGACCCGGTGCCGGTGACCGAGCCGGGTCAGGGCCTCGGTCAATGAGTCAAGTACCGCGCCCTGATTGGTCATGTCACCGATGAGGACCCACGCCGAGCCTTCGCCGACTTCCGCGGCGCCGCCGGCCGCAATCGTGTCCCACCGGATTTCGTAGCGGGCGTCCGAGAGGGATTGTGCGCTCCGCTGCCGGTTGTGTTGCGCGGCAAGCTTGTTCAGCACCTCGGTGGTGGACTGATCGCTGCCACCCAGCAGGGTCGCGAGTTCGTCGATGCGGCCGTCTTCGAGCAGGCGGACGGCTTCGGTGGTGGCCCCGGCGCCCTGGTGCGCCAGGGCCGACGGCGCCAGCCGCTCGTCGCGGAACCAGTACGCCTTGCGCTGGAACGGGTAGGTCGGCAGGTCGAACGTGTGCGTAGAGCCGGGCCGGACGGCCGCGAAGTCGGGCAGGTGACCGGCGGTGTACGTGGTGGCCAGGGCCTCGGTGATCTGCCGATGGTCAGCGCCCTTGCGGCGCAACGACGCAATGGCCCGCGGCGCGGTCGCCGGGTCGGGCCAGGCGCGCAGAGCCGCGGCGGTCAGCACCGGCTGCGGACCGACTTCGAGCAGCACCGCGCAACCGAGCTTGGCCAGGGTCTCGACGCCCTTGGAGAATTCGACGGGCTGGCGCGCGTGCCGGCGCCAATACTGGCCATCCAGCTTGGCGGTGCGGCCGAGGGTGTCGCCGGTGCGGTTGCACACCAGGATGCGCTGCGGCGCATTGAACGTGAATTGGTTTGCGTACGACTCGAATTCGTCGAGCGCCGGGTCCAGCAGAGCCGAGTGGAAGGCGTGGCTGGTCTCCAGCCAGTCGCAGCGGATGCCGTCGCCGGTCAGTCCTGCGACGGCGCGCTCCAAGTCGGCACCCGGGCCGGAGAGCACGGTGTTGGCGCCGTTGTACGCGGCGACCGACAGGCTCGGGTATTCGTCGGTGAGCCGCTCGACGCGCTCGGGCGCGGCGAAGATCGCCGCCATCCGGCCACCTGCGGGCAGGTTGCCGAACAGCCGGCCGCGCTCGGCGAGCAGGCGCATGCCGTCTTCCAGGCTGAACACACCCGCGACGCACGCCGCGGTGTATTGGCCGACGCTGTGGCCCAGCACGACGTCGGGCTCGAAGCCCCACGACTGCCAGAGGCGGGCCAGGCCCATCTCGACGGCGAAGATCGCCGGCTGGGCATAGCTGGTCTGCCGCAGCGTCTCCTCTGCGCCGGGACCGTCATCGAATATCACTTCGAGGAAAGGCTTTACGGGATATGTCCCGTCGCTTCGCTCGCCCTGGCAAATCTCGTCGACCGCGGCCGCGCACTGTTTCATGGTCTCGGCGAACACCGGTTCGGTCTCGAACAGCTCCTTGGCCATGCCGGCGAACTGGCTGCCCTGGCCCGGGAACAGCCAGGCGGTCTTCGGCTTGTCGGCGGTCGTGCCGCGCACCAGGCCCGGTGCCGGGCGGTCGTCGGCGAGGGCACCGAGCAATTCGCGGGCGGAATCCAGGGAATTCACCACGAGCGCGGCGCGGTGCTCGAAATGGGCGCGACCCGCACCGGCTGTGACACAGACGTCGGACAGCGTGGCCTCGGGGTGCGCGGCCAACCAGGTGCGGTAGTCCTCGGCGGACTGCACCAGGGCGGCCGGGGTCCGGGCGGACAGCGGGAGCACCATGAAGCGCCGGTCGTCGGGCTCTTCGGTGCGGGTCTGCGTGGGGGCGACGACCGGCGGCGCTTCCTCGATCAGCACATGGGCATTGGTGCCGGAGAAGCCGAACGAGCTGATGCCCGCGACGCGCGGCCGGTCGCCGCGCTCCCAGCTGGTGGCCTCGTCGACGACCTTGACGGGGATGCGGTCCCACGGGATGTGGGGCGACGGGTTCTTGAAGTGCAGGTGCTTGGGCAGTTCCTGATGCTCGAGCGACAGGACGACCTTGATGATTCCGGCGACACCGGCGGCGGCCTCCAGGTGCCCGATGTTCGTCTTCACCGAGCCGATCAGCAGCGGATCTGTCGCGTCACGTCCGGTGCCGTACGCGGCGGCGGCGGCCTGGACCTCGATCGGGTCACCCAGCGAGGTGCCGGTGCCGTGTGCCTCCAAGTACCCGACGTCGCCCGGTGTCAGGCCCGCGCGCTCCAGCGCCTCGGCGATAACGCGTTGCTGCGCAACGCCATTGGGCACGGTCAGGCCGCCCGAGGCGCCGTCCTGGTTGATGGCGCTGCCGCGGATGACGGCCCGGATCCGGTCACCGTCCCGGACTGCGTCCGCGAGCCGCTTCACGACGAGGACGCCACAGCCCTCGCCGCGCACATAGCCGTCGGCGGAGGCGTCGAACGTCTTGCACTTGCCGTCCGGGGCCAGCATGCGCGACTGCGAGAACGTGATCATGGTCGCCGGGCTGAGGATGACGTTCGCACCACCGGCCAGCGCCAGATCGCACTCGCCGAGCTGCAGGGCCTGGCAGGCCTGGTGGACGGCGACCAGCGACGAGCTGCACGCGGTGTCGACCGTGACCGCCGGCCCCTGCAGGCCCAGCCGGTAGCTGATGCGGCCCGCGGCGGCGGCACCGGAGGTGCCGATGGCCATGTAGGCCTCGATGTCGGGATAGGCCAATTCAGCCGAGGCCATACCGAGGTAGTCGTGCGTGGCCAGACCGATGAACACGCCGGTCGGGGTGTTGGCCAGCGCCGAGGGCGCGGTGCCCGAGTGCTCGACCGCGCGCCACGCCGTCTCCAGCAGCAGCCGCTGCTGCGGGTCCATCATCTTGGCTTCGCGGGTGGACACTCCGAAGAACGGCGCGTCGAAGCCGACGGCGTCGTCGATGAAGCCGGCGCGGCGGGTGATGATCTTGCCGCGGGCGTCGGGGTCGGCGTCGAAGAACTCGTCGACATCCCAGCGATCCCGGGGCACCTCGGATACGGCGTCCCGGCCTTCGCGCAGCATCTCCCAGAAGGATTCGGCGTCGGTTGCTCCGGGGAATCGCGCGGCATATCCGACGATCGCAAAGCTGGACGCTTCCGGACCTTCGATCGTTGCCATGAAAAAAATGTCCTCCCGCGTTTGCCGGTGATGTCCGATCCCACGCAAGGAGACCGTGCTCAGCGCCAGAATTTCTGTTGCGAACGGCCGGCCTTGTCGAATGGTCGGCAGATCTACTGAACGGCCACCGCCAGTTGATCTTCCGAACGGCCACGGCCAGCTCATCGTCTGCGGGCCAGTATTACATGTAGGTTGCTGAAGCACGAGGATTAACTGCAGCGGTGCTGGTCGGTCATCGAGGACCGCCCCACCAGGCGTAACGGCGCCCGCGAAGGTTGCCGGGGTATGTTGATGGCGCCAACAGCGTTGCCGGACCTCAGTGTGTCCAAACCTGGGAGGAAAGTAATTGCGCATCGGGAAGATCACGATCGGAAAGATCGATGATTGGACGCCGATCCCGGGAGTCCTGACCTCTTGGCATCCCACCGACACGGCTCGTGAAGTGGCCCGGCAGGCGCCTGTGAGCCCGGTTCCGGTCAGCTACATGCAGGGCCAGCACATCCGGGGTGTCGTCGAGCGCACCGGCTCGGGCCTCGAATACTCCCGCCAGATCATCGCGACGTGCGAAGTGCCCGGCCAGTGCGATATCGCGGCCATGAACGAGGCGCTCAACTCCTACCTGCGCAGACACGACACGTACCGCAGCTGGTTCGAGTGCACCGATACCGGGGCGAGCGGAGCGACGGGAAACGGCACGGTCGAGATCCTTCGCCATACAATTACCGATCCCGAGGACCTCGAATTCGAGCCCGTCAACCACGGCGAGCTGGCGGTCGAAGAGGTCCGCAAGCATCTGGTGGACATTCCGACGCCGCTCGAGTGGGGCTGCTTCTCCTTCGGCATCGTGCAGAGCGAAGACAGCTTCAACTTCTATGCCGCCATCGACCATGTCCACGGGGATGCCGCGCTCATCGGCATCACCATGCTGGAGGCTCATGGCCGGTACACAGCATTGACAACAGGGGGCTCAGCGTTTGCTCTGCCCGACGCCGGCAGCTTCGACGAATGGTGCGTCGCCGAGCACGAGCGCACCTCGGCCCTGACCGTCGACTCACCCGAGGTTCAGGCCTGGATCGAGTTTGCTGAGAACAACAACAACAGCATGCCGGAGTTCCCGTTGCCGCTGGGGAACGCCATGGAGCCGTCGGTCGGCGACATGGTCGGCGAATCGCTGCTGGACCCGGACCAGACGGCACGATTCGAGGCTGCCTGTGAGGCGGCCGGGGCCCGATTCGTCGGCGGCCTGTTCGCCTGCATGGCCCAGGTCGAACACGAACTGACCGGTGCCGCAACGTATTACGGGCTCACCCCGCGTGACACCCGGCGCACGACGGACAACTTCATGACGCAGGGCTGGTTCACCGGCCTGGTGCCCATCACGGTGCCCATCGCCGCCGCGACCTTCAACGAAGCCGCTTGGGCGGCGCAGGAGTCGTTCGACGGCAACCTGAACATGGCGCGCGTGCCGTACTACCGCGTGCTGGAACTGGCCCCGTGGCTGGACTGGCCGCGGCCCAACTTCCCGGTGTCCAATTTCCTGCACGGCGGCGCGGCGCCGCTCAACACCATCCTCGCGGCCACCGAGATGGGGTACGCCAACAACATCGGCATCTACTCCGACGGCCGCTACTCCTACCAGCTGACCATCTACGTGTTCCGCTACGAAGGCGGCACCGTCATGGAGGTCATGTATCCGGACAATCCCATCGCCAAGAAGTCCGTGACCCGGTACCTGGAGGCGATGAAATCGGTCTGCACGCGGATCGCCGACGGCGGGAACTGGTGACCCGTCGGGCGGGCTCGACAAGGGGCCTCAGTTGCGACGGCTAGCCGATTTTGTGGTGCGGTGGCCTTGGGTGGTGATCGGCCTCTGGATCACGCTTGCGGCGGTCCTGCCGCTGTCCGTACCGAGCCTGAACGAGATGGCCCAGAAGCATCCGCTGGCCATGCTCCCCGCCGATTCCCCGTCGAGCGTCGCCGCCCGGCACATGACCGAGGCGTTCAAAGAGCCCGGCACCGACGACCTGCTGCTCGTCGTCCTCATCAACGACCGCGGGCTCGAGCGCGCCGATGAAGGCACCTACCGCAAGCTCGTGGACGCCCTGCGCGACGACCCACACGACGTCGTCATGCTGCAGGACTTCATCAGCACCCCACCGCTGCGCAACTTTCTGACCAGCAAGGACAAGAAGGCCTGGGTGCTGCCGGTCGGTCTGGCCGGCGCGCTGGGCACGCCGCAGTCGTATGCCGCCTACAACCGCGTCGCGGACATCGTCAAGCACAGCACCGCGGGCAGCCCGCTGAAGATTCACCTCGCCGGGCCGGCGGCCACCGTCGCCGACCTCACCGTCGCGGGTGAGAAGGACCGGATGCCCATCGAGATCGCCATCGCGGTCCTGGTGCTGCTGGTCCTGCTCGTCGTCTACCGCAACCCCGTCACCATGCTGCTGCCGCTGGCCGGCATCGGCATGTCGCTGGTGATCGCGCAGGCCGTCGTCGCCGGGTTGTCGCAGCTGACCGGCCTCGGGGTCTCGAACCAGGCCATCATCCTGCTGAGCGCCATGATCTTCGGCGCGGGCACGGACTACGCGGTGTTCCTGATCAGCCGCTACCACGACTACGTGCGGCAGCGCACCGACTCGACCGACGCCGTCCGCAAGGCGCTGACCTCCGTCGGCAAGGTCATCACCGCATCGGCGGCGACAGTGGGTGTCACCTTCCTCGGCATCAGCTTCGCCAAGATGGGCGTCTTCTCCACCGTCGGTGTCTCGTCGGCCATCGGCATCCTGGTGTCCTTCCTCGCCGCTGTCACGCTGCTGCCCGCGATCATCACGCTGGTCGGGCCACGCGGCTGGATCAAGCCGCGCAACGAGATCACCGCGCAGCTGTGGCGCCGGTCCGGTGCCCGCATCGTCCGCCGGCCGCGACTGCACCTGGTGGCCAGCCTGCTGGTGCTGATCCTGCTGGCGGCCTGCGCGAGTTTCGCGAAGTTCAACTACGACGACCGCAAGGCCGTGGCCGCGTCGGCCCCGAGCTCCATCGGGTACGCCGCGCTGGAAAACCACTTCAACATCAACCAGTCCGTCCCGTCGTACGTCCTGGTGCAGTCGCCGCGCGACCTGCGCTCCCCGCAGGCCCTTGCCGATCTGGAACAGATGGCCTCGCGCATCAGCCAACTGCCGGACGTCGCGATGGTCAGTGGCATCACCCGTCCGCTCGGCGAGGTGCCGCCGGAGTTCCGGGCCACCTTCCAGGCGGGTCTGGTCGGCGACCGGCTGACCGACGGGGCCAACATGATCGGCGAGCGGACAGGCGACATCAACCGGCTGGCCAAGGGCGCCGACACCCTCGCGACCAACCTCGGCGACGTGCGCGGCCAGGTCACCCAGATCGCGGGCAGCCTCCAGACGACGCTCGACGCCTTCACCGCGATGCGCAGCCAGTACGGCGGCGAAAAGCTGGTGCAGAACGTCGAAGTCGCGGCCAAGCTGATCAACAGCGTCAGCAAGCTGGGCAACACGCTGGGACTGAACTACACGGCGGCCAAGGACATGTTCGGCTGGGTGGGCCCGGTGCTCGCGGCGCTGCAGAACAACGCGGTGTGCGATCTCGACGTGTCCTGCGCCGAAACCCGCGGCCATTTCCAGCGTCTCGAAGAGGCACGCCAGGATGGCACCATCGACGAGATCAACAAGCTCGCCGGGCAGTTGCAGAACATGCAGGACCAGAAGACGCTCAACGCGTCGGTGCAGCAGCTGCAGGGCGCGTTGACCAACCTGACCAAGGTGATGCGCAGCATGGGGATGGACAGTCCCGCCGGCGCGCAGGCCAATCTGACCAAGCTCCGCCAGGGCGCCGACCGGTCGGCCAGCGGCAGCCGGGAAGTCGCCAACGGGGTCGACGAGGTTGTCGATCAGATCAAGCTGATGCGGTCGGGCCTCGACCAGGCCGGGGCGTTCCTGCTGTCGATGAAACAGAACGCGGGCGGGCCGACTCAGGCCGGCTTCAACATCCCGCCCGAGGTACTGAAGCTCGAAGCCTTCAAGTCGGCGTCGAAGATGTTCATCTCGCCCGACGGCCACTCGGTGCGGTACCTGGTGCTCACCAAACTCGACCCGTTCAGCGCCGCCGCGATGGATCAGGTCAACACCATCCGCGACACCGCCCGCGGCGCGCAGCCGAACACGTCGCTGTCCGACGCGACGGTGTCCATGGGTGGATATCCGGTGGCGCTCAAGGACACTCGCGACTACTACCAGAACGACATCCGGTTCATCATCATCGTCACCATCGCGGTGGTGCTGCTCATCCTGATGCTGCTGCTGCGGTCGCTGATCGCGCCGCTGTATCTGGTTGGCTCCGTGGTGCTTTCGTACTTCGCGGCGCTCGGTATCGGGGTTGTGGTGTTCCAGTACCTGTTCCACCAGCCGCTGCACTGGACCGTCCCACCACTGGCTTTCGTGGTGCTGGTCGCGGTGGGTGCCGACTACAACATGCTGTTCGTCTCGCGAATGCGTGACGAGTCGCCACATGGCATGCGGTACGGCATCATTCGCACGCTGTCGTCGACCGGCGGTGTCATCACCGCAGCCGGCCTGATCTTCGCGGCCTCGATGTGGGGTCTGCTCTTCTCCAGCATCGGCACGGTGATCCAGGGCGGATTCGTCATCGGCGCCGGCATTCTGCTGGACACCTTCCTGGTACGGACCATCACCGTGCCCGCCATGGCCACGCTTGTCGGAGAAGCGAACTGGTGGCCGTCCCGACCGAAAACGCAGGGGAGCAACGCATGAAGAAGCTACTTGCCATCGCGACCACGCTGCTGACGGTCGGTGCCTCCGGACCCATGGCGGACTGGATCGCGACGGCCGACGAGCCTTGGCCCGGGTTTGGCTCCGGTTCGGGCGAGCCGATCACGCCCGCCATCCCGCCGATCGGTACGCCCGGCCGCGGCTACGCACTCGGCGGCGCCCACGTCATGGGTATTCCGTACGACGAATACATCCGTCGTACCGGCGCTGACTGGTTCCCCGGCCTGAAGCGCGAAATCGTCGACTACCCCGCCGGCCAGGTGCAGGGCCACGTGCTCAGCTTCATCCCGGGCATCGAGGAACTGCACGAGAAGATGCCCGCAATCGGGTTGAACGGCCCGAGCATCGGTGAGTCCGTCGACATCGGGCAGGGCAACGTGATTCGCCGGGTTGGGGACGGCGGCCCGGGCACCGTGATCGGCCTGTCCGAAGGCGCCATGGTCGTGCACGCCGTGCAGGACCGGCTGGCCTATGACCCGGCCGCGCCGGCGCCGAACGAGCTGTCGTTCGCGACCTACGGCGACCCGCTCGCGATCAACCCGTGGACCCAGAGCTTCCTGCGCCAGAACTTCCCGGTGGGTAGCACGGTCCCGGCGCTCGACTTCCGGATGCCGCCGGTGGTCGACAGTCAGTACGACACTTACCAATTCATCTCCGCGTACGACAGCATCGCCGACTGGCCCGACCGGCCGGACAACCTCATGGCGCTGTTGAACGCTGTCGTCGGCCTGGCCACCGGCCATACCGCCGTGGCGTTCACCAACCCGAAGAACGTGCCGCCGCAGAACGTCATCAAGACGGTCAACTCCCGCGGCGCGACGACCACGACGTACATGATCCCCGAGCAGCACCTGCCGCTCGTCGTGCCGTTCAAGTACCTGGGCATGTCGGAAGCGGACATGAATCACCTGGACGCCGTGATGAAACCCATGGTGGATGCGGGATATTCGCGCAATGACGACCCGGCGACCGCACCGGTCACGGTTGATCCCGTCAACGGCTACGACCCGGCCGCCGCGACCGCCCCGGCGACGCAGGCCGCCTTCGGCGGTGCCGCCGACCCGGTCTCGCAGCTGATGTCCGGCATCAACTACGTCCTGAGCCACGGGCCGAGCGCGCATTAGGAGCCGTTGCTCGTGAACTGAGGGGACGAACCCGACGGTTCCGGCCAAGTCCGCCGTTTCGGATGCGCCGTGGCGACGCCTTCGCGCCGCTAACATCCTGCTCGTGCGGAAACTGACCGTCCTTGTGTCGCTGTTGGCGTTGATCCTGGCTGCCTGCGGAGGAGGTGGCGGCTCGGACAAGCGGCCCGCATCGGCGGCGGTGGTGATCGTCTCCGGCGGTGCTGCCACGTCGCCGTTCACCGCCCCGGATCAGGCATGCGCGACGGGACTGGCCGCGGGCAACACGGACACCGCGCTGCGCGAGTACCTGCTCAAGCAGGGCTATGTGGTCTACACCTCACCGGCGATGGCGGGCCGTGGGCAGGTGACCGACCAGACCGGCTTCGGCCCGTTCGGGGTCTGCCCGGTGACGCTGCCGGAGAACATGACCGTGAATTCCACGGGCAGCATCGACACGGCCGGCGAGCATCTGGCCCGCTTCCTGGACTGGCTGCACACCGACAAGGGCGTCAACGAGATCGACGTTGTGGCGCACTCTATGGGTGGGCTGTACTCCCGGGCGGCGATCCGAGTGTTGACGACGACGAAATCACCGGTGAAGGTCCGGTCGCTGACCACCATCGGCACACCATGGCAGGGGTCGTATCTGTCCGAGTACGCCAATGGAATGCGCCCGCTGACCGACTGCCTCGGCGACAAATTCTGCGAGTCGGCGATGACCAGCTTCGCCGCGGAGGTCAAGCAGCTGGTGTCCGGGTCCGGCCGCGAGGTCAACTCGCAGTACCTGATGGGCAAGGACGGCTGGAACGAATTCCAGTCCGGGGTGCTCGACAAGATCCCGGTGGTGCTGATCGCCGGGCAGCGGTTCACCAAACCGGGTCAGGTGGATCCGACGATCTGGCCCAACGACGGCC
The DNA here is from genome assembly GCF_058790275.1 of Mycobacterium sp. FW102-FHT13B02. NCBI lineage: Bacteria > Bacillati > Actinomycetota > Actinomycetes > Mycobacteriales > Mycobacteriaceae > Mycobacterium > Mycobacterium sp. FW102-FHT13B02. Next base: position 309,786 of record NZ_JBYTCM010000004.1, read on the forward strand.
TGGTGGCGTTGCAAAGCGCGCTGGCCAAGAACATCAGCGATTCAGTGCTTCCCCATCGGCACTGCTACACCTTCGACGACACGCATTCGATCTACGTGTCCAATCTTGCCGGGCTGGACTGGAACACAGCGCTCACCTGGGATCCGAAGGTGCTCGACGTGGTTCACAAAGCCATCGAAGGAGCGCCCAAGGCACTCGACGGCCCCAACCGGGAAGGCTGTCCCAGCTAGGGCTCAGAGACGGTGCGGTGGACCTTTGGATGTCGAGCGTGCACTAGGAGCTAGATTCCCACCGCACCCGCCGCGACCAGCACCACTCCTACCGCCGCCAGCAACCCCGCGACTTCGTGGCGCTGCCGCGCGCGAACCCAGTTGTGCAGGTTGCTCATTGCGGTGCGGGTGCGTTGCGGCGCAATCAGATAGGCCAGGAGCGGGACTTCTACCAACGAAAACGCCACCACGTTGAATGCCAGCAGGGCGCCCATCCGGGTGTCGGCCTCGACGCGTGCGGCGGCGATCACTGCGAGCGCGGCCAGGTAGTCGACCGAGGGTAGGGCGATGCCCAGGCCCGCGACGCCCGCCACCCACAGCGACCGGCCGTCGAGCAGCCGGCTCAGCCACTCCGGCACCTGCCGGTCACGGCCCGTCGTGACGGCCAGCAGCGCCGCCGCCGCCAGGGCCAGCACCCCGATGACGATCTGCACCGTCGGCAGGTTGAAATGTGCTGAGGCCCAAGAAGGTAATCGCGACTCGAGGACGAACAGCACCACCGCACCGACGGACAGGCCCATCAGGAAACCGCCGCACAGGAATGCCGTCAACTGCAGGTGCGGGCGCGGCCGGTTCAGCATGACGACGGACATGCCGATGCGGAACGGCTCCAGGCTGACCGCGACCGCCATCACCAGCAGGGTGATCCACATGGGGAGCGGGGGCTAGGAGCCCGACCCGCCGTCCAGCCGGACGAACTGCCCTTGCCGGTACTGCTCGGCACAGGCCGACCGGCGCATCTTGCCGCTCGTGGTGGTCGGGATGGACCCGGCTTCCACCAGGACGACGTCGGCGACCTGCAATCCGTGAGCGCGCGAAATCGCCGCGACCACATCGTTTTTCAGCCTCTCAAGCTCGTCGGCGGCAGCCCGTGCCTTGAGCTCGATGATGGTCACCAGTTGGTCGGTGTGTTCGTCGGTGACGGCGATGGCCGCGACCCGGCCGCGACTGATCTTCTGCACCGTCGCTTCGATGTCATCGGAGTAGTGGTTGCGGCCGCGCACGATCAGCATGTCCTTGATGCGGCCGACGATGAACAGGTCGCCTTCGGAGATGAAGCCCTGATCCCCGGTGCGCAGCCAACCCGTCCCGGGTGTGCCCTCGGGAGCGTCCACGAGCGTTGCGCCGAATGCGGAGCCGGTCTGCTCGGGTTTGCGCCAGTACCCGGCGGAGACGTTGTCGCCGTGGGCCCAGATTTCGCCGACGACGCCTTCCGGGCACGGCTGGCAGCTGTCGGCGTCGACGATCTCCAGGAGCGGCGACGGCGCCCGCCCGTACCGCATGAGCGGCGTCCCACCGGCTTTACGCAATGCGATGCCCTGGGTGAGTTCTTCGGCGGCGAACTCGACGACCTCCGGCGGTCGGCCGTGCGCGCCGCTGGCCACGTAGAGCGTCGCCTCGGCCAGCCCGTAGGACGGCACCATCATCTCGGGCCGGAAGCCGACGGAGGCGAAGCGTTCGTCGAACTTGATCAGCGTGGGCGGGTGAATGCGCTCGGCACCGTTGTTGATGCCGATGACGCCGCTGAGATCGAGTTCGGCCATCTCCTCGTCGGTGACGCGGCGGGTGGCGAGGTCGAACGCGAAGTTCGGGGCCGCCGACCACGCCGGCTTGTTGCGGGACAGCGCCTGCAACCAGCGCACCGGACGGGTCAAGAACGCGATGGGGCTCATGAGGTCGCCCTTGTGGCCGGAGAAGATCGGGACCGCGATCCCGAGCACCAGGCCCATGTCGTGGTAGAAGGGCAGCCACGAGACCAGCGACGCCCCGGGCGGCAACTCGCCGCCGTGCTGCGACAGCAGATCGGCGAGCAACTGCTCGACGTTCACCCGCAGATTCCGATGCGAGATCATCACGCCGGCCGGCAGCCGCGTCGAGCCGGAGGTGTACTGCAGATACGCGACGTCCGGTCCCGGGGGCACCTCTTCGTCGAATTCCCGGTCGGCATCCAGATCAAGGGTGTCGACGGCGATCACGGCGACCATCGAGGCACCGTCGTCCACGTTCTGCGCGGCGATGTCGAAGGCCGCGGCGGTGGTCAGCACGACCGTCGGCGAGGTATCGGTGATGACGGCACTGACACGCTCGTCGTGCGAACCCGGTAGCGGGACCGACAGCGGCACCGCGATGAAGCCGGCCTGCATGGCGCCCAGGAATCCGACGATGTAGGCCAGCCCTTGCGGCGCGATGATCAGTGCCCGGTCGCCGGGAGCGCCGTGCATGCGGAGCTCGTGCGCCACGTTGAGGGTGCGACGGTACAGCTGGGCCCAGGTCAGGCTCTCTGTGACGCCGTCCCAGTCGTGGTCGTAGTCGGTGAAGGTGTACGCCACGCCGTCAGGAGTCAGGGCGGCGCGCTCGCGCAGCACGGACAGGATCGACGCATCGGACATGGCGCCAAGGCTACTCAACGATGGTGAGACCGGTGGTAACTGGTTTGCCGGTCAGGTGCTCCATGCGATGCGGAGTGCTACGACGACTGTGCAGTTTTGACCCACAAAACCGCGAAATCTCAGCCCGAACATGCACATTCGTCGTAGCACCCCGGCTTTGATGGTTGTGGAGAGCGGCCGCCGCCGGGTTGGGTCGTGCGACCCCTGTGGATAACCACGGCAGAGCTATCCGGTCTGTCGGTGGGCGCAGCAATGCTCGCCGTATGAACCGACCGTTTCTCGGTAGCGCAGCCGTGGAGGCCGGACTGCTGACCAAACGAGAGCTCCGTGCCGAGTACCGCGCCGTCTACCGGGGCGTCTATCTCGCCAACGAGGTGGCGTTGACGCCGAGGCTGCGCGCCGAGGCGGCGTGGCTGTTCGCCGGGCCAGACGCAGTGTTGTGCGGGCTGTCGGCGGCGGCCGTGCACGGCACCAAGTGGCTGGATGTGAACGCGCCCGCCGAGGTCGTGCGGACCAACCGTCACGCGCCGGCAGAACTCCAGGTGCGCTCGTACGCCCTCGCTCCAGGAGATGTGCGCCAGGTCCGCGGTATGCGGGTGACCTCTGTGGCGCGGACGGCGTTCGACTTGGGCCGGCTGTTGCCCGAAGCCCAGGCGGTGCCGGTCCTGGATGCGTTGCTGAACGCGACCGGTCTCGACCCCGCGCAGGTGTGGGCGCTGGCAGCGGTGAATCGCGGAATTCGAGGTGTCGATCGATTGCGTGTTTCGCTGGCGCAGACCGACGGTGGAAGGTGGCCGTCGAGTGCGACGAGGAAGCGGATGCTCCGGATTATCGCGAGTGGGTGCACAGCCACACGGCTGAGCTCGAATCCCGCGGGTGGAGCGTCATATGGGTGACAAAGTCGACGGCGAAAGGTCAGGGCAGCCCCGGGGTGGTGGTGTTGCGGGCGTGGGAGAAGTTGTCGGCCGCTCAGCGGAAGCGAGGACGCTGAGGGGATCCAATGTTGGCCTGGGTCCGACAATTTGGCCGGAATTGGCATACAAGCCGACGTTGGAGCCGCGTTCGGGCCGCTACGATCCGACCATGTCGCTACCCGATGGATCGGTCTTCGCCGGTTTCACCGTGGTCAGATCGTTGGGTGCCGGCGGCATGGGTGAGGTCTACCTGGTCCAGCATCCGCGGCTGCCACGCACTGACGCGCTGAAGGTGCTGCCCGCATCGTTGTCCGCCGACGCCGAATATCGGCGGCGCTTCGAGCGCGAGGCCGACGCCGCGGCGACACTGTGGCATCAGCACATCGTGGGCGTGCACGACCGCGGCGAATGCGACGGGCGACTGTGGATCTCGATGGACTACGTCGAAGGTTCCGATGCCGGAAATGTGCTGCGGACGCAGTGCCCCGGTGGCATGCCGCGGGATCAGGTCTTCGCGATCGTCACCGCGATTGCCGACGCACTGGACTATGCGCACAGCCGCGGCCTGCTCCATCGCGACGTCAAACCCGCCAATATCCTGCTGGGCGCACAGGGTCCCGGCCGCGGCCGGGTGATGCTGGCCGACTTCGGGATCGCCCGGCGCGTCGACGATTTCGATGGGCTGACGTCGACGAACATGACCCTCGGCACCCCCAGCTATGCCGCGCCGGAACAACTGCTCGGTGAGGCGCTGGATGGACGAGCAGACCAGTATGCCTTGGCCGCCACGGCTTTTCAGCTGCTGACCGGCCGGCCTCCGGGCGGCGACTCGACGCCCGTGGTGCTCATCAGCCAACGTGTGAGTGGTGTCGTGCCGAAGCTGGCAGAGTTTCGGCGCGACCTCGCGGATCTGGACCCCGTGATGGCGATCGCGATGGCCCGCCGGCCTGCTGACCGCTTCCCGTCCTGCGCGGATTTCGCCGCGGCGCTGGCGCGTGGTGCGGCGCCGACGTTGCCGCCGGCCGCCGCGGTACCCGGGGCGCCGACAATTCGATCCGGTCCGGCCGCTGCGCCCGCCGGTCCTGTGCGCCAACCGGATCCGCCACCCGCAGCGCGATCCCGACCGAGTCCGACGGCCTGGGTCCTCGGTGGAATCGCGGCTTTGCTGGTGGTGGGCCTGGTCTTCGTCGGTCTGGTGCTGATGCGCGGGCGTGACGGACGCAGCGGCGCAACGACTTCAGCGGAGGCCACGACGGCCATGGTCGAGACGTCCGGCGTGACCGCGACGTCGGTCGAATCCACCGCACCGGAGACTGCCACCTCGCTGGTGCCCACCACAGCGCGAATGGTGCTGCCCGACGCCGATTCCCGTGGCTTCACCACGTACAGCGGCGCCGCGCGGTGCGCCGGTGCGGACGAAGCCGCGATGATCCTGCGCACCGCCCAGTCCGCGGTCGTGATCTGCCGCAGCAGCGTCGGCGTGCTGTACTACCTGGGCTATCGGCTGTCCGACGGCGCGAAGATCCGATTGGGAACCGTGCATGCGTCCGGCGACGGCTACGTCGCGATCAACGATCCCGACTCGGCCGAGTACCACGTCTCGCCGTCAGGCCTGGAGATCGTGCAGAACGGTCAAGTGCTGGCGTCTGAGCCCGCGGTTGAGTCTGCTCGCTGAGCACCTGACGCGGTGCGCGTATGTCAGGATGGCCGAGTGAAAGGGATCATCCTGGCGGGCGGCGCGGGGACGCGGCTGCACCCTGTCACGGCCGGGGTGTCCAAGCAGCTGATCCCGGTCTACGACAAGCCGATGATCTACTACCCGCTGTCCACGTTGCTGCTGGCGGGGATCACGGACATTCTGGTCATCACGACGCCGCTCGACGCGCCGAGTTTCGAGCGGCTGCTCGGTGACGGGTCGCGATACGGGGTGTCCATCAGCTACGCCCAGCAGCCGTCACCCGACGGGCTGGCGCAAGCCTTCACCATCGGCGCGGATTTCCTCGGCGGGGACAGCGTGGCGCTGATCCTCGGCGACAACCTGCTGTACGGCCCGGGCCTGGGCACACAATTGCAGCGGTTCAACAACGTCGACGGCGGGGCGATCTTCGGCTACTGGGTCGCTGAACCCTCGGCCTACGGCGTCATCGAGTTCGACGAAGCCGGCCGGCCGGTCTCCCTCGAGGAAAAGCCCGTGGCGCCGAAGAGCAACTACGCCGTGCCGGGCCTGTACTTCTACAGCAATGACGTGGTGTCCATCGCGCGTGAGCTGAAACCCAGTGCGCGCGGTGAGTACGAGATCACCGACATCAACCGAACCTACCTGGCGCAGAACCGGTTACGGGTGCAGGTGCTGCCCCGCGGGACGGCATGGCTGGACACCGGGACATTCGACCAGATGACCGACGCCGCCGAATTCGTGCGGACCATCGAGCGTCGCACCGGATTGAAGATCGGCGTGCCCGAGGAAATAGCCTGGCGCCGTGGCTATCTCAGCGGCGACGAACTGCGGGAGCGTGCCGAGCCGTTGGTGAAGTCCGGCTATGGCACGTACTTGCTGGACCTGCTGAGCAGGGGGTACTGATGGCACGGCTGCTGGTCACCGGAGGTGCCGGGTTCATCGGTGCCAACTTCGTCCGATATGCCCTGGACCACACCGATCATCACGTGACGGTGCTGGACAAGCTGACCTACGCCGGCAATCGCGAATCCCTTGCGGGCCTGCCGGAACAACGGATGACGTTCGTCCTCGGCGATATTGCCGACGCGGACTTGGTCGACGAATTGATGGCGACGACCGACGTCGTGGTGCACTTCGCCGCCGAATCGCACAACGACAACTCGCTGCGCGATCCCGAACCGTTCTTGCACACCAATCTGGTGGGGACCTTCATGCTGCTGGAGGCAGTGCGCAAGCACGGCACCCGGTTGCACCACATCTCGACCGACGAGGTGTACGGCGACCTCGAACTCGACGATCCCGCCAAGTTCACCGAACGCACGGCGTACAACCCGTCGTCGCCGTACTCGTCCACCAAGGCCGGCAGTGATCTGCTGGTGCGCGCCTGGGTGCGGTCCTTCGGCGTCCGAGCCACTATTTCCAACTGCTCCAACAACTATGGGTCCTACCAGCACGTCGAGAAGTTCATCCCGCGGCAGATCACCAACGTGCTGTGCGGAATCCGGCCGAAGCTCTATGGCGCGGGTCGCAACGTGCGGGACTGGATTCACGTGGACGATCACTCGTCCGCCGTGCTGGCGATCATCGAACGGGGGCGCCTCGGCGAGACGTATCTGATCGGCGCCAACGGCGAGAAGGACAACAAGACCGTCATCGAGATGATCCTGACGCAGATGGGTCAGCCGGCCGACGCCTACGACCACGTGACCGATCGGGCCGGGCACGACCTGCGTTACGCCATCGATTCGACCAAACTCCGTACTGAACTCGGTTGGCAGCCAAAATATCTCGACTTCGCCGACGGATTGAGCGCCACCATCGCCTGGTACCGCGACAACGAGGCGTGGTGGCGCCCGGTCAAGGACGCCACCGAGGCGCGCTACGCCAGTCAGGGTCAGTGATCGATGGGCAGCCAGTGACCGAGTACGGAAAACCGTTGTCCGCCAACACCACGCCGATCCCCGGACTGACCATCTGGGAACTGCCGGTTCACGGCGACAACCGCGGCTGGTTCAAGGAGAACTGGCAGCGCGAGAAGATGACGGCCCTCGGGCTGCCGGACTTCGGGCCTGTGCAGAACAACATCTCGTTCAACGACGCGGCCGGCACCACGCGCGGCATCCATGCCGAACCGTGGGACAAGTTCGTGTCCGTTGCGACGGGCCGCATCTTCGGTGCGTGGGTCGATCTACGGGACGGCCCGACGTTCGGGACGGTCTTCACCGCCGAACTGGACCCATCGCGCGCGGTGTTCGTCCCCCGCGGGGTCGGCAACGCGTTCCAGACCCTGGAATCGGACACCGCCTACGTCTATCTGGTCAACGACCACTATTCGTCTGACGCCCACTATGTTTCGGTGAATCTGGCCGACGAGTCGCTGGCCGTCGAATGGCCGATTCCGCTCGAGCGCGCCGAGCTGTCGGCGAAGGACCGGGCTCATCCCCGGCTGGCCGACATCAAGCCCGTCGCGCCACGAAAGACGCTGGTACTCGGCGCGAATGGCCAACTCGGCCGGGCCCTGCGAGCCGAGTACGGCGCCGACCCGGCCGTCGAGTTCGGCACGCGCGACGACGTGGACCTGTCCGGCGACCTGGAGACGGCCGTCCGCTGGCAGGACTACGGCACCGTCGTCAACGCCGCTGCGTACACCGCGGTGGACGACGCCGAGACGCCGAGCGGACGGGTCGATGCCTGGGCTGTCAATGTCACCGGCGTTGCGGCACTGGCGCGGATCGCGGCCGCGCGCGGCCTCACGCTGGTCCACTTCTCCAGCGACTACGTCTTCGACGGCACGTCCGAATCCCCGTATCGGGAGGACGACCCGATCGCCCCGCTCGGGGTGTACGGCCAGACCAAGGCGGCCGGCGACCAGCTCGTCGCGACGGTGCCGCGGCACTACATCCTGCGGACGTCCTGGGTGATCGGCGACGGCCACAACTTCGTCCGCACCATGGTGTCGTTGGCCGAACGCGGCGTCGACCCGTCGGTGGTCGACGACCAGTTCGGGCGGCTGACCTTCACGTCGGAGCTGGCCCGGGCCGTCCGGCACCTCACCACGACGGGCGCCCCGTACGGGACGTACAACGTCACCGGCGGCGGGCCGGCGATGTCGTGGGCGGATATCGCCCGCCGGGTATTCGAGCTGTCGGGCCACGATCCGGAGCGGGTCACGGGTGTCAGCACCGCGGACTACTTCGCCGCGGCGACCAGAGCGGTGGCACCGCGGCCGCGCAGCAGCGTGCTCGACAATCAGAAGCTGGTGGCGACGGGATTCACCCCCGCGGCCGTCGACGATTCGTTGTCGCGTTATCTGGGCGGGTAGCTGCGCCGTTTCCCGCCAAGCGGACGCTTGCTTGGGCGCGCCGGGAGCGCCGTGTGAAGATGGACGGACTATGAGCTCTACAGATCTCAGCCCGGCGTCCCTGCGCGCGGCGTTCGGCCACTTCCCGACCGGCGTCGTCGCCATCGCCGCCCACGTCAACGGCGAAAAAGTGGGCCTGGCCGCGAGCACGTTCGTGCCGGTGTCGCTGGAACCGCCGCTGGTCTCGTTCTGCGTGCAGAACACCTCGACCACCTGGCCGAAGCTCAAGGACCTGCCGGCGCTGGGGATCAGCGTCCTCGGGCAGCAGCACGACACCGCGGCGCGCACCTTGGCCGCCAAGACCGGCGACCGCTTCGCGGGGATGGAAACCGAGCTACGCGACAACGGCGCGCTGTTCATTCACGGCACCAGCGTGTGGCTGGAGACGTCGATCGATCAGCTGGTTCCCGCCGGCGATCACACCATCGTGGTGCTGGCGATCAGCGACATCGTCATCAACCCCGACGTCGAGCCGATGGTCTTCCACCGCAGCGCATTCCGCCGCCTGGAGGCTTGACTCGACACGCCGTCGGCTCACGTATGCCGCGCTAGGGCTTGGCGGCCAGTTCCTGGCGGTACCCCGCCACGCGCTGCTCGAGTTCAGCGGCGTCGTCTGGCCGGCCTTCCTTGCGTGCCAGCTCGGCGCGCGCCGTGAGCTCGCGGATGGCGGTCCGAATGTCGTTGACGCTGTGCGTTTCTGGTTGGCCCATCTGGCTGCCTTTCGTCACGGATTGGCTGCCCTTCCGAGCCTACGCCGAAACATCGCTTTGCCCGCCCGATCGGCATGCGAAGCCAAATCGGCTCGAGATGAACGAAATGGTCGTTCCCGAGAGCTGGGAACGACCATTTCGTCAATCTCGACGCATGTCGGCGCCTACCGCCGGAAGAGCTTGTTACCCAGCCAGACGATGGGGTCGTACTTGCGGTCGGCGACGCGCTCTTTCATCGGGATCAACGCGTTGTCGGTGATCTTGATGTGCTCGGGGCAGACCTCGGTGCAGCACTTGGTGATGTTGCAGTAACCCAGGCCGAACTCGTCCTGCGCCATGTCCTTGCGGTCCAGGGTGTCCAGCGGGTGCATGTCCAGCTCGGCGATCCGCATGAGATACCGCGGCCCGGCGTACGCCTCTTTGTTCTCCTCGTGGTCACGCACCACGTGGCAGACGTTCTGGCAGAGGAAGCACTCGATGCACTTGCGGAACTCCTGTGACCGCTCGACATCTTCTTGCTGCATCCGGTACTCACCGGGCTTGAGATCCTTCGGCGGCGCGAAAGCGGGGATCTGGCGGGCCTTCTCGTAGTTGAACGACACGTCGGTCACCAGGTCGCGCATGATCGGGAACGCCCGCAGCGGGGTGACGGTGACGGTTTCGGCCGGGTCGAACGTCGACATCCGCGTCATGCACATCAGCCGGGGACGGCCGTTGACCTCCGCCGAACACGACCCGCACTTGCCGGCCTTACAGTTCCACCGGACCGCCAGGTCCGGGGCCTGCGTGGCCTGGATGCGGTGGATGATGTCGAGCACCACCTCACCCTCGTTGACCTCGACCTTGAAGTCGTCGAGACCGCCGCCGGTGTCGTCACCACGCCAGACCCGCAGATTGGCTTGGTAGCTGTTGCTCATGGCTAGCTCCGTTCCGGGTGGGCGGCCAGTTCGGCGTCGGTGTAGTACTTCTCCAGCTCAGACAGCTCGAAGCAGGCGAGCAGTTCAGCCGGCATCGGCACCTGCTGTTCCGGGGTGACCGTCACGTCGGGGACGATCGGGTCGCCACCACCGGCGCTGCACACCAACAAGATGTTGCGCCAATCGGCGCTCATCTCCGGGTAGTCGTCGCGGGTGTGGCCGCCGCGGCTCTCGGTACGCGCCAGCGCAGCCTTGGCCACACACTCGCTGACCAGCAGCATGTTCCGCATGTCGACGGCCAGGTGCCAACCGGGGTTGAACTGGCGGTGACCCTCGACGGTGATGTTGTGCATCCGGCGCTTCAGATCGTCGAGCTTGTTCAATGCCGCTTCGATCTCATCCTTGGTGCGGATGATGCCGACCAGGTCGTTCATCGACTGCTGCAACTCGGTGTGCAGGGTGTACGGGTTCTCCGCGCCGACGTGCTCGTCGAACGGCGCCAAGGCTTCCCGGGCCGCGGTGGCCAGGGAAGCATCGGAGACCGTCGGCCGCGCGGGCAGTGACTTCACGTACTGCGCCGCGCCGAGGCCGGCCCGACGGCCGAATACCAGCAGGTCGCTCAGAGAGTTACCGCCGAGCCGGTTGGAGCCGTGCATACCGCCCGAGCACTCGCCGGCCGCGAACAAGCCCGGCGTGCGGGCCGCCCCGGTGTCGGGATCGACCTCGATGCCACCCATGACGTAGTGACAGGTCGGGCCGACCTCCATCTCGTCCTTGGTGATGTCGACCTCGGCCAGCTCCATGAACTGGTGGTACATCGACGGCAGGCGCTTCTTGATCTCCTCGGTGGGGATACGCGAGGCGATGTCCAGGTAGACCCCGCCGTGCGGGGTGCCGCGGCCGGCCTTGACCTCGGAGTTGATGGCGCGTGCCACCTCGTCGCGCGGCAGCAGGTCAGGGGTGCGCCGTGCGGAGTCGTTGTCCTTGAGCCACTGGTCGGCTTCTTCTTCGGTTTCGGCGTACTGGCCCTTGAACACCGAGGGGATGTAGTCGAACATGAACCGCTTGCCCTCGGAGTTCTTGAGCACTCCGCCGTCGCCGCGCACGCCCTCGGTGACCAGGATGCCCTTCACCGACGGCGGCCAGACCATGCCCGTCGGGTGGAACTGGATGAACTCCATGTTGATGAGCGTCGCGCCGGCCCGCAGGGCCAGGGCGTGCCCGTCGCCGGTGTACTCCCAGGAGTTCGACGACACCTTGAACGACTTGCCGATGCCGCCGGTGGCCAGCACCACGGCGGGCGCCTCGAACAGCACGAACCGGCCCGATTCACGCCAATAGCCGAACGCGCCGGCGATGCGGTCGCCGTCTTTCACCAGCTCGGTGATGGTGCACTCGTGGAAGACCTTGATCCGGGCCTCGTAGTCACCCGTCTCTGCGAAATCCTCCTGCTGCAGCGAGACGATCTTCTGCTGCATGGTGCGGATGATCTCGAGGCCGGTGCGGTCACCGACGTGCGCCAGGCGCGGGTAGGTGTGGCCACCGAAGTTGCGCTGGCTGATCCGGCCGTCCTTCGTGCGGTCGAACAGGGCGCCGTAGGTCTCCAGCTCCCACACCCGGTCCGGTGCTTCGCGGGCGTGCAGCTCAGCCATGCGCCAGTTGTTCAGGAACTTGCCGCCGCGCATGGTGTCACCGAAGTGCACCTGCCAGCTGTCCTTGGAGTTCGCGTTCCGCATGGACGCGGCGCAGCCGCCCTCGGCCATGACGGTGTGGGCCTTGCCGAACAACGACTTACACACCACCGCGACCCGCAGACCCTGCTCCCGGGCCTCGATGACCGCACGCAACCCCGCCCCGCCGGCTCCGATTACGACGACGTCGTACTCGTGCCGTTCGAGTTCAGCCATGAAATAACTCCAAATTGTTGTGAATAGCGTTGAAAATCAGAATGTTTGACTCAGCCCACGAAACGCGGGTCGCTGAACCACCCGGCCGACACGGCCATGACGTAGAAGTCCGTGAACATCAGGGTGCCGAGGGTGATCCACGCGTACAGCTTGTGGCGGGTGTTGAGCTTGCTGACCTGGGTCCAGATCCAGTAGCGCACAGGGTGTTTCGAGAAGTGCTTGAGCCGGCCGCCGGTGACGTGCCGGCAGGAGTGGCAGGACACCGTGTAGACCCACAGCATGATGACGTTGCCCAGCAGGATGATGTTGCCGAGCCCGAAGCCGAAACCGCTGGGCGAGCGGAACGCGACGATGGCGTCGTAGGTGTTGATCACCGAGATGACGACCGCGATGTAGAAGAAGTACCGATGCGAGTTCTGGATGATCAGCGGCAACCGCGTCTCACCGGTGTACTTGGCGTGCGGTTCGGCGACGGCGCACGCGGTTGGGGACTGCCACACCGTGCGGTAGTAGGCGCCGCGGTAGTAGTAGCAGGTCAGCCGGAACAGCAGCAGGAACGGTAGGGACAGGGCCGCGAAGGGAAGCAGCGACAGCGGTCCGTCGGCCGGCAGAATCTGGGGCCAGAACTCGCTGGCAGCACCGCACTTGACGCTCAGACACGGTGAGTAGAACGGCGTCAGGTAGTGGTAGTCCGTGACGTAGAAGTGGTCCCGCTGGAAGGCGCGCACCGTCGCGTAGATGACGAATGCCGCGAAACCCAGGTCGATGAGAATCGGGGATTTGAGCCAGTTATCGGTCCGCAGGGTGCGCTGCGATATCTGCGCACGCGTGGGGGAGAAAACGCCGGTCCCGGGACGGTTGGCGGCGGGTGCGCTCACGAAGACGGCCTCGATTTCAGTTGGGGGCAGGGTCTACCTATGAAGTTGGGACGGAGACGGATGGTGGGCGCACCATTCCTTGCCGGGGAAGCCGCGCCCACCTCGAAATCAGCCGCCGACGCCACCGTCGTTCACGTCACGCCAGAAGTCGCTGGAGTAGTCGTGATCGGGGATGGCGATCTTTTCCTTGGCGTGCTGGTGCTTGATGCCGCGGCTGAATTCCAGCTCTTCGACGTCGATATCCAGCCGTTCGATGTCGTTGATCATGCGCTCGGCGTCGTTGGCGATCCGGCGCATGGCGGGGGAGTCCCCGTACTTGGCTGCCAGGGAGCTGACGCAGCGACGCAGGCCGCCGATCAACTCGTGTAGTTCGGCGAGCTCGGTGGTAGTGGACATCGGGCGACCTCCTTGGGCTGAAGGGTGTCATGGATCACATTACGACACCGGATGGTAGTCAGATCTCGAGATGAAAGTGAGACAGGTCACGTTTATGGCCGCGGTGTCGGCATGTCCGAGGGATGCCGGTCGGTACGGTGTGAGCATGTCCGACGCGGTTCTGGCGCAGCGCGCCGAAGCACTATTGGCCCTGCACCAGCCGGGAAATCCGGTCGTCCTCCCGACCGTGTGGGACGCCTGGTCGGCGACGCTGGCCGTGTCCGCCGGGTTCTCGGCGCTGACGGTCGGCAGCCATCCGGTGGCCGACTCCGTGGGCAAACCCGACGGCGAGGGTATGTCGTTCGACGACCTCACCACGCGCGTCGCCCAGATCACCTCGGCTGTCGACGTGCCGGTGTCCGTCGACGTCGAATCCGGTTACGGCGAGGCTCCGAGCCGCATCATCGCTGGTCTGCTGGACGCGGGTGCGGTGGGCCTGAACATCGAAGACACCGTGCACAAGGACGGTGGCCGCATCCGGGACGCGCAGGAACATGCCGACCTGGTCGGTGAATTGCGCAGGGCGGCAGACGCTTCGGGGGTCCACGTGGTGATCAATGCGCGCACCGACCTGTTCCTGCGGCAGATCGGCGACGAGGCCGACCGGTACGAACGCGCTGTGCAGCGGCTGAAGCTGTGTGCCGGGGCCGGCGCCGACTCCCTGTACCCGGTGGGCCGCCACGATGACGACACCCTGCGCCGGCTGGCCGCGGATCTTCCGTTGCCGGTCAACGCCATTGCGATCCCGGAGTCCGACGACCCCGCATCCTTCGGCCCGCTGGGCGTCGGGCGCATCAGCTTCGGACCGTTCCTCCAGCGGGCACTGGCTGTGCAGGCCGCCGATATTCTGGCGCGGTGGCAGTGAGCGACCCCGACGACGCCCAGGAGAACTACGGGTTGTGGTGGGCCGCCGGCGTTGCCGCCGCGGTGTTGTTGATCATCCTGATCTACCAGGTGATTCAGACCTCGGGGGAATCCGAACAGCCGTCGGGGCCGGCAGGTGAACCGACGGTGTTGACGACGCATCCCACGACCACCAAGCGGACGACGACTCGCACCACCACGACGACAACAACGACCACGACAACGACGACGGAAACCACGCCGGACACGTCGACCACGGACGAGACCAGCACGACGCCGTCGACCAGCTCCACCTACACGCCGTCGAGCACCGCCGGGTACGGGACCTACCCCACAACGACCACCACGATCTACAACCCGTACAGCACGGCCACCCCGGCCCCACCCGCCGGCGTGGGGTAGATCGGCGCAGGTCTGTGACCCGGGCCACTCACTTCACGGGCCTTTTCCGCTGCATGTGAGAAGAGCGTGACGGTCGATTCACACGCGGCAACACAATTCGCAATATCGGCTCCCTACCTTTTGGGGCATGGACGCGAAGAACCTTGTCGTCGTAGGCCACGGAATGGTCGGCCACCGTCTCGTCGAGGCGCTGCGCTCGCGGGATGCCGCGGGCCAATGGCGCATCACAGTGTTGTCCGAAGAAGCAGATGCCGCCTATGACCGGGTGGGGCTCACGGGTTACACGGAGCACTGGGACCGGTCGAAGCTGGCGTTGCCCGGCAACGGGTATGACGGCGACGGACTGGTCGACCTGGTGCTGGCCGACAAGGTCGGCGGTATCGACCGTGCCACCAAGACGGTGGTGACCGAGTCGGGCCGCGGCATCGCGTACGACAAGCTCGTGTTGGCCACGGGCTCCTATGCTTTCGTGCCGCCGGTGCCCGGCCACCAGCTCGCCGGCTGCTTCGTCTACCGCACCCTGGACGACTTGGACGGCATCCGCGCCGCCATGTCTCGTTCGGCGGAACACGGCAACAACACCGGTGTGGTCATCGGTGGTGGCCTGCTCGGCCTGGAAGCGGCGAACGCGTTGCGCCAGTTCGGAATGCGGGCCCACATCGTCGAGCGAGCGCCGCGTCCGATGAACCAGCAGCTCGATGACGCCGGCGGTGCGCTGCTGGCTCGCATGATCGGCAAGCTGGGCATCTCGGTGCACCTGGATGTCGGCACCGACGCCATCGAGCCCCTCGACGAGGGCGTGCGTGTGCTGCTGAGCGACGGCACGCTGATCGACGCCGGCCTGGTCATCTTCGCCGCCGGTGTGCGTCCGCGGGACGAACTGGCCCGCGACGCCGGTCTGGAGCTGGCCGAACGCGGTGGCGTCCTGACCGACCTGTCCTGTGTGACAAGCGATCCCGACATCTACGCGATCGGTGAGGTGGCCGCGGTCGAGGGTCGGTGCTACGGCCTGGTCGGTCCGGGTTACACCACCGCCGAAGTGGTCGCCGACCGCCTGCTCGGTGGCGCTGCGGAATTCCCCGAGGCGGACATGTCGACCAAGCTGAAGCTGCTCGGCGTCGACGTGGCGAGTTTCGGTGACGCCCAAGGTGTTACGCCCGACTGCCTGCAGGTCGTGGTCAACGACCCGGTGAAGCAGACCTATGCCAAGCTGGTGCTGTCCGACGACGCCCAGACCCTGTTGGGTGGCATCCTGGTCGGTGACGCGTCGTCGTACGGCGTGCTGCGCCCGATGGTCGGTGAGGCGCTGCCCGGCGATCCGCTGGCACTGATCGCGCCGGCCGGATCCGGTGAGGGCGCAAGCGCTCTCGGTGTGGGCGCACTGCCGGACGCCGCGCAGATCTGTTCCTGCAACAACGTCACCAAGGGCGACCTGTGCGGCGCGATCGAAGGCGGTTGCTCGGACGTCGCCGGCCTGAAGGCCTGCACCAAGGCTGGAACCTCCTGCGGCTCGTGTGTTCCGCTTCTCAAGCAACTCCTGGAGGCCCAGGGCGTCGAGCAGTCCAAGGCGCTGTGTGAGCACTTCCCGCAGTCGCGGGCTGAGCTCTTCGAGATCATCTCGGCCACCGAGATCCGCAAGTTCTCGGGCCTGATCGAGAAGTTCGGCACCGGAAAGGGTTGCGACATCTGCAAACCCGCCATCGCCTCGATCCTGGCGTCGACCAGCAGCGGCCACATCCTCGACGGCGAGCAGGCGGCCCTGCAGGACTCCAACGACCACTTCCTGGCCAACATCCAGAAGAACGGCAGCTACTCGGTGGTCCCGCGCGTTCCGGGTGGTGACATCACCCCGGAGCAGCTGATCCTGATCGGTGAGATCGCCAGGGACTTCGGCCTTTACACCAAGATCACCGGTGGCCAGCGGATCGACATGTTCGGTGCGCGGGTGGACCAGCTGCCGGAGATCTGGCGGCGCCTGGTCGACGGCGGTATGGAGTCCGGGCAGGCCTACGGCAAGTCGCTGCGCACCGTCAAGAGCTGCGTCGGCAGTGACTGGTGCCGGTACGGACAGCAGGATTCGGTGCAGATGGCCATCGATCTGGAGCTGCGCTACCGCGGACTGCGGTCGCCGCACAAGATCAAGATGGGTGTCTCCGGCTGCGCCCGGGAATGCGCCGAGGCCCGCGGCAAGGACGTCGGTGTCATCGCCACCGAGACCGGCTGGAACCTGTACGTCGGCGGCAACGGCGGTATGACGCCCGCGCACGCGCAGCTGCTGGCCGGTGACCTCGACGACGAGACCCTGGTCCGCTACATCGACCGGTTCCTGATGTTCTACATCCGCACTGCGGACCGGCTGCAGCGCACCGCGCCGTGGGTCGACCAGATGGGGCTGGACCACGTCCGCGACGTCGTCTGCAACGATTCTCTCGGTCTGGCAAGCGAATTCGAAGCCGCCATGGAACGGCACGTCGACGGCTACTCCTGCGAGTGGAAGGGCGTGCTCGACGACCGCGCGAAGCTGTCGCAGTTCGTCTCGTTCGTCAACGCGCCCGACGTCGCCGACCCGACCATCGAGTTCACCGAACGCAACGGCCGCAAGGTGCCGATCGGCATGCCCACCGTCCCGCCCGCCAAGAACTGATCAGGAGGCCACGATGACTCTCAACGACTTGTCCGAAGTGACTCAGTACCAGGACCGTTCGGAGTGGACGGCCGTCTGCTCGTACCACCGGCTGGTGCCCGGACGCGGCGCCGGGGTGCTGCTGCCCGACGGCACGCAGGCGGCGCTGTTCCGTCTGCACGACGGTTCGCTGTACGCGGTCGGCAATATCGACCCGTTCTCCGGTGCGGCAGTGATGTCGCGTGGGCTCGTCGGTGACCGCGCCGGCCGGGCTTGCGTGCAGAGCCCCATCAAGAAGCAGGCCTTCGCCCTGGATGACGGTGTCTGCCTTGATGATCCCTCGGTGAGCCTGCCCGTCTACCCGATCCGGGTGTGGGCCGGGTTGGTCGAGATCGGACCGCTGGGCGTCGACGTCGCGGCGTGACCCCGGGCCCCGCACTCAGCGGGTGCAGCTGTTGTCCTCGATGGTCTGCAACACCCAGTACGTCGTGAATTCGACGATCAGCGCGATCTCCGCGAGCAGCACCGCATGGTTGAAGCCATCGAGGGTGAGGTGGAGGACCACGGTAGTCAGCAGGGTACCGGCCATCAGCAGTGAGATCGTCCGGTAGGCGCCACGGAATCGGCTTCCGCACGATGGGGCGGTGCCGAACGCCGAGCTGAACACCGTCAGCACAATGGCGCCGAACATCACGGCAGCGGCGATGCCGTGGGCATTGACCTGGAACCAGTCCGGAGCGGTGATCAGAACCACGGCACCGGTCCCCAGCACGGCGCGCTGCAGCCACCTCGCGGCGCTACCCAGCATGGTGTCGGGCTGGGCGGGCCGGAACAACAACCACGATGCGACGCGCGAACCGGCGAGCATCGCCGCGACCGTCCAGGCATTGAACAGCACCGCCGCTCCGGTTTTCACGGCCACGGGATCGGCTGTGCCGCACTGCAGTACGGGCCGGGTCGTGGGGACGACGGCGATCATGAAGGCCAGCACCCCGGCCAGGTTGAGCAGGGTGTTCTCGGTGTCGCTGGCACCCTGGTACACGATGAGCATGGCGCCGATGGCGAACAGCGCGCCGATGAAGACGGCATGGGCGGTGGTGAAGTAGTAGGCGCTGATCGAGGTCTGCCAGCACGTGGCGTGTGTGCGCTCGACGGCCAGCGCCGCACCCAGCAGGACGGCCATGACCACCATGCCGCCCCGAAGGAACCGGTAGGTGTCCAGCGCTACGTCTTCGCCCGTCCGCTTGGCCATGTCTCCAGTATGGGCCGAAATCTCCCCCACAAATGGGCGGTACCCCTTGAGTTTCGGCGGGAAACCTAGGCGGCGAGCGACAACCGGGCGGTCCGGAACCGGTGGGCCACCAGTTTGGCGACGCCGGGGTGCCGGCCCAGCGGATCGGTCACCACGTCGGCCCCGCAGGTGTACAGCCGGTCCTGAAAGAGCCCGTCGGCCAACAGGTATGACGCTACGGCGATCCGATCCGCGCCGCGCTTGCGCAGCCGGGTCACCACGTCGCCGACCCAGTGCGTGCCACTGATCGCGAACGCGAGCTCGACGCGGCTGCCCAGCGTCGCCGAGAGCATGGCGCAGGTCCGGCGCAGGTCGCTGGCAGCGCGCGGGTCCGAGGTTCCGGCGGCGGCAAGCACGACGGAATCCGTGGGACGCCAGCCTGATTCGATCAGCCGGTCGGCGAGCACCCGGACCATCGCGGTGGATGGGCCCAGCGCCGGCGTCACCGTCACATCCCGATGGCCGCTCTCCGCGAGGCCCTCGGGAATGTCCTTGTGGACGTGGTACCCGGACGACAAGAAGGCAGGGACGACGACAGCCGGGCCGTATGGCAGCCCCGACAGCACCTCGGCCGGGGTGGGTCCGAGGACGTCGACGAACGCGGTGTGCACCCGGCGATCCAGAAGGCCGCTGACCTGCTCGGCCAGCTCACCGATCATCGCCACGCCCGAGCCCTTGCGCGTGCCGTGGGCCACCAGGACGGGGTTCACCGCGCACCTGCCGAGTAGTCGTCGACCGCCAGCCGGTAGCCGCGCTTCACCACGGTCGCGACGATCTCCTTGTCGCCCAACGTGGTTCGTAGCCGCAGCACCGCGGTCTCGACAGCGTGGGTGTCCGTGCCGCTGCCGGGCAGCGCCGCCAGCAGTTCCTGCCGTGACACCACCGCGCCGGGCCGCAGGGCCAGCGCACGGACGATGGCCATGCCGGCAGGCGACAGGTCGCGGACCACACCGTCGACGACGACGCAGGTACCACGGATCTCCAAGTCGTGCCCGGCGGCCCGGAGCTTCCGGGCCTGCAATACCGGCAGTTCGTCGGCGATGTGGCGGGCCAGCGCGCCCAGGCGCATCCGCTCGGGTGCGAAGGTCGGGACTCCCAGCCGAGCCAGCGGCCGCGCCGTCACGGGTCCGACGCACATGGCGTGCACCTGAGTCCGAAACGCTTCCAGCACTTGCTCATTGATGCCGAGTTCGGTCGCACGCATCAGGGTCGCCGCGACCGCAGGTGCCGAAGTGAAGCTCACGGCATCGAGCCGGCGCTCTGCGATGTCGTTGACCAGTGAGTCGAACGGACCGCCGGGCGGTACGGGCTGCCACCGGTAGACCCTGATCGGCACGACGTCGGCGCCGGCGCGGCGCAGTTCGTCGAGAAACTCGGGGAAGGGGTCCCACTCGTCGGTGGCGCCGTGCAGCTGAACGGCGATCCGCAGACCCGAGATACCACCCTGCAGCAGGTAGCCCAGCACTTCGCGGGACGACTCGGATTCGGGTGACCATTCCTCGGGCAGCCCGGCGGCGCGCAGCGCACCCGTGGCCTTGGGGCCGCGGGAAACGATCCGGGCGCGGCTGAGGGCGTCGGTCAGTTCGCCGGACAGGCCCCAGTCGTCGGCGGCCGACATCCAGCCGCGGAACCCGATGCCGGTGGTGGCGATCAGGACATCAGGCGGCACCTCGATCAGTGCCTGGGTATTGGTCCGTAGTTCCTCGTCATCGGGCAGCGGCACCATCGAGATGGCGGGCGCGGCGATCACCGTCGCGCCGCGGCGGCGCAGGAGGGTGCACAACTCATCGGCACGTCGCGAGGACGTCACCGCCACCCGAAATCCGGTGAGCGGGGCCCGATCGGGATCACTCATGTGTTCAGTGAACGGAACATGTGTTTCCGGTTGGTTACCCAACCATTGCCCGGCGGTGTCGGCTGTGAGCAAGCGATGAAGTTTCGCTCACACTCGACGCTGAGCTGGGCTTTTGCCGGTCAGAACCTCACAAGCCCTACCAAACGTCGCCGTCGCGCCAGTCGCAGGTGATGTCCGCGGTGGTGTCGACCTCGACCGTTACCGGCAGCACGAACAATGAGCGATCGTCCTCGGGCGTGCGGCCCAGCCCAGTCGGCGCCAGCACCGACGTCGTGCCGCGCCACGGCAGCCAGCCGCGGGCGGTATAGATCGGGCGCGCGGTGTCCGAAGAGCTCAGCGCGCCGATCTCGTAGGCGCCGCGGATCACCTGCTCGACGGCGTCGAGAACCGCGGTGGCCAGCCCCTGGCCCCGCCAGTCCTCGCGGACGGCAACGGCTTCGACGTAGCCGCAGCGCAGTGCGGTGTTGCGATAGATGAGCCGGCGCTGGACGACGGCGCCATGCGCGATGATCGCGCCGTGGTGGCAGATCAGCGCGTGCATGCCGCCGAGCGAGTGCTCCCAGTCCGCGTCAGAAAAGTCGCCGTCGTAGGCGTCGATGACCATTTGCCGAGCGCCTTCGCGGGTCTCGGCGTCGAGATCAGCGGTGTGGACCAGCCGCGCCGTGTGAACGTTGTGTACGCGGGAGAGATCCGTGGGGTGCACCCCCTCGTTCTACCAGGATTGCGCAGCCTGCGCTGGTGCCTGCGCGGGTTCAGGCACCGAACGGCTGACGCGGCCGGGACCAGTGCATGCGCACATGCTGGCCGGGGCGGATCTGGGCAACCTTGTCGATGTCATGGTCGGCAACCACGCCGATCACCGGGTACCCGCCGGTGACCGGATGGTCGGGGCCGAGGATCACCGGTAACCCGTTGTGCGGCACCTGAATTGCCCCACGCGTCGTACCCTCACTCGACAGCTGCCGGTCTGGCCAACGGTGCTGCAGAGGCCGGCCGGCGAGGCGCATCCCGACCCGGTCGCTGTGGTCGGTGACCACCCACTCCGTATGCACCAGGGCATCAGGGTCGACGAACCAGTCGTCGCGCGGGCCGGGGACCACCAGCAGTTCCAGCAGGTCCTCGGCGATGGCGGCCACGGGTGCCTGATCCACCTCCGGGAACTCGGCGGTGTGCTCGCCGACGGTCAGCATGTCGCCGGCCTGCAGTGGCCGCGGACCGATCGCCGACATCACGTCGTAGCTGCGGGAGCCGAGCACCGGGTCGACCACGAAGCCGCCGCGGACCGCCACGTAGCTGCGCAGCCCGGCATGCGGTGCGCCCAGGGAGATCACCTCGCCGTCGTGGGCGTAGTGAATGCTGTTGGTGCCGAACGGGATTCCATTCGCCGACGGATCGGCATCGGCGCCCGTGACGGCCACCGCGACGCCTTCCTTCCCGCCGCCGTGGACCCGGGCGGAGAAGCCGCCGAACGTCACCTCGATGGTGGCGCGGTCGTTCGGGTTGGCCACCAGCCGGTTGGCCAGTGTGTGCGAGCGGCGATCGGCGGCGCCCGAGCGACTCACGCCCATGTGGGCCAGGCCGGGACGGCCCAGATCCTCGACCAGCGCCAGCGGGCCCGTCTTGAGAATTTCGAGTGTTGCGGTCATCGTCTCGCCCCTAACCGATTGCCCGGAATTGCACAGACATACCCGGAGCCAGCAACTCCGGCTGCTCCCGCTCGATGTCCCACAGGTTGGCGTCGGTGCGGCCGATCAACTGCCAGCCGCCCGGCGTCTCTCGCGGATAGACCCCGGAGAATTCGCCGGCGAGTGCCACCGAGCCGGCAGGCACCCGGGTGCGCGGCTCGCTGTGTCGCGGCACCTGCAGCCGCTCGTCGCCGCCCACCAGATAGGCGAAGCCCGGCATGAAGCCACCGAACGCCACGCGCCACAGCGATCCGGTGTGCGCGGCGATCACCTCGCTCGGGGCCAGGCCGGCCAGCCTCGACACCTCATCGAGGTCCATGCCGTCGTATACGACGTCGATGACCACGTCAGGCCGCTGTGGAGTGCCGTTTTCGGCGGCAGCCGGTTCCCCGAGATGGAGCTTGGACAGCCGCTGCCCGGTGGGAATCTGATATCTCGGTGCGGCGAGCTTGATCAGAATGGTCCGGGAGGCCGGGACGATGTCGAGCACGCCGGGCAAACCGGCCGCGCGGAGCGTGTCGGTCCATGCCAAGACCTCGGTGGTGCTGTTGAATTCCAGCAGCAAGGCTTGGTCGCCGTAGTTACGGACGGTGTGGAGCGTCATGGGCGTTGTTGCGTTCACCGCTTCTTGTGTGACGGTCATCACTCGAAGCTACCCGCGGGTAGCCGTGATTTCCGCTTTCTTTAGCGCCTCGCCAGAGGAGCCTTAGCAATCACTCAGAGGGCCATGTCGTAGGTCGGTTCGTGGCGCTTGATGTAGCTGATCACCCGGTAGGTCACCGGCAGGAAAACCACCTCGACGGCGGTCTTGTACAGCCAGCCCTGGCCGGTGTAGACGGCGAAGTCGTGGAAGGTGCTGATGCCGATGGCGTTGGCGGCGATGGCGCAGAACACCAGAGTGTCACCGAGCTGCCCGGCGAAGGTCGAGCCGACCAGTCGTGCCCACAGATGCTTCTCCTTGGTGCGTTCCTTGATCGCCACGACGACCCATGCGTTGATGGTCTGTCCGACGATGAAGCCGGCCAGCCCCGCGATGATCAGCTGGGTGTAGGAGTGCACGACGTTCTCGAAATGCGCCTGGTTCGGGTAGAAGTCGGCAGCCGGTAGATAGATCGTCACCCAGAACGTCAGCGCGGCAAGTATGTTCATGGCGAAGCCCAGGTAGATCGCGCGCCGGGCCGCCTTGAAGCCGTACACCTCCGACAGCACGTCGCCGATGATGTAGGTGAGCGGGAAGACGATGAACCCGCCATCGGTGATGATCGGACCGAATGCCACGCCTTTGGTGGCCGTGACGTTGGAGATGATCACGAGCGCCGTGAACACCGCGACGAGGGTCGGATAGTAGGCCGATCCGATCTGGGCGAATCGGGCGTGCTGTTCGGGGCGCTCGGTGGCGATCACGCCGATCATCTTGGCAGGCAGGCCGGAGGGTGCAACCCGCAGCCGGGGCTGGGCCCGGATTTGATCAGGCCAGCGCCGCAGTCAGCAGGGGCGGCAGCTGGTCTGCCACGGCCAGGTAGGACAGTACCGAGGCGAAGGTGATGGCCGCCGACAAATCCTTGTTGGGGAAGACGATCCGATTGGCTTTGGCCTGACTCAGTTGCGCGACCGTCGGGTCGGCCAACACCGCGGGCCGCTGCTCGTCGGCGTCGAGAGTCCAGATCAGCACGTCGGCGCCGCGGAACGCGGTGGCCATCTGGTCGCGAGGCACGAAGGCGTGTTGTCCCTTGGTGAAGGAGTCCAGGCCGTCCGGCATGGCAATGCCCATCTCCCCGAGGAACTCGGTGCGCCACCCGGCCGGCGTGATCTCCACCCCGTCGGAGGTGGGAAGGCCGTTGACGAGCAACATCTTTCGGCCGCTGAAACGCGGGTTCGCCTTGCCTGCGCCGGCGAACTTGGCGTCGACGCCGTCGATGAGCTTTTTCATGTCGTCGGCCTTGAACACGGCTTGCCCGATGACGGTGGCCTGGTCCTTCCATGGTTCGAAGAAGGCGTCCTGGCCGGACTGGGCGACGGTCGGCGCGATGGCCGCCAACTTCTTGTAGGTGTCGGCATCCAATCCGGCGTTGGTGGCGATGATGAGGTCGGGCTTCAGCGCGGAGATCTTGTCCACCTGGATGCCGTCGTTGAGGTTGAGGACGGTCGGCTGGGCCGGCCCCAACGCGGGCTGGGCCCACGGCCATACCGCGAAGGGCTGATTTCCGAACCACTCGGTCACGGCTATCGGTATGACGCCGACGGCCAGCAGTTCGTCCTGCCCGGTGAGGCCGGCGCACACAACCTTCTTGGGCGGTCCGGGAATCCGGGTGGTGCCGAAGGCGTGATTGATCGTGACCGACCCGTCGCCGGCGACGGTGCCCGAGGCCGGTGGCTTGGTGCACGCGGCGACTACCGCGGCCCCGGCGGCGCCGGCGGCCAATGCCAGGAAGCTACGGCGCGAGCGGATTTGGTGCACGTCGCGAGTCTTTCACCTGTCCCGGGGAATGGCGCCGCTAACACGCGAACAGGGTCGGTGCCGGTCGTGTGCCGCGCGCTGCGGCGGCGGCTCTGGCGTGATCGCGGAGGTGGTTTGCCGATATCGCAAGGTTCGGGGGCGGTGCGGTGTGGGTGGCGCACGACGTACTTTAGGTATGGAACTGGTCTGAGTATTAGCTATGCACCAGCCGTCTCCTTGGCCGCCGGCTTCCGTCGGCGAGTCGCCTATGTATCGCAGATTGCGATAAAGCGCAGGTAAATTACGTTACTGCGACCTGCGTTCCCAGTGGGTCGCGTGGTCTTCGCGTTACCTGTGATTCGACTGAGGTCATTAGCGAGAACTGCGAGATGTCTTTCGTTTGAAGTATCGTCGGCCACCTGTCTTCCATGCTCTAATGGGACCAACGTCATTCTTTGACGAACGGCATGAATTTGCTGGAGGTGCCATGGAGGCGGACTCGACTGGACTGCACGTCCCGCGGCGACATGGTCGGACCGAGCCCTCTGCGAGTCGAGGGCTTGTGTCGGGGCAGCAGGAGCGAGTCGCGGCGCGACACCTCCCCGAATTGCTCATCGGGCTGCGGTGGTTCTTCGATACGGTCCAGCCGGACGGCGCGATGGTGAGTGCGGGCGGTCAGGTCCTGCGGTCCGGCCGGCGGACCTTACGGTTCCGTCCCGTTGACTGGCGGGGCCACGCGGTGATCGAAATCGTCGGCTCGGCCGGTGCCGGGGACCCGTCGCCGCGAGCCGAGCTGGGGGCGTATGCCCAGGCCCTGGATGACATGGGCGAAGACGTGGTCGTCAGCTGGATCGGGCGCAGGGGCCAGGTGCGCAGCATCGCATTGGCCCGTCCCGTGCATCCGACTCTTCGAACTGCGGTCGATCGTTATGTGGCCGGCTGCTCCGAGCACCCGGGTCATCAATGTGCGTGCAGTCGGCGGGCCCGCGACCGCAGTGTGTCACTGCGCGCGGTCAAGCAGGCTGTTTCTTGTCATCAAGCAGAGTTCGACGCGCTGGCGGGACCGTGGCCCGATGCGCTGGACCCGTCGGGACAACTGCGTTTGATCGCGTCCGGACTGGTACCTCAACTCACCGCGCAGAGGGTGACCGGCAGCGCGGTCTGACTTCTTCGCCGGTATCGCGGCGATAAGTCGTGAAAGGTTCATTTCCCGTTCGGTTATCGCAATGCCCGAATAATCTTTATTATTCCGTTACGGACACCGCGGGGCGGTGCCGGAATTAATTGACGGAAGCGTCTTATATGGCGGGCGGGAGGTGTCGTGGCAATGACTGGGCGTGTGATTACCGGCCAGCTGCTGGCGGCTCTGGCGGTGGCTGGTCTCGGCGTTTCTGTCCCCGCACTGGCTGATGTCGGGACAGGCCAGGTGGCGGCATGCGCCGAAAGGGGTAATCCGCTCGACTGTGTGCCGACCAAGTCCGCGGCCAATGCGGCAGAGGTCGCCTATCTCACCGAGCTCCACAGCCGGCTGAAAGGCGCCAGCGACGCCGACCTGCTCAAGACGGGCCGCCTGACCTGCAACATGTTCGTGTATGCCGGCGAGCCGACCGGCGACGCGGTGAACGACATCTCGAATTCGTTGAAGGTCAACAAAGCCTCCGCCACTTTCGTGATGGATATGGCAATGGTGCATCTGTGCCCCGGTTTGACCATCGGTACCGACGGCGTACCGCGCCCCAGTTTTTAGGCCTCGAGAGTATTCACGCCGAACCCGCGTGAAATCGGTGTAGGTAAGCGGGCCAGTCCCAGGTATTCAGGAATTCCATCGCGGCGGAGTATCCGTTGTCATAAAGCCGCTGCCGATCCGCCTGGGAAATGTCGAAATTCAGGTATCCGATACCGGCGGCATCGACCACTATCGTGCGCGCCGCGACGGATGGCTGCCGAAGATAGGTCTGGTCATGACCGAGCAACGCGGTATTGATGAGGTTCTCCAACAGGCGTGGCGTACCGGGTAGATCGACCACCGGTGCCAGGCCCGGGGCCGGGTCGCCGTCGCCCTGGGCGGGACTCCGGGCCGTCACGGTGATGCCGAAGCTGGGCCAGCGCGGGACCTTGCCGTCGGTGCGATCAAGCGAGTACATCGGGAAGTTCGACAGGAGTCCGCCGTCGATCAGCGTCGACGTCGTGCCGGAGGCGCCTGTGATGGTCACCGGACGGAAGAAGAACGGGATGGCCATCGACGCGCTGACCGCATCCGCGACCGACTGCTCGTCGGGATCCAGGCCGTACATCTCGCGGTAGTCCCAGGGCAGCCGGACCAGTGTGCCGCGGGTGATGTCGGCGACGGTGACGACCAGGCGATAGCGCTGCTCGGGTGGTAGTTCGCGGTCGTCGAGCGCCAGATCGCCGAAGGTCTCTACGCCCAGACTGCGCAACTCGCCGGCGACCCAGTCGTGGATGACGTCGCCCCGGTACATCCCCTGCCCGTGGAAGGCGGTCCAGTACTTGCCCAGCACCGGAATCCGGCTGGTGCCAACGGAATCCAGGAATCTGCGGTACGGCAGCGACATCGCCAGCTCGCGGAGGTCATCGCCGCTGAGCTGGCAGCCGGCCGGCTGACGGCGGTTCGCAGCGGCGATGACCGCGCCCACGAGGGAGCCGGCCGACGTTCCGGAGACCCGGCCGACGCGGTAGCCGGCGTCACCCAGAGCGACGACGGAGCCGACCAATCCGATTGCCTTGACGCCGCCGCCCGACAGCACCAGATCAGCGGTCTTGACCGGGGCCGCGGGGGAGTTGTCGGGCCTGTGAACCATCGGTCTCGATGCTAGGTGAACGGCTGCGGTTTGCCTTGGAGTGCAACGGATTGTGAGGTCGGAAGTGGCTTTCGACGCGCTGTGGCGGGCGTTACTGAACCACTCAGCCGATTCTTAGGCGCAGACTAAGGCGCCCTCAGTACCTGTCCCTAATGTTGCTGGCACGGCGAAGGTTTCACCGGAGAGGGGGTGACGGATGGAGCATCGGTACTGTGACCGCATGTTGGCGGTACGCGCGTTTGTCATGGCAATGTCCACGGTCCTTCTCGTCCCCACTGCGGTGGCATCGGCAGACGACGATGCGCCACCCCCGGGGCCGCCGCCGGTCTCGTTCACCATGACCTCGGGAGCGCCGATTCGAGACGGCGCCACCTACGGCATCGGCACTGTGATCGTCGCGCACTTCGCCGGCCCGGTCGATGAGGCCGCCGCCGCGCGGGACTTGGTTGTGACGGCGAACCCGCCGGTCACGGGCTCGTGGCACTGGGTCAACAACACCACCGCGCACTGGCGCCCGCCGCAGTACTGGGCGCCGGGCACCGTGGTGTCGGTGGCCGGAGGACCGACATTCACCATCGGCGCCTCGCACGTGGCGATCGCCGACGACGCGACCAAGAAGGTCAGCGTGTACGACGGCGGAGCGCTGGTGCGGACCATGCCGACCTCGATGGGGCGCGGCGGCACCGAAACCGTGAACGGCAAGACGCTGAGCTTCTGGACCCAACCCGGCGTGTACACCGTGCTCGACAAGAGCAATCCGGTGGTCATGGACTCGTCGACCTACGGCCTCCCGATCAACAGCCACCTCGGGTACAAGGAGACCATCCCGTACGCGGTGCGGGTCAGTACTGACGGGGTGTACCTCCACCAGCTCGATGCGACGGTGTGGGCCCAGGGCAACACCGACACCAGTCACGGTTGTCTGAACCTGAACGGCGCCAACGCGCAGTGGTTCTACAACTTCTCCGTGCCGGGCGACGTGGTCGAGGTGCGGAACACCGGCGGCAAGCCGTTGCAGCTGTGGCAGAACGGCGACTGGAGCGTGCCGTGGGACCAGTGGTGATAACGGTGCGATCAAGTTTGCATGTCGATGCGAGTCGCTGTGACGCACACCACAATACCTTTGGTATGCTGGTGAAAGTCACCGCAAAAGTCCTCGTCACGACCGGTACTTAGCCGATAAAATTAGATAACTGAAGTAATCAGTTTGAAGTCAGGAGTGGTCGTGGGAGCAGTAGCGCATTTGCCGAACCAGTTCGAGTCGGCGCCGGCGGACGCATCGTTGATGGATGTGTTGTCGACGTGTTCGGGCATCATCGAGTCGACTTTCGCCGACCGCATCCGTGAGCTCGGCGGCACGGAAGCCGAGATTCACAAACTGTCGTCTTCGGCGGCCTACGCGGTGTTCGCGTGGTCCGCTGGCCGCGGCTTCGGCGCCTGAGTCAATAGCCCGCTCGCGCCGGTGCTGAAGTTCGGCGCTCGCTGCTACCGGTAGCCCGGCCGGACGGCCCCGCCACTCCAACCTGGACGCACGCTAGTGCCCGCCTTTGTGCGACAACCCCGTCGCATGGAGGCGGGCATTTTGCGTGAGAGGTGTTCGGGTACGCGCGCACAGGTCCCACGACTAGCCAAATTCCTTGCGGCAGTCGAGATTGCGCTGACGCAGGAAAGTTCGAGTAGCCGTCTGCGTCGACGCACGGTCAACGCGCATACGAAAGCGCCGCGCTGAGACGGCAGTCTCAGCGCGGCGCTTAGGGTATGACGGGTCAGACGGTCGCGTCGACCTTCTTGGCGGCCGGCCAGGGCGACGGGACCGGGCGCTGGCGCACGATCTGCGGCCACCAGAACCACTTGCCCATGAGGGCCGCGATCGACGGCATCATGAACGACCGGACGACCAGGGTGTCGAACAGCAGACCCAGGCCGATCGTGGTGCCCACCTGGCCGATGATGCGCAGCTCGCTGATGATCATCGACGACATGGTGAAGGCGAAAACCAGGCCGGCATTGGTGACCACCGAACCCGTGCTGCCCATGGCGCGGATGATGCCGGTGTGCAGGCCGGCATGAATCTCTTCCTTGAACCGGGCGACCAGAAGCAGGTTGTAGTCCGCGCCGACGGCCAACAGGATGATCACCGACATCGGAATCACCATCCAGTGCAGCGGCAGGCCGATCAGGTACTGCCAGATGAGTATCGACATACCCAGCGACGCGGCCAGTGAGATGGCCACCGTCGCCACGATCACGGTGGCGGCCACCACTGCTCGGGTGATGATCAGCATGATGACGAAAATCAGTGCGAGAGCAGAGATTCCGGCGATCATGAGGTCGTAGTCGGAGCCCTCGGCCATGTCGCGGAAGGTCGCTGCACTACCGGCCAGGTAGATCTTGGAGCCCTCCAGTGGGGTGCCCTTGATCGCTTCCTTGGCGGCCTGCTTGATGGCGTCGATATTCGAAATGCCTTCGGGGGTAAGCGGATTACCCTCGTGCTGCACGATGAACCGCACTGACTTACCGTCTGGTGAGATGAAGTTCTTCATACCGCGCTTGAAGTCGGCGCTGTCGAAAGCCTCGGGCGGCAGGTAGAACGAGTCGTCGTTCTTGGACTTGTCGAAGGCCTCACCCATGGCGCTGGAGTTCTTCTGGCCCTCGGCCTGCTGATCCAGCTGCCCCTTCTGGGTGGCGTACATCATCTGCATGTACTTCTTCATGTTCTTCATGGTCTCGATCTGCGGAGGCATGACCGTGACCATCTGCTTCGTCAGCGCGGACATCTTGTCCATGTCCGGGACGATCGTTTCGAAGTCGTCGGTCATCGTGTCGATGCCGTCGAGGGTGTCGAACACCGAGCGCATGGACCAGCAGACCGGGATGTCGTAGCAGTGCGGTTCCCAGTACAGGTAGTTGCGGATAGGCCGGAAGAAGTCGTCGAAATCAGAGATGTGGTTGCGCAGATCTTCGATGTCGCCCAACATGCCGTGCATCTTGCCGACCATGCTGTCCATGACGGTCGACATCTGAACCGTGATGGCCTGCATCTTGGTCATGGTGTCGATGCTGACCTGGATGTCACCGATCTGCTTCTGCATATCGCCCATCATGTCCTGCTGGTACTTCTGGTTCATCACCTGCGTGGTGCTCTGCATACCGAGCTGGAACGGGATGGTCGAGTGCTGGATGGGAGTGCCCTCGGGCCGGGTGATGGCCTGTACCTGTGCGATACCAGGAACGGCTACAACGGCTTTCGCGATCTTGTTGATCACGAGGAAATCCGACGGGTTCCGCAGATCGTGGTCACTCTGCACGAGCAGCAGGTCCGGGTTCATGCGGGCGGGGGAGAAGTGCCGGGTCGCGGCCGCATAACCCTCGTTGGACGTGAGATCGATGGGCATGTACTGACGATCGTCGTAACTGGTCTTGTAGCCGGGGATGGCGATCAAGCCGACCAGTGCGACGGCGATCGTGGCGACCAGGATCGGGCCCGGCCAGCGGGTGATCGCCGCGCCGATCTTGCGCCAGCCCCGCACCCGCATCTCGCGCTTGGGCTCCAGCGTCTTACCGAACTTGGTGACCACGGTGATGAGGGCCGGGCCGAGCGACAGCGCCGCGAATACGACCGTGACCATGCCGATGGCCAGCGGGATGCCCAGCGTCTGGAAGTACGGCAGTCGGGTGAAGTGCAGGCAGTACGTCGCACCGGCGATCGTCAGACCTGAGCCCAGGATGACGTGCGCGGTGCCGTGATACATGTCGTAGTAGGCGTCCTCTTTGGACATCCCGGCAGTGCGCGCTTCCTGGTACCGGCCGATCAGGAAGATGGCGTAGTCGGTGGCCGCCGCGATGGCCAGCATGGGCAAGAGGTTCGTGGCGAAGGTGGACAGCCCGATGACGTGGTAGAAGCCGAGCACGGCCACCAGGCCGCGAGCGGCGCCCACCAGCACCATGACGATCAACAGCTCGATCAGCACCGTGATGATCGAGCGGTAGACCAGCAGCAGCATCACGATGATGACCGCGAACGAAACGGCCTCCATGACCTTGAGGCTGCGATCGCCGGCCACGTTCATGTCCGAGGCCTGGGCGGCCGCGCCGGTCACATAGCTCTTCACGCCCGGCGGGGCGGGCACGCTCTTGAGGATGTTGTCGACGGTCTCGACGGATTCATTGGCCAGCGACTCGCCCTGGTTGCCGCGCAGGTAGACCTGCACGTAGGCGGATTTGCCATCTGCGCTCTGGGAGCCGGACGCCGTGAGCGGGTCGCTCCAGAAGTCCTGGACGTGCTCGACGTGCGCGGTGTCGGCGCGGAGTTTGGCGACGATCTGGTCGTAGTAGGCGTGCGCGGCGGCGTCCAGCGGCTGCTGGCCCTCCAGCACCACCATGGCCGAACTGTCGGAGTCGAATTCCTTGAAGTCGGAGCCGACCTGCTTCATCGCGATCATCGACGGCGCGTCGTGCGGTGACATCGACACCGAGCGCATCTTGCCGACCTCGTCGAGCCCCGGGACGATCGTGCTGACCAAGACGACGATGCCGACCCAGGCGAGGATCACCGGGAGCGCGAGGGTGCGGATGAGTCGGGGGATCAGGGGCCGATGAGGTGTCTCGGCCTTCGGGAACGAGTCGGTCGGGGTATCGAGGCTGTGGTTGCTCATGCGGATTTCACCAGGCAGAAGGTCTGGGCGTGGACGCCCGTGGAGGTGCGGGTGTCTTTGAGTTCGTCGTCGACGTGGACGGTGCAGGTGATGGAGTCACCGTCGCCCTGGGCGACGATGTTCGGCGATGCTGCCGGTGCGGTGGTGGACAGGACGAGTTTCCAGGGCAGCTTGGCGTGGTCGACGCGCTGCGGCTTGGCGTCCAGGTCGAGGTAGTTGATGTCGGCGTAGGCGCCGGGTTCGCCGGTGATCTCGTAGGTGACGACCTTGGGTTTGAACGGTTTGGCGTCGTCGGCGAAGTTGCGTGGGGTGACGATGACGGGGTTCTGGCCGAAGTAGCCGCGTACGCGGTGCACGGTGAAGCCGGCGACGAGGGCGACGGCGAGGATGAGCAGCGGGATCCACGCCTTCTTGAGCGCAGTGCCGATCATCCGGCGATCTCCGTGGTCATGCTGACCTCCCCGTTCCTCGATTGCTCGACATGCCACGACGGATTCCGTGACCTGATGCGCAGGGCGGCGTTTGTGCGACGCCGCCACCTGTGTCAGATTTCAATCTGCCGATCGGCAGACTCAGCGTATCCACCAAGGTAAACTTAGACAAGTTAAGCGATTCAATTGCTGCAGGTCGGTGCACACATCGGGGCATCCCATGTGACGCACGTGACGTCGCTGCGAAAGCGGTGACCGTGATAACACGGCGACCGAGCCCGGTCGGCGGTGAACAGGGAGCGGGGATTGGCCAAATCGGTGGGGCCGCGCGGATCAGCGCGTGCTCGGGTGATCGAAGCCGCCCTGGCGTTGTTTGCGGAGCACGGCGTGAACGGCACATCGCTGCAGATGATCGCCGATCACCTCGGGGTCAGCAAGGCCTCCGTGTACTACCAGTTCCACTCAAAAGACGACATCGTCCTGGCTGTCATCCGGCCGGTGTTCGCCGACCTCGACCAGCTGGCCACGGAGATCGACGCCGAACAGGAAGGGCCGGCCCGCAAGGCGACCGCGATCGCCGGGTTCGTCGAACTGGCGGTGCGGCATCGGCGCGTGACGGCCGTCTTCTATCGCGATCCGGCCATCGACACCTTGGTCAACTCCCACGAGGAGTGCAGCGCCATCAACCGGCGATTGCGGACAGTGCTGGGAATGGACGGCGCAGACACCGAGACCCGAGTGACCATGTCACTGGTCACCTCGGGCATCTACGGCAGCGCGATGGACCCCGAACTGCAGGACATCCCTGACGACGAGCTCCACCGCATCTTGTTACAGGCGGCGCATCGGCTGCTTACCGTGGAAGAGCAGCACGCTATTCGGCGATGAAGACCGGGATCAGTCGGTCGGTCTTGGTTTGATATTCGGCATACGGCGGGTAGGCCTCGACGGCCCGGTCCCACCACTCCTGTCGTTCGTCGCCCTCGAGCTCACGCGTGGTCAGCTCCACGACCTTGTCGCCGTCCTGCGCCGTGATCTGGGGGTTGACCTTGACGTTGTGGTACCACGACGGGTGTTCGGGAGCGCCACCTTTGGACGCCACCAACGCGTAACGGCCGTCGTGCTCGACCCGCATCAACGGGACCAGACGCTTTTTACCGGACTTGGCTCCCGTGGTGGTGAACAAGACCACCGGCCGATCGAGGATGGTCACGCCATCGGTGGTGCCCTGCGCCAGAATCTGTTCGGTCTGCTTGCGCACCCAGTCGGTGGGGCTCAGTTCATGTTCGGTCACGTCGCTCCCAACGAGATCGGCGGGCGGCTTATTCCGGGTCAGTTCACGAAGCGAGCAGCGCGGGCGGGCGCCGATGCGGTGGCGCGGGCCTGCCGGTATCCGACCAACCCGCCGGCGGCGGTCAGGGTGATGATGCCGGCGAACCCGGGGACCGCGACCGCGGCAACCTCGCTGAGGCCGGCGGCCCGCAGGTAGTCCGGATAGCCCGGCCGGAAATCCTTCGAGGCGACAATATGGTTTTCGGCCGCGAAGGTGTCCTTGGGCTGGATCGGCGGGACGGGATTGACGGGATCGCCGGGAGCGCCCGGCGAGACGTCACGCGGCACCGAATCTGTAGCCGCCGCAAAGGTTTTCGGTACCGGGGCGTCGCGGGGGATGCCCCGGTTGTCGAGCGGCACCTGCGCGATGGGCATGCCCGGGACGTACTGCAGGAACGGCAGACCCGAGGCGGCCGACGCCAATTCGCGGACGGTGCTCTCGATCGGGTTGATCAGGGCATCGGCGAACGCCGGCAGCGCCGCGAGCCCGGGAATCGGCACCGCATCGACGACGGTGGGGATGGTGGTCTTGACCAGGTCGAGCGCCGTCAGCGGAATCTGGGCGGCGGCCAGCGGGAGTTGCGCCAGCGGGGGCTGGGGAGTGGCCGCGACGTTGCTGTTCGTGGTGGTGCTCTGCGAACTCGAGGCCTGGCCGGCCGGGGGCTGCGCCGACAAGCTCGCCTGGGCTGGTGCCGAAGAACCCGTGGTCGACGAGGTGCCGGGCGCGACCGCCGGTGCGTTCTTGGTGGAACTGGGCTTCGTTCCGGGCGCGACGCCGCCGATCACTGGAATGTTGTTCAGCACGTCAGTGGGGTGCTGGATGATGCGGGTGAACTGGCCGGCCATGCCGCCTATGCCGCCCAACAGGTTTGGCGCACTCCACGACGAGGCACCGCCCGTGGGGGAGCCGGTGGTCGTTGAACCCGTGGTCGACGGCCCCGTGGAGGTGCTGCCGCCGGTGGTCGAGGTTCCGGTGCCCGTCGGGGTGCTGCCGCCGGATGTGCCTGTGGTCGAGGTGCCTGAGGTACCACCTGTGGAGCTGCCACTGCCGGTGTCGGCCAATGCCACGACGGCTTCAGGGCCCAACGCCAGCAGGCCGGCTGCGAGGAGGCTTGAGGCGGCGAACAGCCGCGCGTGGGGCATCACGCGGAGATCACCTCCCCTTTTCTGGCCAAAGTGCAGTATGTCACACGCGTCTGACCATTAGCTATGGGCCAAACAATGCTCTACGCGAACGTCAATTGACGCACGGTACCCCGTCGCCGCTCAGCGGCTTTCCCTGGTCGGGCGGGGCTTCGTCGGACGACGATTTGGTCACCGCCGCGTTGGTGGCCGAGACGTCGGAAATCGCACTCGGTGGGTCGTAGTCGTTGCCCAGAATGACCCTGATTCGGCCGGGCGCTTCCTGGTCGCTCAATTGTGGCGCCGCGGTGATGGCCAATTGGCTTGCCAACTGTTTGGCGTCGGCTTCCGCGCCCGGTCCGTAGTCGATCTGGGTCGAGGTGGGCTCGCCGGGCTGCGCGCTGCGGACGTCACCGGTGGAGAAGCCGTGCGAGGACAGTGCCGCCGCAACCATGGCCGCCAGTCCCGTCATGTCACCGCCGTTGATCACGTCGACGGTGCTGGTCGGCGCCGCGGGCGTGGTCGAGGCGGCCTTGTCGTCCGAGAAGGCGGCAGACACGGTGGACCGGATCGCGGCCGAATCGACGATGTTGACGGACTGACCGTTGACGTTGTCGTAGCGCAGCACCGGCAGGGTCTGGAACTCGATGTTGGAACCGGAGATCGAGCCGAGGCGCCGGAACACGTCGTTGGTCCAGCCGCTGGACAGCACGATGTCCTTGCGGGCCACCGACATCAGGTTCGAGAACTTGCTGATGTCGTCGAATACGCCGCCGCTCTGCAGCTTGTGCATGACCGACGCGAGGAACGCCTGCTGGCGGTGGGTCCGGTCGAGGTCGCCGTTGTCGAGGTTGTGCCGCTGGCGGACGAACGCCAGCGCCTGGGACGGATTCAGGGTCTGCTTGCCGGCGGGAAAGTCGGCGCCCGAGTACTCGTCGTCCTGGACGGCATTGTTCAGGCAGACATCGACGCCGCCCAGCGCCGAGGTCAGGTCGTAGAAGCCGGCGAGGCTGACCTCCGCGAAATAGTTGACCTTCACGCCGGTGAGGTCACGCACGGCGGCAATGGTGGCGGTGCGACCGGCCTCGCGGCCTTGCGACTCGAGCTCGTGCTGGTCGGTGACGCCCTCGTCGTTCAGCTTCTGGGCGAACTCGGCCTTCTTGAGGCCGTACGCCTCTTTGATCTTGATGTGGCTGTAGCCGGAGATGTCGTCGACGGGCACGTAGTCGTCGCGGGGGATCGAGAAGGCGACCACGTGGTTGTCGGGGGTGACGTGCACGAGGATCAGGGTGTTGGTGTTGTAACCACCGCTGTCGGAGTCGCCGGCGTGCAGCTGGTCCAGCAGTTCCTGCGGCAGCTCGTTGCCGTCTTGATCGCGGCGGGAATCCAGTCCGATCAGCAGGATGTTCATGGAGCCGTTGACGTTTCCGGTTCCGGGCAGGTCGATGCCGAGAGCGTGCGAAATGGTGAAGCCGCTGATGACGCCGTGCGCAATCCACCAGCCGACGCCGGTGAGGGCCAGCGCGAACGTCGATATCAGGGCGACTAGGAACCGCATGCGGAACGCGGCCCTCCCGTGGCGGCACGCCTGTCGTGCATCGGGTCTCCCTGGGTGGTGCTGCGCCGGATCAGCCAGAGTGCGCAGGCGAAATGGTGGCGTAAGCGTACAAGTCGAAACTGGTGTGCAGCTGTAGGCGAACCGGCGATCCGGCGACCTCTACGCACCCGGAATTGACGCCTCTTTCAATTTGTGCCCAAAGGTGCTAATGGGACAACTGTGACGACTGGGGTTATTGAGTTGAAGCCTCTGTAAGAAAACGGGACAGAATTTCAGTCCGGTCTCAGAGATCAACGTAGCGAAACGCATAGGGTTCGAACGGTTATCGGTCCGTGTTGTATTTGTGACATTTGTAGCTCACCGTTACCGAAGTGAAATCAGTGCCCAGTGTGGCGCCGAGCACTCAGGAACAGGGAGCGTGCTGATGACCGCAACGACTGAAGTGACGTACCGCAGACGACCGGTGGCTGCCCGGCAGGGCCGGCCGAAGACCGGAAGGACACAGGTCGGCTCCGTGGATGTCATCGCGACATCTGCCGCGGTGCTGCGACCCGTCGTGGTGGCGGGGGCCATCGTCGTCGCCGCCCTCATGTGGGGACCGCGCGCCCATGCGGACGTCGTCCATGACGCGCTCAACGATGTCGGCATCGGCAACAACGGGCCCGTCAGCAACGCGATCGCCCAGGTGGGTACCTCGATCTGCCCGCTACTGGTGCAGCCGGGCAGCCAGATGGCCAGCACGGCAACCCAGATGAGCGGCAACGGCGGCATCGCGCCGCCGCTCGCCGGGTTCGCCACTCAGGTCGCGATCCAGACTCAGTGCCCCGCGTTCATGACGGCGCTGGCCAACGGGAACATCCCGGCGCTGATGAACGGCGGCCTGCCTGTGACGCCGCCAGGGCTGCCGTCCGTCGGGCTGCCGGACCTCTCGGGCGCCACCGCCGCGGTGCCGGGCACGCTGGGCGCGGTGCCGGGCACGCTGGGCGCGGCTACGACTCCCGTGTCGAGCGTCCTCGGCGCGGCCACGGCACCGGTGCCGGGCACGTTGGGAGCCGCGACGGCGCCGGTTCCGGGTGTGCTCGGGGCGGCCACCGCGCCGCTGACGCCGATGCCGGGACTTGCTGCGCCGTCGGCGCCTTTGCAGCTGGCTTCGTCCCCGGTCGTGCCGGCAATTCCTGGTTACTGAGGTCTGGCTCCTGCTCACTCAACGTGGGCGGGAATGCACTGAGGGCGGTGGCTTTTCGAAGCCACCGCCCTCAGTGTTGTTGCGCTGCTTGTCAGCCCTCGTGGCTGCCGCTGCTGCTCGTGCTCGATGCGTGCGAGCTGCTGCCGCCGCCTTCGGGAGCGCGGTGCTTGCCGCCGGTCGAAGAGGCGGAGACGCTGGGCGCGGTGCCCGCGGGGGCGCTGTGCTTGCCGCCCTGCGAGTCGGTCTTCGTGGACTTGACCGAGTCGGTCTTCGTGCTGCTGTCGGTGCTCGACTTGGTGTCGGACTTGGTGCCCGACTTGTCAGTGCTGGTCGACTTGTCGGTGCCGGAGGTCTTGCCGGTGTCGGTGCCCTTGGCGTCGGTCCCCTTGGTGTCGGTGCTCTTGGCGTCCGTGCTCTTGGTGTCCGTC
Source organism: Mycobacterium sp. FW102-FHT13B02 (assembly GCF_058790275.1). NCBI lineage: Bacteria > Bacillati > Actinomycetota > Actinomycetes > Mycobacteriales > Mycobacteriaceae > Mycobacterium > Mycobacterium sp. FW102-FHT13B02. Next base: position 347,933 of record NZ_JBYTCM010000004.1, read on the forward strand.
TCTCCGGCAGTCTTGCCCGTGTCCTTGGTGCCGGTCTGGCTGTCCGTGGTGGCCCCGGTGCCGGTGCTGTCCGTGGTGGTGCCGGTGGCGGCGGGTGTCTTGTCCTGCGTGCCGGATGTCGCCGGTGCTGTCGCACTTGCGGCCTTCGGCGTCACCGACGCTGCGGCAGTGGGACTGGTCGTCAGGGCCAGCGGCTGGGTCGTCGGCAGTGTGGTGGTGGTCGCGGCCAGCGACTTCAACGAGGTGGTGGCGGCCAACGGCGTTGCGGCCAGCGGGAATCCGGAAAGGATCGCGCCCGGCAGGGCGTTGAGCCCGGCGACGAGCGCACCCGGAAGGGCGGTGAGGCCCTTGATGATGGTGGCCGGCAGCGTCGTGAGGTTCTGCAGCGCCGCGATCGCGGTGTTGATCGCCGTGTTGATCAGCGTGGGGATGGTCGCCGTCGCGCCGTTGAAGAACGAGGCGTTGATGGCGTTGATGCCCTTGATGATCGCGTTCGGCGCCGCGATGAGCGTGTTCACGATCGGCAGGATGGCGGCGTTGTAGATCGTCTTGTTGATCGTGTTGAGGTTGTTGATGATCGCGTTCGGGCCCTGGATCAGCGCAGTGACGAACGGGCCGACGGTCTGTGCGTAGAGCGCGGCGTTGAGCGTGTTGATCGCCGTGATGAACTGATTCGGGCCGGCGATCAGGTTGTTCACGAAAGTCTGGTACGCGGTGAACGGCAGCGAGATCAGCTGCAGCAGGTCGGCCGGGAACGCGGTGAGGTAGTACTTCTCTGCATAGGTGGACACGGTGGCCACAGCGGAATGCGCCGCGGGCAGGGCTTGCGGCGCGGGCAGCGGCGCCACGGCTCCTACCGAGGCGACGATGCACACCGAGCACATTCCGGCAACGAGAGACGAAGGCAGTGCGTTGTGCCGAACAGCGATTTGCATGATGGACCCCGGATTCGGTGAGGCAGAACGGAATTAGGCGGTCTGAAGGTAGCGGAAAGCGGCACGTGCCTCTAGCTGAGCAAAATCGCTCTTCGACCTCCTGACCTGCCAATACGTGCATAATTTGCCTACCTGGGTAAATAAATCAAGCTGAAGTTTTCCAAGAATTCATCCGCGGGCCGCCGAGGGCGCGAGCCTGCGCTGCCCAAACCGTTTGCCGATGGTGCGGTGTGTGCACTCGCCGAACCGGCTGTGGTGTGATCTGGTGGTGACGATGTCCGACTTCACATTCCGTGCTACGGCGCTGGCGGCCGCCGTCCTGGCAAGTGCGGCGCTGACGCTGACGGGGGCTCCGGCAGCGTCGGCCGATCCTGCCACCGACAGCCAGGGGTTCGTCGACTCGACAGCACGGTGCCCGACCGGCGACACCGCGGTGGCGTTCGGGAGTACCGCCTCTTCCCGGGTTGCCATCTGCAAGAGCGCCGGCGGTCAGCTGCAATACCGTGGCGTCCGCATCAGTGACGGTGCGAAGCTGATCGTCGCCGCCACGGCGGACGGCCGAGGCGGCTACACCGCAACGAGCGACGGCATCACCTACGTCATGAACGCGAAGTCGCTTGATATCAGTGCGGGCTCGCAGCCCATCAGATCCGAGCCCATGACCTTTTTCCGCGGCGGCGGCCCGCTGACCGGAACTGCGGCTGCCACGCCGGCGCCGGCCGCGACCCCTGCGCCGGCTGGCACGCCATCCACGCCCGTCACCGGTGCCCCCACGCCCGTGCCGACGACACCGCTACCGCCGCCGTTGCCCGCGGAGGTCGGTGGCTCCCGGTCGAGCGGGCGCTGACCCCGCCCGCTCCTGCTCAGTCGCCGCGGCGTCGGGTATTCGAAGATCTGGCCCTGGTTTACCTGGGGTGAATGCCGCAGCTGCAGGCGTCGATCGACGGGCAGGTGCACTGGATGCCCCACTCGACGATTGCGCGGGCCTGGTGTAGCTCGGTGATCTTGGCGTCGATCTCGGCGAGTTTCGTCTCGGCCAGTGCGCGACTGGCGGGGCGACCGGGGGCATCGTCGGCGAACAGCAGCTGAATCTCCTCCAGGGTGAACCCGGCGGTCTTGCACGCCCGGATGACGTTGAGCCGATCGATGACGGCGGCGTCATACCGGCGTTGGCCGCCGACGCGCGCGGGCGGGGGGATGAGACCGATCTGCTCGTAGTAGCGCAGCGTCGTCGCGGCGACGTCGGCGCGCACCGACACCTCGCCGATGGTGAACGTGGCCATGGCACTCCCGGTTCGGTCTTGACTTGGAGCCAACTCTAAGTCGTTGACTATGTGCATGGCTACCAACGCACAGCGATCAGACATTGGTGAATTGACCCGGACCCGTTACGCCCTGCTGCGCAGCTACAAGAAGAATGGCGAGCCGGTCGACACCCCGATCTGGTTCGCGGTCCAGGACAACTCGATCGTGTTCCGCACCAAGCGTGGACCAAAAACGGCGCGCCTGCGGGCGCATACCCGAGTCGAACTGACCGCATGCGATTACCGCGGCCGAAAGCTGAGCGGGGCCAACGTATTCACGGGCACGGCGACGGTGCTCGACGATGCGGCCGCAGCCGATGCGAACCGCGTGCTGCACCGGCGCTACGGCTGGCAGTGGAATGTGGTGCCGCTGATCAGGATTCCGGGCGTGACGCAGGTGCACGCCGGTCTGCCGCTGCGGGAGAAGTGGCGGCGGGCGCGGAACCGCAATGTCTGGGACGACAGCGCGATCGTGCGCATCGACTTCGGCTGAGCTGCGACGAGGTCGTCAGACAAAACACGGTGCCGACACCAGATGGTGTCGGCACCGTGTTGGAGGTCGAGAGGTGTCAGAAAGCCGGCGTAGCGAGGTGCGACTTGCGACGGTGGTGAAGCAGGGCACTCAGCCAGCGGAGATCGATCAACATGTTCAGTTCCTGTCTTACGCGGACTTCTTGGTGAGGAACGGCAGCAACCGACGGCGCTCGTACATGCTGTCCGAGAAATGGTGCAGCGCTTCGGAGACGGAGGTTGCGGTCGGGAAGGCGGACTCTGCGCCGCAGGCCAGCAGAGCGGTCGAAACCGGCTGGGATGCGATGAGGGACCACTCATTACCTGCGGCGATGCAGCTGTCGTTGACCTTGTCGAGCAGTTCGACGCAGGACACCGCGAACGAGGTGACCCCGCTCAGGTCCAGGATGAACGGCTTTTCCGGGAGGACGCAGCGCCGTGCCTGCGCTGCAACCAGGTCCACATCGGTTTCGTCGATGACTCCGGTGACGGTGAGTACCGTCGCCAGTTGGCGGCACTGGGCGCGCACCTCGGCGTCGCCGCAGGCGACGACCGGATTGCCATAGCGGAAAGCGGCTGTTGATGCCGAGTCGCTGCTGACCATGGCCATGTGATGCCTCCCTTCGATGTTGCCGAACGCCCGACAGCTGTGTCGTTTCTTCGGCTCGAGTTCGAAGCTATGTGGCCAAGTTAAGGTACCGGGGAGTAAGTCCTAAATCATCGCTAAGAAGTGTGATAGCTGCAGCTAGCAAACATGGTCTCGGCGGGGTAACGCTCACGGACGGCGCCACTGGTTGCCCTGATAACCCACCCACGGCGAGTAATCCGCGATCAGCGGCTCCTGCGGCGGCCGCAACTCCTCGGGGACGTGCTGCAAATTGATCCTGATGCGGTACCAGATGGAGCTGGGTCCACGCATGCCGTCGACCAGAACATCGATGGCTTCCAGGAAAGATGCCGCTTCCGGGTGCTTCGACCGCCATTCGTCGAGCGCGGCCATCGCCTCATCGCGGGTCTTGGTGCGAGCAACCTCGATGAGCGGCATCTGCGAGGCGCGCCGTCCGTCGGCCGAGGCGCCGCCCCCGGGTTTGTCCGCCTTGGGCATCGGACCGAGTTCTTCGGCCAGCGCCAGCAACCCCTCCAGGCCGCCGGCAGAGTCGTCCATCCCGCCCCAGGGGTCGCCGAATTGCGCGTACCTGGCGGGCACCGTCGCGACGGTGAATTCCTCGGGGCGGCAGGTGGGGACCTCATCCCAGAACAGGGGTGTCGAGACCCGGGCGTCGGGCCGCGACCGCACCGAGTACGCCGACGCCACCGTGCGGTCCTTCGCGTTCTGGTTGAAGTCGACGAATACGCCCTGACGTTCCTCCTTCCACCACCGGCTGGTTGCCAGGTCGGGCGCCCGTCGCTCCACCTCCCGGGCCACGGTCTGGGCGGCCAACCGCACCTGCTTGTAGGGCCAGTTCCGCTCGATCCGGGCGTAGATGTGGAATCCCCGCGAGCCCGACGTCTTGGGCCATGCCGTCAGTCCGTAGTCGGTGAGCACCTCGCGCACCACGATGGCGACGTCCAGAATCTGCGGCCACTCGACGCCCGGCATGGGGTCCAGGTCGACGCGCAGTTCGTCCGGATGCTCCAGGTCGTCGGCCCGGACCGGATGCGGGTTGAAGTCGATGCAGCCCAGGCTCACCGCCCAGACCAGCCCGGCGGCCTCGTCGATCACGGCTTCTTTCGCGGAGGTGCCGGAGGCGTACTTCAGCTCGGCGACGTCGATCCAGTCCGGCCGTTTCTCCGGTGCCCGCTTCTGAAAGATCGCTTCCTGCGCAATGCCTTTCACGAACCGCTTCAGGATCATGGGTCGCCGCGCCACGCCGCGCAGCGCGCCATCGGCGACCGACAGGTAGTAGTTGACCAGGTCGAGCTTGGTCACGCCGGGTTCCGGGAAGATCACCTTGTCCGGGTTGCTCACGACAACCTCGCGCCCACCCACGTCGAGTGACAGCGAGTCGCCCATGTGTACAGCGTAATTGGCCCGGTAAATGGAGCGGGAGTTCCAGCCGCGTCACCCGCGGGTCACATATTGTTGGCTCATGGCGAAGCTGACTGACCTCCCGTCGCAGATAGCAAACAAGGTCCAGGAGTCTTTCGAGAAATTGGGAGGCAAAACGGTCACCCAATTAGCCGACCGCGGTGCCGCCGAACTCCACTACGCCAGGAAGATGTTCGAAGCGGGCGCACTCAAACTCGAGTCGCCGCAGCACATCGCGGCGATGCTCGCCGACATCGTGCGCTGGGGTGAGATCGGCATGGTCCCGGCGCTCAACGCGCGGCGTACCCCGCACCGCGTCGCCGTCATCGACGACGACGGCGATATCACCTTCCAGGAGTTCGACGACGCCGTGAACGCGACGGCCAACGCGTTGCGCGCCAAGGGTGTTCAGGCCGGCGAAGGCGTGGCCATCCTGGCCCGCAACCACCGGTGGTTCCTGATTGCGGTGTACGGCGCGGCCCGCGTCGGTGCGCGAATCATCCTGCTCAACACCGAGTTCTCGGGGCGGCAGATCAAAGAGGTGTCCGAGCGCGAGGGCGCCCAGCTGCTCATCTACGACGACGAATACGCCGACGCCGTCGCACTCGCCGAGCCGCCGCTGGGCAAGCTGCGGGCCCTTGGGCACAACCCCGACAAGCCGGAACCGTCGGGCAGCACCGACGAATCGTTGGCCGACGTCATCGCCCGGACCAGTAGCCTCGCGCCGCCGAAGGTCGCCAAAGCGGCCTCGATCATCATCTTGACCAGCGGCACCACGGGAACTCCCAAGGGCGCCAACCGAAGTGCCCCGCCGTCGCTGGCCCCGGTCGGCGGCGTGCTGTCGTCGGTGCCGTTCAAATCCGGCGAGGTGACCAGCATGCCCGCGCCCATGTTCCACGCGCTGGGGTACCTGCATTCGACCATCGCCATGCTGCTCGGCAGCACGCTGGTGCTGCGCCGCCGGTTCAAGCCGGCCACGGTGCTCGCCGACATCGAACGGCACCGGGTCACCGCCATGGTGGTGGTGCCGGTGATGTTGTCGCGCATTCTCGATGAACTGGACAAGACATCGCCGAAGCCGAACCTGTCGAGCCTGCGCATCGTCTTCGTGTCGGGTTCGCAGCTGGGGTCCGAGCTGGCGACGCGGGCGCTCAAGGATCTGGGCCCGGTGATCTACAACCTGTACGGCTCGACCGAGATCTCGTTCGCCACCATCGCGCGTCCACAGGACCTGTCGATCAATCCCGCGACGGTGGGCCCGGTGGTCAAGGGCGTACGCGTGAAGATCCTCGACGACAACGGCAAGGAGCTCCCGCAGGGGAGCATCGGCCGCATCTTCGTCGGCACCACCTTCCCGTTCGAGGGGTACACCGGCGGCGGTGGCAAGGAGGTCGTCGACGGGATGCTCTCCTCGGGCGACGTCGGCTACTTCGACGAGCGTGGACTGCTGTACGTCAGCGGCCGCGACGACGAGATGATCGTCTCCGGCGGCGAGAACGTGTTCCCCGCCGAGGTCGAGGATTTGATCAGCGGGCACCCTGAGGTGGTGGAGGCGACCGCCATCGGTGTCGAGGACAAGGACTTCGGCGCACGGCTGCGGGCATTCGTCGTGAAGACCGAGGGTGCGACGGTCAGTGCGGACGACATCAAGACCTACGTCCGAGATCACTTGGCGCGCTACAAGGTTCCGCGTGAGGTCGTCTTCCTCGATGAGTTGCCGCGGAACCCGACGGGCAAGATCCTCAAGCGCGCGCTGCGTGACATGGACGTCTAGGCTCACCGTTCGAGACTGAGGACCGGCGGGCCGAACGACGGCACCAGCGCAGGATCGTTGAACGCGGTGATGCGGGAGATGCGGCCCGCGCGCAGTGTCAGCACCTGCACGCCGTAGCCGTGCAGGGTGCCGTCGCCGTGCCGGGCATAGAACACCAGAGCCGGCTGTCCGTTCGCGCGCGTGGGTACCGCATGCCATTGGCCGGGCCGGCGCAGCACGCGGTTGTCCAAGAAGCCGATCACGGCTGCTGAACCACTGAACCAGGTTGGGATGGGCGGCATTTCGAATTCGACATCGGCGCGGACCAGGTCGACCAGGGCGTGGGCGTCGGCCCGGGTGAAGGCGTCGAGGTAGCGCTGGAGCAGGTCCCGGGTGTGGTCGTCCTCAGGTTCGGTGACCTCGTCCGCTGCGACGCCCGCGGTGTCGAGGGTGCGACGGGCCCGACGGAGGAGCGCGTCGACCGCGTCCACGGTGGTGTCGAGGATTTCGGCCGCTTCGACTGCCGGGAACGCCAGGATGTCTCGCAGCGTCAGCGCGGCCCGCTGCCGGGCGGGCAAGTGCTGTAGCGCCGCGATGAGGGCAAGCCGCAGGCCGGTCTGTCTGACGACGATGACCGCCGGATCTTGTGGGTCGACAAGAGAGTCCGGAATGGGTTGCAGCCACCTCACTTCAGGTGCGCGGTCGCCCAAGGGGATGCGGTGGTCTTCAGCCGGCGGCCCGATACCGGACGGCAGTGGCCGCCGGCTCCGGTTCGCTATGGCGCTCAGGCACGTTCGCGTGGCGATGGTGTACAGCCAGCGCCGCACCGACGAGCGCCCTTCGAAGCGGCCGAATCCGCGCCACGCCCGTAGATAGGTCTCCTGAACCTGATCCTCCGCATCGTGGATCGAGCCGAGGATCCGGTAGCAGTGCGCCAGCAGCTCGGGCCTGAATTGTGCTGTCAGCGCGGTGAATTCGGCGGTCGTCGTCATCAGACCGGGCTCGCGCCGGTGCCGGTGAGCACGTAGCCGGCAGCGGGGGACGAATCGGCGGCCAACTCGACCACCGTCTTGGCGACGATGTCCGCGGTCAGCACGGGTTGCAACCGGGCGATGAAGGTCTCCGGATCGATGCCCTGCGCGGCGGCGTAGGCCGTCACGCCGACCGCACCGACTCCGGTGGGGCTGAGCATGGGGTACAGCGTCACGAAGCGGATGCCCAGGTCCGCTTGAGCCGCTTCCTCGGCCGCGTAGCCGGAGATGAACCTGACCGTGGCGTTGGCGCCGGCGAAACCGCCGCTCAACGGAGACCCGCGGAGGGCCGCAGCACTGGACATTGCGATGACCGTGCTTCCTGAGGGCAGCGGCGCGTTGAGCGCAGCCTTGGTCCAGCCGAACACATGACGGGTATCGGTGTGCCAGTTTTCGCTGAAGGTTTCCCAGGTCTGGCGGGATAGCGGTGCCGTGGGTGGGGTCGCTCCGGCATTGAGCACCAGCAGCTGGGGACGGTGGTGAGCGATCAGCAGGGCACCCAGTTCCTCGTCGGTGGCATCGCCGGGGCAGGGCGTGAAGCGATCGCCGACCTCGGCCCGCAGAGACTCCAGGTCGGTTTCGGTGCGCGCGACGCCGACGACGTGCCAACCGGCGCTGACGAGCGCGACGGAGATGGCCCGGCCGAAGCCGCGGCCGGCGCCGCTGACGATGGCGGTCTTGCCGCCGTTGCTTACCGCTGTGGTGGTCATGGGGACTCCCTGCTGGTGATGGTTCGGTCTTGATCTAGACCGGCACCGGCAGGGAAATCCGTCGCATCACCGGGATTCAGGGCCCGTTCACGTACCAGGACAGGCAAACCGGCCTGCCGCGGCAGGCGATGATGGCGCCTGCGTCGGGAGCCGCACCGCGCACCTTCGGGGTCTTCCGGTCGGGCAGGTTGCAGTTCACGACGTAAGGGTTCCACGGGACGACGCCGTTGACGCACGGGTCACCGCCCGCTTGCACAGATGTGGTCGGACTGCGCAGAGCCGTCGGGACGATCGTGAACGCGATCGCGATGGCACCGATGAACACCGTGCGCAGGAGCCGCGACGCGCGTGTGGTCAGCTCACCCGTGGTCATGACGATCACCACCAAATATGTTTCCGACTACGTCAACCGTAGCACTGAAGCACGACGTCGAGCAGCGCGGAAAAACCCCCATTTCTGCACCGAAATGGGGGTTTCTCCGACTTTGCGCCGGGCGGCGTTACGGGTCGCGGGGCAGGCCCAGCAGCCGCTCGGCGATGATGTTCAGCTGCACCTCGGAGGTGCCGCCGTAGATGGTCGTGGCACGGCCCGCCAGCAGGTACTCGTCCCACCGGCCCGAGGGCTCTTGCGGATCGCCGACGACAGCGTCGCTGCCGAATGACGCGACGCCGAACTCGGCGTAACCCTGACCCGTTTTCATCGACAGCAGCTTCGAGATGGCGGCGGCAGGCATCGGGTCGCCGCCGGCCAGCGTCAGCAGCGTCGATCTCATGTTGAGCAGCTTGGCCGCGTGGCCTTCGGCGATCAGCTTGCCGGCCTCGTGCCGTTGCAGCTCGTCGAACTTGCCGGCACTCAGGAACTCCACGAACTGGTCGAGGCTGGCCAGGAACGGGGGCTCGCTGCTGCCGATGGACACCCGCTCATTGGTCAGGGTGTTGCGGCTGACCTCCCAGCCGCGGTTCACCTCACCGAGCACCATGTCGTCGGGCACGAAGACGTCGTCGATGAAGACGGTGTTGAACATGGCATTGCCGGTGAGTTCACGCAGCGGCTTGACCTCGACGCCCGGGCTCGACATGTCGAGCAGGAAATAGGTGATGCCTTGGTGTTTCGGCGCAGTGGGGTCGGTCCGGGCCAATAGCGCGCCCCATGCGGAGAACTGGGCGCCCGTCGTCCAGATTTTCTGGCCGGTGATGCGCCAGCCGCCGTCGACCTTGACGGCCTTGGTGGTCAGGCTGGCCAGGTCGCTGCCGGCGCCGGGCTCGGAGAACAGCTGGCACCAGATCATGTCGCCGCGGAATGTCGGCGGCAGGAAATCCTGCTGCTGCTTGTTGGTTCCGAACGCCACGATCGACGGGATGATCCATGCCGCGATGCCCATCTGCGGCCGCCGGACCTTCCCGCTGGTGAATTCCTGGGCGATGATGATCTGCTCGATCGGCGCGGCGGCCCGGCCCCACGGCCTTGGCAGGTGCGGTTGCACCCAGCCGCCTTCGGCGATCGCGGTATTGCGCTCGGCGCCGCTGGGAATTGCTTTGAGCGCAGCCACTTCCGCGCGGATTTCGGCGCGCAGTTTCTCGGTGTCCGGGTCCAGGTCGATGTCGATGGACCGCATGCCGGAAGTCGTGGCCAGGTCCACCACCTGGCGCGGGTAGTCGGCGGCGCGGCCGAACCCGGCTACCAGCGCGATGGCGTGCCGGTAGTAGACGTTGGTGTCGTGCTCCCAGGTGAAGCCGATACCGCCGTGCACCTGGATGCAGTCCTGCGTGCAGTGTTGCGCGGCGACGGGCGCCAGGGTGGCGGCCACGGCGGCGGCGAACTCGTAGGCGGAATCGGCGTCGCCGGAAGCGTGCTCGTCGAGTGCGCGGGCGGCGTCCCAGACCGCACCGGTCGCGCGTTCGGTTTCGGCAATCATGTTGGCGCACTTGTGCTTGATGGCCTGGAACTGGCCGATGGGCCGGCCGAACTGCTCGCGAATCTTGGCGTACTCGGCGGCGGTGTCAGTGGCCCACCGCGCGACGCCGACGCATTCGGCCGCCAGCAGTGTGGTGATGAGGGCGCGGGCATGGGATTGGTCCAGGCCGGACAGCACCCTGTCGGCGCCGACAGCGACGGCGTCGGCGCGGACGTGCGCCACCGGGTGCAGGGGGTCGACACTCTGCACCGGGTCGATCTGCAGGGTTGCGGTGTCGAGGACGACCCACTGGGTGCCGACGGGCACCACCAAGAGCGCAGCTTGAGCGGCGGCCGGCACGGCACGAATCGCACCGCTGACGACGAGCCCGTCGCCCTGGGTTTGCGCGGTCAGACCCGAGGTCGGCGCGTACGCGGCGATGGTCTCACCGGAAGCCAGGCCCGGCAGCAGGCTGGACTTGGGGTCGTGGGCGGCGATCAGTGCACTGGCGATGGCCGACTGGACGAAGGGCCCGGGGACGGCGCCGTAGCCGAACTCGGCCAGCGTGATCGCGAGTTCGAGGATGCCGAACCCTTGTCCGCCAACCGCTTCCGACAGGTGTAGGCCCTGCAGGCCCTGGTCGGCCGCCGCGCCCCAGTAGGGCGGTGGGTTACTGATCGGGGTCTCGAGGGCCTCGTGCAGGACCTCGGACGGCGCGACGCGCGCCACTAGAGATCGGACCGAATCGGCCAGATCGTTGTGCTCGGACATGATCGCGATGGGCATCGTTGCCTCCTGTGACCGGCTGTGGGCGTTGTGCGGCGCACCCGACCAAATAACTGGTCGGTTGGTTCCGAGAGTAACCCACTTGACGGGTGTCTAGAAGTGCACCTGGTTTACCACGTTGGCGAGCCGCTGTCCGGCGGCGAGTCGCTCGCAGTTCGCAACCGCTTCGGCCAGATAACGACGCATGGTGTCGGCCGTGTACCAGGTGACGTGCGGGCTGACGACGACGTTGTCGAGTGCCAGTAGCGGGTTGTCCGGATCGACGGGTTCGGTGGCGAAGACGTCGAGACCGGCGGCCTGCAGCGGTCCGTTCTGCAAGGCCGCCACCAGCGCGGGCTCGTCGATGACGGCGCCGCGCGACGTGTTGACCAGCACCGCGCCCGGCTTCATGCGGCCCAGTGCATCGGCGTCGAGCAGGCCCTCGGTGCGTTCGGTGAGCGGCAGGTGCAGGGAGACGACGTCGCTGGCGGCGAGTAGGTCGGGCAGGCTGCGCCAGCCCGGGTGGCCTTGTGCGCCACGGGCATTGGTATGCACGACGGTCGCGCCCATGGCGGTGACGATGGTCTCCACCCGCTTGGCGATGTTGCCGTAACCGATCAGGCCGACGGTGCAGCTGCCGAGGTCCCGGACGGTCTCGCCGAGGGTCGGGTCGGTCGGCCAGCCGTTGCCGCGGCGAGTCGCGCGGTCGAGTTCGGGCAGCCGCCGCAGTGCGGCCAGCATCAGCATCACCGTGCCCTCGGCGACCGAGGGGGCGTTGGCGCCGGGCATGTTGGCCACCGCGATGCCGAGGCGCGTTGCCGTGTCGACGTCGATGGTGTTGACGCCCGCGCCCATCTTGTGCACCAGCTTGAGTCGTCGGCCCAGCGCCAAGTCGTCGGCGCCGAGTGGCCGCAGTACGTGCCACAGGACGTCGGCGTCGGGCAGTTCGCGGTAGAACGCCGCGTCGTCGTCCGCGGCGCAGAACCGTACGTCGATCAGATCATGCAGCGGGGCAAGGAATTCGGCGACTCGAGGACCGGGGGTGAAGTGGGCCAGCACCCGCAGCGCCGGCGTCACCGCCACCGCTTGGCGATCCACTTGGCGATGACGTCGGCCTGCTCACTGCGGGCGCCCGGGGTGGTGAAGTAGTGATCGGAGTCGATGGAGTGCAGTGTCTTGTCTTTCGTGGCCAGCGCGTCGAAGATGCGTTGCGCGTCCGAGGGGTACACACCCGAATCCTGCTCGGCGTTGATCACCAGCGCCGGGTTGTCGATGAGGGCCAGATGCGGCTCGGCCCGGGTTTGGGCGTGGCGCAGGCTCCACATGGTCAGCCAGCCCCGCAGCGTGCACGCGGCGGCGATGCCGTTGGCCGAGCGGTTGGCCTGAACCGGGACACCGGCATAGCACTGATTGGCCGGGCGTTTGGTGGGTTCGAGGGTCGGGTCGATCATGCGTAAGTCGGCCCAGGTGCGCATGACGGTGAACGGGCGGTCCCGGAAGCCGGCGGCCCGAACGCGCGCGTATTCGGTCTCCACCCAGTCGGTGATCGCGTGGTTGCGGGCGACCTGCGCGTCGCGGTACCGCTGGACGAATTCGGGAGAGAAGGGCGGCCCGTTGCGCTCGTCGAACGGGTCGAGCTCGGGATCGGCTGCCAGCGCATCGGCTTCGTCGGTCACCGAGCCGTCCATCCAGTTGGTGAGGACGTCCGGCCGGCCGGGATGGGCGGCGCTGGAGATGTAACCGTCGGCCGGTAGCAGGTCGAAGATGCCCGCAGCCGGGCGCATGCCCTCCAGCGGCGTGATGTGCGGAGTGAGCGACTGGGCCTGGTAGGCGGCCATCAGGGATCCGCCCCCGGAATTACCCAGCAGAACAACGGTTTCCACGCCCGCCACCTCGCGCAGCCAGCGCACCCCGACACCGATGTCCACCAGCGCGTGGTCAAGCAGGAAGCTGGATTCATAGCCGCGGAATCGGGTGTTCCAGCCGAGGAATCCGATGCCCCGCGTGGCCATGTAGTCGGCGAGGTAGTGCTCGGAGAAATCGATCTGGTAGTGGGCGGCGATCATGGCCACCTTGGGCTTACGGCCCATGCCCCGGTAGTAGATGCCCTGGCAGGGGTGTCCGCCGGACCCGGCGCGCAGCGCGGTCGGCGAGTCCATCCCGATGAACTCCCGGGTGACTCCCGCGGCAGACGAACTTCCGGGTCTGGTCATGTACGCGGATTCCCCTCGTGGTAAATGGTCCGGTAGAAGATGTTGGCCAAGGTGGTGACGCAGGCGTCATCGTCCGCGGTGTTGGCGCCGTTGCCTGACAATTGGGTATAGCAGAACTGGTTCAGCATCGATACCAGAGCCACGGCGACAAGCCGAGGATTGTCGTCCGGGCAGAAGCCTTGCTGCTGAGCATGTTTGACCATGGACATGACCAGGGAGATCGGCAGTTCGCAGATTTCCGCCCAATACTGCGCGAAATCGTCGTTGATCATGGCCAATTGGGAGATTGCGATGACCTCGGCCAGTCGGTGCCGATAGGTGTCCCAGTGCGCGGCGGCGGCCTGGTGGGAGCGTTCCCAGTTGGTCAGGTCCGGGCTGGTCGCGGACAACGCCCGGTCGCGGGCTTCGTCGCGGAAGCGCTGTGCCCATTCATGGACCATCGCTTCCTTCGAGTCGTAGTAGTTGTAGAACGACGCCGTGGACCGGCCGGCTTCTGCTGCGATATCCGAAATGGTCGTCGCCAGAATACCTTTGCGGGCAATGACGGCGCGGGCGGCGCTGTCGATCGCCGCTTGCGTCTGGCGGCCCCGCACGGTGGGGAGCTGTTCGCGGGGCGCGATGGTCACACGACGTCCTTTCGGAGGGGCATTGATCAAATCTGAACCTGATGTTAGATTCAGTTTTGGTGATTGACCAGACCCTGTCGTCAGGAGTGGCACGATGATCAAGCCCAACAATCGGAACACCGAGTTCGAGCTGGGCGGCATCAACCATGTCGCCCTTGTCTGCGCAGATATGGCGCGGACCGTCGACTTCTACTCAGGTGTGCTGGGGATGCCGCTGGTGAAGTCGCTCGACCTGCCGGGCGGCATGGGGCAGCACTTCTTCTTCGACGCCGGCAATGGTGACTGCGTGGCGTTCTTCTGGTTCGCCCAGGCGCCGGACGGCGAGCCCGGCATCTCGCAGCCGGCCGCGCTGCCCGGGATCGGGGAGTTCATGAGTGCTGTCGGCTCGTTGAACCACTTGGCTTTTCACGTGCCCGCCGAGAAGTTTGACGAGTACCGCAAGCGGCTGAAGGAAAAGGGCGTCCGGGTCGGCCCGGTGCTCAACCACGACGAGAGCCCCATGCAAGCGTCGGCGACGGTGCACCCGGGAGTCTATGTGCGGTCGTTCTACTTCCAGGATCCTGACGGCATCACGTTGGAGTTCGCTTGCTGGACCAAGGAATTCACCGAGGCCGATGCGGTGACGGAGCCGCGGACGGCGGCTGACCGGCGGCCGGCGGTGGCTCCTGCCTGACTCTGAAGGCCATGCCGGTCGCAGGCGCTACACCGAGAGTGGCGGCTAACGGTGGTCCCGTCGGCGTGTCGCCGCGATTTCGGCGACGCTCGGTGAAGGGCGGTAGTCGGTGACCGGACGTCCCCTATCGGCCGAAGAGTGCGACCGCCTCTGGCAGGCTTGGACACCTGCGCAAGTCGCTGAGCGTCTCGCGGGCACCTCAGCATGCTGGTACGTCGTTGCCGGGTGGGCGTTGGACCTCCTCATCGGCGGGCTCGGACGTGCCCACGGCGATCTCGAAATCGGAGTTCCGCGTGCACGATTCGACGAGATCGCCGATGCGTTTCCCGACTTCGAATGGGATGTCGTCGGGAACGGACAGGCGTGGCCGTTCCCCGAAGAAGCAGACACCATGCATCAGACCTGGCTGCGCGAACCGGCTACGGGGCACTATCGCCTTGACGTCTTCCGCGAGCCACACCGCGGCGACCAGTGGATATGCCGACGTGACGCCTCAATCACCATGCCGTACGGCGAGCTGATTCTTCATACCGACGACGGCATCCCGTATGTGATCCCCGAGGTCGTGCTCTTGTTCAAGGCGAAACAGCGGCGCCCCAAAGATGAGGCCGACTTCCTGCGCGCACTGCCGATGATGGATCGATCCCGGCGAGCCAGGCTGTCCCGATGGCTGGCCCGCGTGCATCCCGGCCATCCTTGGCTGGAAACACTCAGCACGAAGGACTGAGCAGCCGCAGCTACTTCGTCGCCTCGACGAAGTAGCCCCGCGGCACGTCGGGCACGTCCATGGGCACCGCGGGTGCGAACCAGCGGCCCCACTCGTTGCCCGGCACGGCCACGTCGGTGACCACGGCCGACCACCCGTGGCGCTCGGCCAGCTCGCCCGGTTGATCAGTGCCGAACAACCACGGTGCCCCGTTGCGCGCCATCGACTGACGAACTGCGGCAAGCACTTGCGCGTCCAGCAGCGTCTTGCCGACGACGTCGTACAGCAGCACCGAGCCGGCCGCGGACAGCGCGTCCACCCGTTCGAAAACCGTGCGTACGGCGGCTTCGTCGAGGTATTGCAGCAGTCCTTCGATGAGCCACGCCGTCGGCTGCAGTTCGTCAAAACCGTTGGATCGCAGCGCATCCGTCCAATTGCCGGTGAGATCGACGCCGATGGGCACCCGCGTACACAACGGCTGCTCGCCGTCCAGCGCCGCAGCTTTGGCGGCGATCACCTCGGGCTGGTCCAATTCGTAGACCGTGGTTCCGGTGGGCCAGGGCAGCCGGAATGCGCGGGCGTCCATACCCGCGGCGAGGATGACGACCTGGCGGACCGATTGCGTGGCGCGCAGCAGTGCCTCGTCCCAGAAGCGGGTGCGCACCACGATCTGGCGGGTCGGCCGGTCGCCGGCTTCGGCGACGGCCTCGGCGAGCAGCCGGCGGCCGGTCTCGCCGGCCAGGCGTTCGGCGAACGGATCGGTGAAAAGACTATCGGGACGGCGGGATTCGTCGGCGCGGATCGCGGCGACGAGAAGGCCGGTGTTGGCTACGGCCCGGCCTCCTTCGTGCATGGCTCCTTCGTGCATCCCTCCATGGTGCCGGGCTGTCGCACGCGGCGCTTGGATATTTTTGCCGCGGCTCGATACCCCGGTCTTACCCCGTCAGCCCGACATGGCTGGGCAGGGCACTGCGCCGCTGCGTGTACTGGGACGGTGTGATCGAGGTGAACCCGCGGAACTCGCGCACGAAGTGGGGTTGGTCGAAGTAGCCGAGGGCGGCCGCGACGTCGGCCCCGTCGCCGGCGCCCGCATCGAGCAGGCGCAGCGCGGCTTGCAGTCGCCGCACGCGCAGATAGGCCTTCGGGGGCAGCCCGATCTCGTTGCGGAACGTCGCGATCAGTCGCTTGGGGGAGAACCCCGTCAGCTCGGCGGCCTCGGAAACCCGAAGCGAGGGTTGATGTTCGGCGGTATGGAGCACGGGTATGAGGGTGCGGGAAATGGGCCGTAGCCGGGCCAGCAGAAAGTCCTCCACGAGCTCGATGCGCCGCGGCCAGCTCGGTGTTGCGATCAACCGCTCCCGCAGCAGTGCGGCATCGGCGCCCCAGAGATCAGTCAGGTTGACGCTGGCGTTCTCCAGGTCGGCCAACGGAATTCCGAAGAAGGGCAGGGCGCCGCCCGGGCGGAAGTGGATGGTCAGCACGGACTCGCCCGGGTCGATGCGAGTGACATACGACAGCGTGCCCGGCCCGGTCAGGAATGCGGGTTCCACCGGCACCCGGGTGGTGCCGTCGGCCGAGAAGAAGTCGACCCGATCCCGCCCGCCGACGTCGATCACGACGGTGGCCGCGCCGCGGGGCAGGGCCCTGCTGCGGTCGGAGGCTTCGCCGCCGTGCGACCAGTAGCCGAAGAAGTCGATGTGCTGATTCAGCGGCGGCCGGGGCCGGCGCAGCTGCGGCCCGGTCACCGGCGCACGGCCCGCTTGCCGAGCGTGTCCAGCAGCAGGGCCAGATGGTCGATCAATTCATCTGGCGTGAAGTTGATTTCACCGGCCAGCCAGGCACTCAGGGTCTGCCCGACGCCGCCGACCGCGAAATGGGTACTGGCGCGGCGTCGGTCTCCGGCGGGCGATTGCAGGGCGTCGCCCGCGTGCTGGCCGAGCAACATGGCGAAGAAGACCGTCGACTCATTGCGCTTTCGGGCCACGACCTCGTTGGACAGCTGGGCGCTGAACAGCAGCCGGCCGACCCTCGCGTCATCGGCGATGGCGTGCACGATGTTGGCCATACCCGCGCGGCTCTGCTCGTCGGGTGGCGCGGCGGCCACCGCGGCCTGCGTCGTGGTGGCCAGGTCGGCGATGACGTGGTCGAAGACGGCTTCGACGAAAACGTCCTTTTCGGAGAAGCTTTCGTAGAAGTAACGCATCGCGACGCCGGCTCTGCCGCAAATGGCGCGGACGGTGAGTTCGGGCACCGGCGGGGCGGCGCCCAGCAGATCGAGTCCGGCGTCGATCAGCCGGGCCCGTCGCTGGGCCAGGCGTTCTGCCGCGTCGATTCCGCGGTATGGCCGTACCTGAGGCACCCTGCCATCTTGACACCCGCACCACGCCGCGGGCAATATCTGGAATCAATCGTTCTCACTTTTGCGAGGAGTGACCAATGACGGTCGATCTGGTCGAACTGCCGGTCAACGCGTGTGCGCCGGGCCGCCGGGTGCGTCGTGGTGTGCAGTACTCCGACGGGTTGGTCGGCGCGGCGCTGCTGGCGGGTCCGGCGAACGTGATCATGCAGCTGGCCCGGCCGGGCGTCGGCTACGGCGTCGTGGAGAGCCGGGTGGAAAGCGGCCGGACGGACCTGCATCCGATCAAGCGGGCGCGAACCACGTTCACGTACCTCGCGGTCGCGATCCTCGGGTCCGACGAGCAGAAAGCGGCGTTCCGTAGCGCGGTGAACACGGCGCACCGGCAGGTCTACTCCACCGCGGACAGCCCGGTGAAGTACAGCGCCATGGACAAGAACCTGCAGCTCTGGGTGGCGGCGTGCCTGTTCAAGGGCGCGCTCGATGTGTATCGCCTGGTCGTCGGGGAGCTGGATGACGAGACGGCCGAGGAGTTCTACCGCCAGGGCATGACGATGGGCACCACGTTGCAGGTGACGCCGGAGATGTGGCCGGCCGACCGTGCCGCCTTCGACAAGTATTGGCAAGAGTCGCTGGACCAGGTGCACATCGATGACACGGTCCGTGAGTACCTGTATCCCATTGCCGCGGTGCGGATGAAGGGCCTGCAACTCCCGGGGCCGCTGCAACGCTGGTTCGAGTCGTTCTCGCTGCTGCTCACCGCCGGCTTTCTGCCGCAACGCTTCCGCGACGAGATGCGGTTGCCGTGGGATGCCAAGCGGCAGAAGCGCTTCAATTCGCTGATGAGACTGGTGAAGGTGGTCAACCGGGTGCTGCCCGGGCCGCTGCGGCGCTTCCCCTTCAACTGGATGCTGATGGATCTGAACTGGCGTATCCGTACCGGACGCCCGCTGGTCTGAGGCCGGTCTCGGCCGCGGTCCATGTTGTCGGCGTACCCTCGCGCGGGTGCGGAGCGACAATGACAGCTGGGACATCAATACGAGTGTTGGATCGACCGCGGTGATGGTCGCCGCGGCGCGCGCATTGGAAGCGGCGAAGCCCAATCCGCTTGCGGTGGACCAATATGCCGAGGTGTTCACCCGCGCGGTGGGCGGCGTGTGGGCCGACGTATTGGACGGCGAGGCCCCGGAACATCCCTTGGCGACGTCCGAGTTCGGCGAACCGTTCATCAACTTCCAGGGCTCGCGGACCAAGTACTTCGACACGTATTTCCAGCGTGCCGCGGCCGCGGGAGTGCGACAGATCGTGCTGCTCGCCGCGGGGCTGGACTCGCGGGCGTACCGACTGGACTGGCCGGACGGCACCGTCATCTACGAACTGGACCAACCCCGGGTGCTCGAGTTCAAGCGAGAGGTGTTGGCCGGCAAAGGGGCCGCACCGAAAGCCGAGCGTAGGGAAATCGCCGTGGATCTGCGCGACGATTGGCAGACGGCGCTGACGGACGCCGGCTTCGATCCCACGCGGCCGTCGGCGTGGATCGCCGAGGGTTTGCTCATCTATCTGCCCGCCACCGCGCAGGAGCAGCTGTTCACCGGTATCGACGCACTGGCGGCGCCCGGCAGTTGGGTGGCCATCGAGGAGGGCAAGCCGATGCCGGCCGAGGTGTTCGCGGCCAAGCGGGCTGCGTCGGACGAGATGGCGGACGGCTTTTTCAAGCTGATCTACAACGAGCAGATCGCGCCGGCAGCGGACTGGTTCGGTGCGCGGGGGTGGCGCGCGGAAGCCACGGAGCTCGTCGACTACTTCCGGGCGGTCGGCCGTCCCGTCCCGACGAATCCGGAAGCGGCCACCATGATCGCGTCGAACAGCCTGGTCACCGCCGTTAGGGAGTGAGCGTCGTCACCCGCCGTCGCGGTGGGGTGCGTCTCGACAACTTAAGTTATGCAATGCTAACTTCGCTGAGTTAGCTTAGGCATACTTAAGGAGATATGCGGGGTCGCTAATACCCCGCGAACACCAACATGGGCACTGGCACATTTGCGGTATCCGCACCGGCGCACTTCGCGCTCGGGGCGCCGGCGCGACACAGTGCCCATTCCTCGGCCTGCCGGGAACCAATCGGTTCCGGGTGCCGACTCCTTCTTAGAGCGGTCGCACAGCCAAGTGCCGGCCGCTCGTGCCGCGCGGAGGCGATCGCCATATGAGTGGCGGATCGTCCTCCGGCGTGTCGATGACGGAAAGGACCCACGTGCGACCGAGCAGCGCGGGCAGTAACACAGTGGTCGCCGACTTTGATGCGGTGCAGCGGGCATCACGCGTCGACCGCGACGTGCTGACCCGGTTTTCCACCAGCTGTCTGGCGCTCGGGCTGAGCGTCGACGGTCGCCGGCGCCCGGCTGACCTCGACGCCGCCCTGGGCGGTTTCCTGACGCTGACGCGCATCGCCGGCGAGCACTGCGACGCCTGGACCGGTTTGGCCGCCGCGGGCGCGGTGACGCCCGACGTGGTCGAGGCGATCTGGCGGACGGTGTCCACAGAAGGTGTGCTGCGGCGCGCCCTCGGCCTCGCTGACGGGGAGCTGGGCTTCACCTACGACAGCGGGCTGTATCTGCAATTCCGGGCGGCCGACCGGGACGGCTTCCAACTCGCCTATGCCGCAACGCTATCCGCCGCGGGGGCATATGAAGAAGCCGATCAGCTGGTCAGCGAGCTGCTCGACCGCAAGCCGGGCTGGTTACCGGCGCGCTGGGTGCGGGTGGCGATGTGTCACCGCACGCGTCGCTGGTCGGACGTGGTCCGGCAGCTGACCCCGATCGTGAGCGATCCGAACCTCGACGCGGCGTACGCGCATGCCGCGCGGGTGGCGCTGGGGATCGCGTTGGCGCACTTGGGCATGTTCGCCCCGGCGCTGTCGCACCTGGAGGACCCCGAGGGGCCCGTCACCGTCGCCGCGGTCGACGGCACCTTCGTCAAGGCCCTGTCGCTGCGTGCACAGGGCGAGGACGACGAGGCCACCGATGTGCTGGCCGAGCTGTACGCCGCCCATCCGGACAACGCCGCAGCCGAACTTGCCCTGACCGACACCAGCTTCGGCATCGACCCGACCACCGCGGCCCGCATCGAGGCCCGGCACAACCCATGGGATCCCGAGACCGAGCCGACCGAGGCCGAGTTCGTCGACCCGGACGCCAAGTCCCGCAAGGCGCATCTGCTCGTCGAGGCGGAGGCCGAGCTGGCCGAGTTCATCGGCCTGGAAGAGGTCAAGTATCAGGTGGCCCGGCTGAAAAGCTCTGTGGCCATGTCGATTCGGCGCCAAGAGCGAGGCCTGGCCGTAGCCCAGCGCACCAACCACCTGGTGTTCGCCGGTCCTCCCGGAACCGGTAAGACGACCATCGCCCGCGTGGTCGCGAAGATCTACTGCGGTCTGGGCCTGCTGCGCAAAGAGACGGTGCGCGAGGTGCATCGCGCCGACCTGATCGGCCAGCACATCGGTGAAACCGAGGCCAAGACCAACGCCGTCATCGACAGCGCCCTGGACGGCGTGCTGTTCCTCGACGAGGCTTACGCGCTGGTGTCCACCGGCGCGAAGAACGACTTCGGTCTGGTAGCCATCGACACCCTGCTGGCGCGCATGGAGAACGACCGCAACCGCTTGGTCGTGATCATCGCGGGCTACCGCAAGGACCTGGACATGTTCCTGGACACCAATGAAGGTCTGCGGTCGCGCTTCACGCGCAGCATCGACTTTCCGTCGTACTCGGCAGCCGAACTCACCGAGATCGCCATGCGGATGGCTGAAAAGCGTGACAGCGTCTTCGAACCCGCGGCGCAGGCCGAGATGCAGCAGTTGTTCGGCCACCTCGCGACGGCGACGACGCCCGACGCGGCCGGCGTCGCGCGCCGCAGCCTCGACATCGCGGGCAACGGCCGCTTCGTGCGAAATCTGGTGGAGCGCTCGGAGGAAGAACGTGAGTACCGGCTGGATCACCTTGCCGCACATGACTTCACCGATGACGAACTCATGACGATCACCGCGGGTGACGTCAGCAACTCGGCCGCGCCGTTGCTGCGTGGTCTCGGACTGGTGGTCGCCAGCGAGGAGCCGAAGGCGGATCGCGCATGAACAAGCGCAGTGAGTCCGATCGACTTACCTTCAGTTCCCGCACGCCGGTGAACGAGAACCCGGAGCAGGTCCGCTACCGCCGGGGCTTCGTCACCCGCCACCAGGTGTCGGGTTGGCGATTCCTGATGCGGCGCATCGCATCTGGTGTAGCCATGCACGACACCCGGATGCTGGTCGACCCGCTGCGGACCCAGAGCCGCTCCGTGCTGGTGGGTGGGCTGGTCCTCGTCACCGCGCTGGCGGGGTGCTTTGTCTTCTCGCTGATCCGGCCCGCCGGCGTCGCGGGTAACGACGTGATCTTGGCCGACCGCGAGACCTCCGCGCTGTATGTGCGGGTGGGCGACCAACTGCACCCGGTCCTGAACCTCACGTCGGCTCGGCTCGTCGTCGGCCGGCCGGACAACCCGACCATGGTCCCGAGCGCCGAACTGGACAAGTTCCCGCGCGGCAGCCTCATCGGCATCCCCGGTGCCCCGGAACGCATGGTGCCCAACACTTCTCGTGACGCCGACTGGACGGTGTGCGATGCGGTCACCGGCGATGTCGTGGGCGTCACGCTGATCACCGGACCGCTGGCCGAAGGCAGCTCGCGCGCGGCCATGTTGGGTGCCAACGACGCCGTGCTGGTCCGCAACGATGGTGTGGGCTCGGCCGGCGTGAACGGCGGCAGCTGGCTGTTGTGGAACGGCAGGCGCAGTGCG
This sequence comes from Mycobacterium sp. FW102-FHT13B02, assembly GCF_058790275.1. Classification (NCBI taxonomy): domain Bacteria; kingdom Bacillati; phylum Actinomycetota; class Actinomycetes; order Mycobacteriales; family Mycobacteriaceae; genus Mycobacterium; species Mycobacterium sp. FW102-FHT13B02. The sequence continues at coordinate 370,263 of NZ_JBYTCM010000004.1, forward strand.
GTCGACCTCAACAACCGCGCGGTGACGGCGGCACTGGGCTTGGGCGCCAACGGCACTGCACTGCCCGCGCCCCGGGCCATCGCCGACGGCCTGTTCAACGCCATCCCGGAGTCCGCTCCTCTTGCCGCGCCGGCGATCGCGGGCGCGGGCCAGCCGACCCCGTATCCGATGCCGGTCGCGGCACCGGTCGGTGCGGTGGTCACCGCGATCAGCACGGACGATGCGGCAGACACCGGGTACCACTCCCTCCAGTACTACGCGGTCCTCGACGATGGCCTGCAACCGGTTTCACAGGTCGTGGCGGCGATGCTGCGCAACACCGACTCGTACGGGCTCGACCAGCCGCCGCGCCTGTCCGCTGACCAGGTGGCCCGCATCCCCGTCTCCACGGCGATCAACACCGCGGCGTACCCGGAGCACCCGCTCACCGTGGTCGATGCCGCCAAGGCCCCGTTGACCTGCGCCCGCTGGACCAAACACGATGGCGCCACGACCAATTCGCTCACCCTGCTGTCCGGAGCGACGCTGCCGCTGCCCGCCGGCGAGCGCACCGTGGCCTTGGCCGGCCTCGCCGGTACCGCGCAGCGGGTGGCCGTCGCCCCGGGCACCGGATACTTCGTCCAGGCGACCGGTCAGGCCGGCACCCCGGTGCTGTCCGGCTACTGGATCAGCGACACGGGCGTCCGCTTCGGCATCTCCACCGAAGGCGATGCGACCAATGCCAATCGCAAAACCCCTGCCGCGCTGGGGCTTACCGCGGCGCCGCTGCCGATGCCGTGGTCGATCCTCAGCCAGTTCGCGCCCGGCCCGACCTTGTCGCGCAGTGACGCGTTGCAGATTCCGGCGCTCGTGCCGAACAGGACCAGCCCGGCCGTCGATGTCGCTGTGAGGGAGAACCCGTGAGCCGTCTGATCTTCGAAGCGCGGCGCCGCCTGCCCGTCCCGGCGACCCGCGCGAGCGTCATCACCATCGAGTCGCCACCGGAACTGCCGCGGCTGGTGCCACCGTCGCTGCTGCGCCGGGTGTTGCCCTACCTGATCGTCATCTTGATCGTCGGCATGGTGGTGGCCCTGGTGGCCACCGGCATGCGCGTCATCTCGCCGCAGACGTTGTTCTTCCCGTTCGTTCTGCTGTTGGCCGCCACCGCGTTCTACCGCGGTTCGGACAACAAGACCCGGACCGAGGAGGTCGACGCCGAGCGCGCCGATTACCTGCGCTACCTGTCGGTGGTACGGGACAACGTGCGCGCTCAGGCCGCTGAGCAGCGCGCGGCGCGCGAGTGGTCCCACCCCGCACCCGAGCAGTTGGCCGCCGTCGCGGGTACCCGACGCCAATGGGAGCGCGACCCGCACGACGCCGATTTCCTGATGGTGCGCACCGGGCTGCACGACGCGCGGCTCGAGACAGTGCTGCAAGTCAAGGACACCGCCGCCGAGATCGATCTGGAGCCGGTGTCGCACAGCGCATTGCGTGGACTCCTCGATGTCCAACGGACGGTCCCCGCGGTCCCCGGTGGTATCGACCTGACCAAGGTCTCGCGGATCACGCTGCTCGGCGACGCCGACGAGGTGCAGGGCGCGCTGCGCGCCTGGATCGCGCAAGCGGTGACCTGGCATGACCCGGCCCTTCTCGGGGTCGGCCTGGCGGCGGCGGATGCCGATGCGCTGGAATCGGAAACCTGGTCGTGGTTGAAGTGGCTGCCGCACAGCGATATTCCGGGGCAGATCGACGGTGTCGGCCCGGCTCGCTACCTGACTGCCGGTCTGCCGGAACTTGCCGGCCTGCTGTCGGGTGAACTCGCGGACCGGGAGCCGTTCGGCGCCGCCGAGACCGCGCCGCTGCGGCACCTGCTGATCGTCGTCGACGACCCGGACGCCGACGTCGACGAGCTCCTGCCGCGGGCCGGACTGGCCGGCGTCACCGTGGTGCAGCGCGGCATGGAACTGCCGGAGTACCCGGACCCCGAGCGCCCCGTGCTGCGCGTGGCCGGCGGTCGCATCGAACGGTGGGCGGCAGCCGGGTGGCAGCCGTACTTCGATGTCGCTGACGACCTTTCGCCGCAGGCCGCCGCGCATCTGGCGCGCGGTCTGGCCCGCTGGGACTCCAACCCGAACCGGGCCCGCAGCACCGGTGCCGGGCTGGCCACGTTCGGCACCCTGCTGGGTATCCCGGACGCGGCCGCGCTCGACGTCGCCGGCCTGTGGGCGCCGCGAACGCGGGCCGACGAGCTGCGGGTGCCCATCGGCGTCACCGCCACCGGTGAACCGCTGATGTTCGACCTGAAGGACGAAGCCGAAGGCGGTATGGGTCCGCACGGTCTGATGATCGGTATGACGGGCTCGGGCAAGTCGCAGACCTTGATGTCGATCCTGTTGTCGCTGTTGACGACCCACTCGGCCGAGCGTCTCATCGTCATCTACGCCGACTTCAAGGGCGAGGCCGGCGCCGACATCTTCCGGGATTTCCCGCAGGTGGTCGCCGTCATCTCGAACATGGCCGAGAAGCGCTCGCTGGCCGACCGCTTCGCGGACACCCTGCGTGGTGAGGTGGCGCGGCGGGAACAGCTGCTGATGGAGGCCGGCCGGCGGGTGCAGGGCAGCGCCTTCAACTCGGTGCTGGAGTACGAGGCGGCCAGGGATCAAGCTGCTGCAGCGGGCATCGATCTACCTCCCATCCCGACGCTGCTGGTGGTCGCCGACGAGTTCTCGCTGATGCTCGCCGATCATCCGGAATACGCGGAGCTGTTCGATTACGTTGCGCGCAAGGGCCGCTCGTTCCGCATCCACATCCTGTTCGCGTCGCAGACGCTGGACGTGGGCCGGATCAAGGACATCGACAAGAACACCTCGTACCGCATCGGTCTGAAGGTTGCCAGCCCGTCGATCAGCCGGCAGATCATCGGTGTCGAGGACGCCTACCACATCGAGGCCGGGCCGGAACACAAGGGCGAAGGCTTCCTGGTCCCGACCCCGGGCGCGGTGCCGGTGAAGTTCCGCAGCACTTACGTGGACGGTATCTACGACCCGCCGCGTGCCGAGAAAGCCGTGGTGGTGCATGCGGTTCCGCAGCCACAGCTCTTCCCGGCCGGCCACGTCACCCCGGCCCCCGACACGGTGATCGTCACCGACGAGACGCCGGACCTGCGTCCGCCGCGCAAGCTGGTGGCGACCATCGGGGAGCAGCTGGCCCAGTACGGCCCGCAGGCGCCGCGGCTGTGGCTGGCTCCGCTGGACGAGCCGATCGCGCTGCCGGAGCTGTTGGCGGGCGCCGAGATTCCCGCTGGGCGCGGCCGCTGGCCGCTGGGTGAGATCGACCGGCCGTTTCAGATGCGTCGCGATCCGCTGGTCTTCGATGCCACCTCGGCGGCTGCCAACCTGGTCATCCACGGCGGGCCGAAGTCCGGGAAATCAACTGCCCTGCAGACGTTCATCCTGTCGGCAGCAGCGACGCACTCACCGCGTGCGGTCACGTTCTACTGCCTCGACTACGGCGGCGGCGGGCTGCGCTCGCTCAAGCCACTGGCCCATGTCGGCAGCGTGGCGTCGCCGCTGGAGCCGGAACGTATCCGTCGCACCTTCGGTGAGCTGGAGCAGTTGCTCGCGTCCCGCCAGGCCCGCGCCGCGGCCGGCGACGGTGACGTGCGCGATGATGGCTACGGCGACGTCTTCCTGGTGGTGGACAACCTGTACGCGTTCAGCCGGGACAACACCGACACGTTCAATACCCGTAACCCGTTGCTGTCCAAGGTGACCGAACTGGTCAACTCCGGTATGGCCTATGGCATCCACGTGGTGATCACGACGCCGAATTGGCTCGAGGTGCCGCTCGCGATGCGCGATGGCCTGGGTCTGCGGCTCGAGCTCAAGCTGGCCGACTCGCGCGACAGCAATGTGCGGTCACCGGGCACCCCCGGCATGGCGGCCCTGTCCCGTCCTGCGGACGGTGTCCCGGCCGACCAGCCCGGCCGCGGTCTGACCATGGCAGCCGAGCATTTCCTGTTCGCCGAACCGGATCTCGCCGCGATCCCGGCCATCAATGTCCGGTACCCGGGGCAGACGGCGCCGGCCGTGCGGCTGCTGCCGACGGACCTGGCGCCGGAAACCCTTGCGCCGCTCTATCACAGCCCCGAGACGGTGGTGATCGGTCAGCGCGAACAGGACCTGGCACCGGTTGCGGTCGACTTCTCGACCAATCCGCTGCTGATGGTGCTGGGCGACGCCAAGTCCGGCAAGACCACGCTGCTACGGCACCTGATCCGCACCATCCGGGACAACTCCACGCACGAGTCGGTGGCGTTCACCGTGATCGACCGCAGGCTGCATCTGGTGGACGAGCCGCTGTTCGCGGACAACGAATACACCCCGAACGTCGACCGGGTCACCCCGGCGATGCTCGGACTGGCTGCCCTGCTCGAAAAGCGCAGGCCCCCAGCCGGTCTGTCGGCTGCGGAGCTGAGTGGATGGACCTACCGGAACGGGCAGGGCAACCACATCCACTACCTGATCATCGACGATGTCGACCAGATCCCGGATGCCCCCGCGGTCAGCGGTCCGTTCGTCGGCCAGAGGCCGTGGACGGCACTGCTGGGGTTGCTCTCCCAGGCCGCCGAACTGGGTCTGCGGGTGATCGTCACCGCCCGCGCCGCCGGCTCCGCCCACGCGGTGATGACCGCTCCGCTGCTGCGCAGGCTGAGCGAACTGCAGGCCACCACCATCATGCTGTCCGGCAACCCGCAGGACAGCGGCCGCATCCGCGGCCACCGGTTCAACCGCTTGCCCGCCGGTCGCGCAGTGGTGCTCGGCGACAGCGATGAAGCCACCTACGTCCAGCTGATCAATCCACTTGTGGCCGAACCCCTCACGGGCCGGCCCAACCAACGAGGGGAGTTCCACTCATGACCTTGCGCGTTGTTCCCGAAGGACTGACTGCAGCCGGTGCCGCCGTCGAGGCGCTCACCGCGCGGCTCGCCGCCGCACACGCCGCGGCCGCGCCCGCGGTCACCGCGGTGATCCCGCCCGCCGCGGATCCCGTATCGCTGCAGACGGCGATGAGCCTGAGCGCACACGGCGCCGAACACGAGGCCGTCGCGACTCAGGGCGTCACCGAACTCAGCCGTGCCGGAGGCGGTGTCACCGAAGCCGGCATCAGCTACGCGACGGGCGATGCCGAAGCCGCCGCCACCTACGTGACGGTGCTGGGCTGAGATGACCGCCCCCATCTGGATGGCGCTGCCGCCCGAAGTCCATTCGACGCTGCTGTCCAGTGGACCCGGTCCGGGCGCGCTGCTGGCCGCGGCGGCGGCCTGGCAGTCGCTGAGCGCCGAATATGCCTCGGCTGCAGCTGAACTCACCGCGCTATTGGGTGAGGTCCAGGCGGGGTCCTGGGAGGGTCCGAGCGCCGAGCAGTACATCGCCTCCCACGCGCCGTATCTGACCTGGCTGGCCCAGGCCAGCGCCCACAGCGCCGCGAACGCCGCGGCGCACGAGACCGCCGCCGCGGCCTACAGCACGGCTCTGGCCGCGATGCCGACGCTGCCCGAACTGGCGCTCAATCACGTGGTGAACGCGGCCCTGATCGCGACGAATTTCTTCGGGATCAACACCATTCCGATCGCACTGAACGAAGCCGACTACGCCCGTATGTGGTTGCAGGCCGCGACCGTCATGGGTACGTACCAGGCGGTGTCGGGCGCGGCGGCGGCGGCAACCCCGACGACCACACCGGCACCGATGATGCTGGCGGCCGGCGTGGGCGAGGCCGGTACGGCCACGGCCGGTGCGACGCAGGCGGGTGCCCAGGTGCAGGCGGCGGATGCCGGCACGTCGCTCGACTCGTCGAACGCGATCACCGACTACCTGTACAACTACATCAAGACGCTGCCCGGCGGCGACCTGATCTGGAAGTTCCTGCAGGACCCGCTGGGCCAGATCCGGCAGATGTTCTTCGACTTCCTGACCAACCCCTCGCAAGCGTTGACCACCTGGGGACCACTGCTTTTCGCGCTGGGCTATCAGGCGTTCTTCCAGCCCGTCGGCTGGACCACGTGGGGCGTGGGTCTGACCGCACCGCTGTGGGGCCCGGCCCTGATCGCCGTCGGCCTGTCCAGCCTCGGTCTCCTGGCATTGCTGGAGCCGGACTTCGTGCCGGAACCCGGACTCGCCGAGGCATTCCCGCCGCCGCCGCAACTGCAGACCGCCGATCACCCGATGCCCGTGGTCAGTGTCGCGCCGACGGTGCCTGCCACGCCGGCCAGCCCGGCGAGCGCGCCGGCGCCCGCTCCGGCTTCGGCTGCGGTACCGGCACCGGCGGCCCCCGCACCACTGATGGCGTATGCGGTCGCGGTCGACGACCCGGGCGGCGGCTTCACACCGACGCTCCGGGACGGCGCCACCGCGCCGGCGCCCGCGTCCGGCATCGCGGCTGCGGCCGCCGCGGCTGCCGCGGCCGCCGCCACCGAGCGGCGTCGCGCACGTCGTCGTCGCGCAGCCAAAGAGCACGGCGTCCGCGACGAGTACATGGACATGAACTCCGAAGTGGATCCCGACTTCGGGGACGACTTCGGAGCGGACGGGGCCCCACGCGCCGACGTTCTGGCCTCGGCCCGCGGTGCCGGACCCATCGGCTACACCGGCACGGTGACCCGTCAGGACCAGCAGGCCGCCGGCCTGAACCGGTTGACCGGCAATGGATTCGGCAGCGGCGTCACCGAACCCATGCTGCCGGGCAGCTGGGGAGCGGAAGGCGGTGCCAACCGCTGAACCTGCCCCCTTTGAACCAAAACGCTTGACCAACAAGAGAAATCTGGAAGAACCCCGAGAGGAATCACCATGAGCATGCTCGACGCACACATCCCCCAGCTGGTCGCTTCCGAGTCGGCCTTCTCGGCCAAGGCTGCGCTGATGCGCAGCACCATCGCCCAGGCCGAACAGGCCGCGCAGTCCGCCCAGGGCTTCCACCAGGGTGACTCGGCCGTCGCGTTCCAGGCTGCCCACGTCCGCTTCATGGAGGTCGCCGCCAAGGTCAACGGCCTGCTCGACATCGCACAGGTCAACCTGGGCGATGCCGCCGGCACCTACGTCGCGCAGGACACCGCCGCGGCCGGCACCTACACCTCCGTCTAGCCAGCGCCCCTACTTCGAAGCGAGGAAACCCTATGTCCCAGATCATGTACAACTACCCGGCGATGCTGGCCCACGCTGGTGAGATGACCGCGTATGCCGGTGCCCTGCACGCCGTCGGTCTCGACATCGCCAGCGAGCAGGCCGCCCTGGCCGGCGCCTGGCAGGGTGACACCGGAACCAGCTACCAGGCGTGGCAGGCCCAGTGGAACACCGCGATGGAAGAGCTCGTGCACGCCTACCGGGCGATGGCGAGCACCCATGAGACCAACACGCTGTCGATGAGTGCCCGCGACGGCGCCGAAGGCGCCAAGTGGGTTTAGGTCAGACGGTTTCGGCGCGTTCCGTATCGCCCAGCGGTACGGAACACGCCGAAATCCCGGTCTCCGCGGTGGAACTGACCGCGGAGCAAGCCTGGTTCCTCGCGGATCATCTTGGCGCCGGGGGCTTTCCGTGGGTGCTGGCCATCACGCAGCCCTACAGCGAGCCGTCGGCCAAGGCTGATTTCGATGCGGGCCAGGTCACCGCGCTGACGCGGATGGGAGTGCTGTCTGCAGACGGCGCCGTGCATCCCGCTGTCGCGCACTGGATCCGGGCCGTATGCCGGCCCCGGCGCTGGCTCGAACTGCGCTGGGTGTCCGGGTCCGGCGCCATGCTGCGGGGGATTCTCGCCCGCCGCGGCGACATGACGGTGGCGGTCCTGCGCAGCGAGCACCTGGTGACCTGCACCGAACTGACCGTCGCGTCCCCGGATGCGCTGGTGCCGGTGCTCGCGGCGGGATTGTCCGGCCGGGCGCCGGCGCGGTTCGACGAGTTCGCCATGCCCGCCCACATCGGGGCCAAAGCCGATGGACGACTGCGCCGCGGCGACTCGCTGGACGACGTGATGGACCACCTCGGCATCCCGCAGAGTGCGCGCGCCGTCGTGCGCGCCGCGTTCGCGCCCGGCCGCAGCTACGTCGAGATCGTCGCGGGCGATCACCGTGACGGCCACCGGATCAGCACCGACGTCGGCGTCAGCATCGTGGACACCACGGCGGGCCGCGTTGTCGTGGCACCGGTGAAAGCCGCTGACGGCACCTGGATTTCAACTTTCGCCCCGGGCACCGACCTCGCCGTCACCGCTGCTGTGCAGCGGCTGACCGCGACACTGCCCGACGGTCCCTGGTTCCCCACGGCGAACCTGACCCGAGACTTCGAGACCTCGACTGGAGAACGGAAAGAAAATGTCCCCCAACACGTCTGGTAGTACGGCGATGCCGATTGTGCGGGTCGCGGTGCTCGCCGCGGGCGACGAGCAGGGTGGTCGCGGGCGACTCACCGACGTCGCCCTACCGGTGGGCCTGCCGCTGCGCGAGATCGTGCCCGCGGTGCGGCGCATCGTCTCACCCGATACGGCCACCGGCGCCGAACTGTCCCTGGCTCCGCTCGGCGGCGCGACCTACAGCCTCGACGCCACGTTGGACACCGTCGGCGTCGTCGATGGTGACCTGCTGGCGTTGCAACCTGTGCCCGCCGGTCCACCGGCGCCACGCATCGTCGAGGACATCGCCGATGCCGCCGCGATCTTCTCCGCAGCCCGCGAAAACCCCTGGGGCAACGCGCACATCCGGCGCTTCGCCGCATGGGCTCTCGTGGCTCTGACAGTCCTGGCCACCGCGCTCGCGACGCTGGTACGGGTACGGACCGGCCAGCCGGCCGGTCTGTTCACCGTGGCCGGCGTGGCGGTGCTGAGCGTCGCGGCCGCCCTGTTGACGCGGCCCGCCATGCCCCGGCTGGCAACGGCCCTGAGTCTGGCGGCGCTGCTCCCCGTCGGTGCGGCCTTCGCGCTGGCGGTCCCCGGCCCGTCCGGTCCGGCCTGCTTGCTGCTCGGCGCGGCAGCGGTCGCGGCCTGGTCGATCGTCAGCATCGCCGTTGGTGGGCAGGCCATCGCGGCCTTCACCGCCACGACCGTCCTCGGCATCGCCGGCATGATCGTCGGCGGCGCCGCTTCGATCTGGCAGTTGGGCAACGCCGTGGTCGGCGCTGTGCTGATCGTTTTCGCGCTCCTCGTCATGGTCCAGGCCGCACAGCTGTCGACGCTGTGGGCCCGGTTCCCGGTGCCGAACATCCCGGCGCCGGGTGATCCGACGCCCTCGGCGCTGCCGGTGTCCGTGCTGGCCGATCTGCCGCGCCGGGTCCGCGTATGTGACGCGCACCAGACCGGATTCCTCGCCGGTGCCGTGCTGACCATCGCGGCAGGGTCGGTGGTTCTGGTGGCGGGGACGCACCCGTCGCCGTGGGCCTGGTACGTGGTTGTGGCCGCCGCCCTCGCGACGGCGCTGAGGGCCCGGATCTGGGACTCCGTGCCGTGCAAGGTGTGGCTGCTGAGCCAGCCGTACCTGGTTGCGGCCGTGCTGCTTACGGCCTTCGTCGCCGGCGGGCAGTACTCGAACGCGTGGTGGTCGCTGGGTGTACTTGCGGTGCTCGTGGCAGTCGGCGTGGTGGCTGCACTGAACCCTCAGGTGGCCGACCCGCAGACCTATTCATTGCCGATGCGTCGCTTGGTCGGCTTCGCGGCCACCGCCTTGGACGCTTCACTGATCCCGGTGCTGGCCTACCTGGTGGGTCTGTTCGCCTGGGTCATCAACCGGTGATGGTGGCCATCCGGCGCGGAATCTCCGTCTTGACAGTCGCTTTCGCCGCCTCAGCCGCGATGGTGCCGTCGGCGCTGGCGCCGACCGCCGGTGCCGTCGTGCCGCCGCACGTCGACGAGCATGCCACGCCGCCGTCGGGCAGTGTCGGCCCCCTCGCACCGATGGGCCAGCGCGGACAGTGCGTCACGGCCGGCGTCCTGCCCAGCACCGATCCGGGTGCGCCCGGACCAGGACACACCCTGCTGAACGTGCCGGGCGCGTGGGCTTTCAGCCGCGGTGACGGGCAGACGGTGGCGGTCATCGACACGGGCGTACATCCCGGACCGCGGCTCCCCAATGTCCAGGCCGGCGGTGATTTCGTGGAAAACACTGACGGGCTTACCGATTGCGACGGCCACGGCACTCTGGTCGCCGGATTGATCGCCGGGCAACCCGGCGCGGACGGATTCTCCGGCGTCGCACCAGGTGCCCGGATTCTCGCGATCCGCCAGACCTCCGAGCGGTACGCGCCGCGCGGCAACGGGGGAGACCCGGTTGCGGCGCACGCCAACAACGAGGTCGCGACGCTGGCTCGGGCCGTGGTGCACGCAGCGGACCTGGGCGCCAAGGTCATTGCCGTCACGGCGGCCACCTGCGTACCCGCTGATCGACCCGTCGATCAGACCGAGCTGGGTGCGGCCCTGAAATATGCTGTGCAAGAAAAGGATGCGGTGATCGTCGCCGCAGCCGGCAATGATCGGGCCGGCTTGGCGGGTGGCCCGTCGTGCGAGGCGAACCCTGTCGACAACGCCGGCAATGCGGCCGATCCGCGCAACTGGGCCGGTGTCAAGTCCGTGTCGATTCCGTCCTGGTGGCAGCCGTACGTGCTGTCGGTGGCATCACTGGACGCCGCTGGACAGCCGTCGGACTTCACCACACCCGGCCCGTGGGTCGGCATCGCCGCGCCGGGGGAGAACATCGCGTCGACTGGAGTCGAGGGTCTGGCCAACGCGTTGCCCAACGAGCGGGGCGACCTATTCCCATTGCGCAGCAGCAGCTACGCCGCGGCGTATGTCGCGGGCGTTGCCGCGTTGGTGCGCAGTCGTTTTCCCGCGCTCAACGCCGCTGACGTGACGCGCCGACTCACCGCCACCGCGCACGGTGCCGCGCGCATGCCGTCGAACCTGGTGGGCGCCGGGGTCGTCGACCCGGTTGCCGCACTGACCTGGGATCTGCCGGCGACCGGTTCAGCACCCAAGGCCGTGTCCGTTGCGATGCCGCCCGAGCCCGCCCCGAAAGACACCACGCCCCGGACCATCGCGTTCGCCGGTGCGGCAGTGCTGGCGATCGCCGCACTGATCGCCCTGGTCGCGTACCGCAGAAAGGACGGCGCCCGATGACGGCCCGAATCACGTTGGCATTGCTGGTGATCATCCCGGCAGCCATGACCTACCCGTGGCACACGACGCCGCAGAAGTGGATCCTGGGCGTGGCGGTTGCCGTTGTGCTGCTGGTGTTCGCCTGGTGGCGCGGGCTGTTCCTGACCACCATGGTGGCCCGCCGCGTCGCGGTGTGGCGCCGGAACCGGCGGGGCACGGCGCCGGCCGCGGCGGATCAGGTCACCGTGGTACTGGAAGCCGAGGAATTCCCCTACCACGCTTTGCCTCTCGTCGCGGCGTACGTGGACCGCTATGGCGTCCGGTGCGACTCGGTGCGCGTCACCGAACGTCAGCTCGACGGTGCGCACCGCGCGTGGGTCAGTGTGACGGTGGCGGCGGTGTCGAATATTGCTGCGCTGCAGGCACGGTCGTCGGACCTGCCGCTCGCCGATACGGCGGAGAAGGTGGCCCGCCGGCTGGCCGATCAGCTGCGCGAGGCCGGGGTTCCTGTCGCGGTCACTGACGCGGCCCCCGCACTGGTCGCACCTGATGCCCGCGAAACCTGGCGCGCGGTCCGTGACGGAGACGGCTACCTGACGGCCTATGGACTGCCCGCCGACCAGCGGCTGCCGGCATGTCTGGCCGCCCTGTCATCGACCACCGAATTGTGGACCGTGCTCGAGTTTTCCCCCGGCGCAACCATTTCCGCGGCCTGTGCGGTCCGCACTGCCAACGCGCCTGCCGCGGCTGGCGTCGACGGCCTGGCGCGGGAATCCGGTCGGCAGGGGGCGTTGCTGGCGGCGATGGCCCCGGCGTCGACCGGTGGTCTCGGCACGCGCCCGGGTGTGCTGACCGCCGAACTGCTTGCGGAACTGGAGAACAGCCCCGCGCCCGCTGCAGTCAGCTGAGCCGGTACGCGGATCAGTCGAACATGAACGGGCTCATGAACTTGGTCATCCGGCGCAGATAGTCGGGTTGGCTGACATGCAGGATGTGGTTGCCCGGGAACCAGTGGAACGCGCAGCGATCCCAGTGTTCCCAAAGCATTTCGGCCTGCTGCGGCGGCGCCAGACGGTCGCCGAGGCCAGCGATGATCAGTCGGCGCTCCTCCGGTACCAGCGGCGCGTAGTTCAGCGGCGAGTGATAGCGGCCGGCAGCCGCGACCAGGTCCTCGTCGGTGCCCGCCAACCGGTTGCCCAGCCTGACGAGCAGGTTGGCCGGGAACCATTCGTCGACCGTCCGGTCCGGCGTCACCACCGGCACGTTCGGTATCACGGCCTGGATCCGATCGTCCACCGACGCGATGAGTGCTGAGGTGTAGCCGCCCAACGACATCCCGGTCAACGCAATGCGATCGACGCCCGTGTCCTCCAGATGGTCGAGGACGGACCGGAAGTCGTGCACCGCTTGCGCCATGGCCTCGGCGAAGCCGGGGATGCCGTCCATGAAGAAGCCGTAGCCGCTGTACGGCGAGTTCTTCTCGGCCCGGGGGCCGTGGAACGGCAGCGTGTACAGCAATACGTCATACCCGGAGCGGAAGAACCACGGCAGCGAGAAGAACAGACCGTTGAACAGGTACGGCGAGCCCATGAACCCGTGGATCACACACAGCGTGGGGTGCGGCCCGTCATCGTGCTGCCAGTGCTGGGCGTGCACCACGTTGTTGCGCGCGTAGCTGCGGCGCCGTTCGCGGATGCCCGGATAGGCGGCCTCGAAGCTGCTCTGGAAAGAGATGTTGCGCACCCGGCCACGGGCGACCCGCTCCGCCACGAGATTTGCGGAACGGCTCGCCACGCGCGGCAATTCGGTAGGAGCCGGGAAGCACTGCTGTGGGTCCTTCGTCGCGGCGAGTTCGGCGTAGAACCGCAGGGCGTCCGGGTCGTCGCCGGCACGGTTTCGCATCGCCGCGGCAGCCATGCGCGGGATCATGCCGGCGCCGATCACGGAGGCCAGGGCGGTGCGGAGCCCCAGGTCGGCCACCGCGGAGGAGTCGACGATCAATTTCTGCTGCCAGGTGAGGTCGGCGCGGCGCGGCAACCCCCGCGCGGTGCTGTCGGCGCCTGGGACGTCGGGCACGGGCAAGGGCAGAGCGAACGTATCGCCGGGTGGCGTACTGGGCACGGCCGATGCTAACCCGCGCCGGCGAAACGCGTCTGCGGAACTCAGAGATCGAACAGGCTGGCGGCGTTGCGGTAGAGCACTTTTCGCAACCAATCGTCGTCAGGGGCGACCTTGGTGAGCACGTTCAGGGACTCGGCGTACTGGTACGGGATGTTCGGGAAATCGCTGCCGAACAGGATGCGGTCACCGAGCTGGCCGAGGCGCGGCAATTCGGCCGGTGGGAAGGGCATGGTTTCCTCGATGAACGGCGTGAACGCCATGGTGGTGTCCAGGTGCACGCCGTCGAATTGTTCGCACAGGTCGAGGAATTCGCTGTATTCGGGCATGCCCAGATGCGCGATGATCAGCTTCAGGTTCGGGTAGCGGTCCAGCACGGTACGAACCTGGCTTGGGCCGGTGTGCGCACCGGGTGTCGGGCCGGAACCGCAGTGGATGATCACCGGGACACCGGCGTCGGCGATGGTGGCCCAGACGTCGTCGAGCAGCGGGTCGGCCGGGTGGTAGCCGCCGACCTGAACATGTGCCTTGAAGACGCGGGTGCCGCCGGCGATGGCGTCGGCCACGTAGGCGCCCGCACCGGGCTCGGGGTAGAACGTCGCGGTGGACAGGCAATCAGGGGTCTGGGCGGCGAACTGAGCGGCCCACTGGTTCAACCAGGCCGCCATATCGGGCTTGTGCGGATAAACCAGCGACGTGAACGCCAGCACTCCGAAACCGCGCAGCGTCTCCAGTCGGTGCTGCTCCTCGGTGCGGTACGTGATCGGCCAGGGGCGGCCCGTCAGCGGCCCGGCGCTGTCGAAGTACTTCCACACCTTGTCCATGACGTTCTTGGGCATGAAGTGGGTGTGCACGTCGATCAGGCCCGGAAGGCCCAGCGACTGCCAGAGTGCGCGTACTGACTCGTCCATCACCCAACAGAATGTCAGGCACTCACCAGGATCCGGCGGCAGGATGGGGATGTGTGGAACCCCGAGACCTATCTCGCCTTCGCTGACCACCGCGGCCGCCCCTTTTACGACCTACTGGCACGCGTCGGTGCCGAGACTCCCCGGCGGGTCGCAGACGTGGGCTGCGGACCGGGGAACCTGACCGCCACGCTGTCGCAGCGCTGGCCGGACGCGGTGATCGAAGCGGTGGACAACTCGCCGGAGATGGTCGAGGCCGCGCGGGCTCGCGGTGTCGACGCCCGGGTGGTCGCCGCCGCGGACTGGTCGCCCGCGCCGGACACCGATGTGGTGGTGAGCAACGCGGTGCTGCAATGGATTCCAGAACATCGGGAGTTGCTGCGGCGGTGGGTGACACAGCTGCCGAAAGGCGCCTGGCTGGCCTTTCAGGTGCCAGGCAATTTCGACTCGCCGTCGCATCAGGCCGTGCGCGAGGTGGCGCGGCGTCCGGAGTTCGCCGAGGCGCTGGCCGATATCCGGTTCCGGGAGACGAATGTGGTCGACGATCCGGCCGGTTACGCGGCGCTGCTCACCGCTGCGGGCTGCACCGTCGACGCTTGGGAGACCACGTATCTGCACCAATTGACCGGTGAAACCCCGGTGCTGGACTGGATCACGGGTACCGCGCTGACCGACGTCCGCTCCCGGCTCAGCGACGACGCCTGGGAGCAGTACCGGCGGGAGATCATTCCATTGCTGGCTCAGGCCTATGCACGCCAGTCCGACGGGACGACGTTCTTCCCGTTCCGCCGGATTTTCGTGGTCGCCCGGACATGATCAGACGTGGGCGGACGTGGCCAGGCCGATGGCGATCAGTCCGGGCGCGACAGTCAGGCCGATGACGATGATGAAGTAGCTGACCCAGCGGGTGACGATGCTCATCTGAATTCTCCTGCTGCTGTGGGCTTTTGCGGTTGACCCAAGCCTTCCTCAGCAGGCGCCGGCGGTCTGTCCACCAGCTGGACCCCGGACCGGATGAATTCGTGGTCCCCCAATCGGGGGACATGGCCTGACGCTCCAGGACCGGTCTCGGTGCCAGCCTGCGGTCCTCGCGCAGCTGGGCCCGGGAGAACAGGATGCCGCCGGCGGCCAGTTGATCCAGCCGGGGGCTGCTGACGTCGGGGTGGCCGACCGCCCCGCGATTTATGCACGAAAAGGGTCGCTCAGCGGACCGAATCGTGCAGAAATCACTGGTGTCACCGCCAGGCGAAGACCGGCTGCTCGAGTTCGTCCACCGGGTCGGGGCGCCCTTCCAGGCCGAGCCAGCGCATCTGCAGCAGCACCGCCCCCGTGGGCGCGTGGATGAGGTCGTTGCCGAGCGGAATCTGGACCACCGGACGGTCGCTCTCGGGAATCGAGATGTACCGCGGCGAGTCCGGCCGCTGCAACTGGTGCAGCCCGACGCGGTACACGGCCAGCACCTCGTCGGGGGAGGGCTGCGGGTCCAGCCGGCCGCCGCCCCACACCACCACCGGTGTGATGACGTAGCCGGAGCGCGTCGCGTAGTCGTCGAGCAGTCCCACCACCGACTCGTCGGACAACTTGATGCCGACCTCTTCATGCAGCTCCCGCAGCGCGGCGTCGACGACGGTTTCGCCGGGGTCGAGGCGTCCGCCGGGCAGCGCCCACTGCGCGGAATGGGAGTTCAGCCGGGAGGTGCGGCGGCACAGCAGAAACGCCGCACCCCCGGCGACGTCGACCATGCGGCCGTCCAGGTTCTGGTCGGGCAACGGCCGTCCGCCGATCCATTCGTCGACCGGTGCCGGGTCGATGCGGTCCTCGCCCGGGTCCGAGTCCACCAGCACGATGGCCACCGCGGCGTGGCGTTTGGTCGGGTCGTCGACCACCCGGCGCCGGTGTCCGGCGAGGTGCGTGCCGATCTGCTCACGCAGCACATCGTCGTACCGGATCGTCATCGGCCCGACGCTACGCCCCGGCCGATTCAGGTGGTGGGCGGCATCCCGCAGGCCAGATACACGTATTTGTTGGCGACGTCGAAGGTGAACGCCCGGGCCGGCAGCGCGGCCAGCAGATCGGTGGGTAGCGGCGCCTTGTAGCGCAGCGACATCGAGCCCTCGAAACTCGGATCGACGGCAGAGAGGTCGGGGGCGTCCAGCAGCAGACCGGACTCGTCCAACTCGGCGCGCACCATGGTGCCGTCGGGCTCGTCCCACAGGTGGTTGACGGTCTTGGCGCCCTTCTTCGGTACCGACGACAGCGTGCCGAGCAGCCGCTTCTCGGTGATCACCACGGCTCCCACCAGGCTGCGGAGAGTGCTCTTGGCGACCTTGCCGGGCACGTGGCCGGAGAACCGGAAGGTCACCGGGACGAACTCGGCCACGTGCAGCAGCCCTTCGGACTGGAGCTGCTCGCGGATGTCATCGGGCAGGTTGCCGATGCCGAGCAGCTTGCGCAGCAGAACAGGCATGCCCCCAGCGTAGGCCCCTGGTCAGTGCTGTGCGGGCAGGACGTGTTCTCCGGTCTTGTCGGTCGCCAGGCACAGCGAGCAGATGTAGCCGCCGGCCGCCGAGGCCAGCATGTCCGGGCGCTCGTACTCGTGGTGGCAGTTCTGGCACAGCAGGTGCTCGTCGGACGGGTTGCCGTACTCGTCGTACATCGGCAGGTCGATGCCGTCATCGGTGCGGCGCAGGTAGTACTTGCCCTTGGTGGCAATGGCGAAGATGGGCGGCAGCACCAGGCCCAGCCCGATCGCCACCAGCGGCGAGTACGGCCGCAGGGCCTCACCCAGCCCGCCGAAGAATGCGATCACCGACAGGCCCGCCGCGATCAGCATGGACCCGAAGCCGACGGGATTGAAGGCGTAGAGCATGCCGCGGCGGAATTCCGGCTTCATCGGCGAGAGCTTCAGCACGAACTTGTTGATCGCGATGTCGCTGGCTACGACCACGATCCAGGCCATGCCGCAGTTGGCGTAGAAGCCGAGGATCGTGTTCAGGAAGTCGAACATGTTGGCTTCCATCAGCACCAGCGCGATCAGCAGGTTGACGCCGAGGAACACGATGCGGCCCGGGTAGTGGTTGGTGATGCGCGTGTAGGAGTTGGTCCAGGCCAGCGAGCCCGAGTAGGCGTTGGTGACGTTGATCTTGATCTGGCTGATCACCACGAGGATGACGGCCAGGGTCAGGGCCAGCCACTTGGGCAGGAAGTTGTCGTAGATCTCCAGGAACTGGTGCACCGGCTGGTTGGCCACGCCGGCGCTGTCGGCGACGTGGCCGATCAGGTAGACCGCGAGGAACAGGCCGATGATCTGCTTGATGGCGCCGAAGAACACCCAGCCCGGGCCGGCCAGGAGCAGCCAGGTCCACCACGACCGCTTGTTCTCCGGGGTCTTCGGCGGCATGAACCGCAGGTAGTCGTTCTGCTCGGCGATCTGGGCGATCAGTGACAGGCAGACGCCCGCGGCCAGCAGCGTCGAACCCATGTCGAAGCCCTTGACGCCATTGGCGCCCTGGTAGGCGAAGAAGTCGTGGATCGATTCCGGGTGCGAGATCAGCAGGTACCCGAACGGCGCGACCATCAGGACCAGCCACAGCGGGGTGGTCCAGACCTGCAGCGTCGAGAGCACCTTCATGCCGTAGATGACCAGCGGGAAGATGATCAGTGTCGACGCCGCGTAACCGAGCCATAGGGGCAGGCCCAGGCCCAGTTTGAGGCCCTGGGCCATGATCGAGCCCTCGAGGGCGAAGAAGATGAAGGTGAACGTCGCGAAGATGACGTTCGTGACCACCGAGCCGTAGTAGCCGAACCCGCTGCCGCGGGTCACCAGATCCAGGTCGATGTTGTACCGGGCCGAGTAGTAGGCCACCGGAAACCCGGTCAGCAGGATGACGACCGCGAAGATCGCGATTCCGGCCAGCGCATTGGTGGTGCCGTACGAGATGCCGATGTTGGCGCCGATCGCGAAGTCGGCCAGGTAGGCGATGCCGCCCAGCGCCGAGATACCCACCACCCGCGTCGACCACTTCCGGTAGCTGCGCGGCGCGAAACGAAGGGTGTAGTCCTCCAGAGTTTCTCGCGTCGCGGTCAACCGGTCCTGATCGACTTCTGGTGCAGCGGCCGGCGGCTGCTGCTCCTGGCTGAGGTCTTGGGTCATGGTTAGCGAAGCTATGGTCAGTTTGTTTCATCGCCGTGACGAATAGGTTCCGGGCCGTAGCGAATTTGTGGTGCTCGAGCGCACCCCGAAAGGAGACCGGTGACGAACCGCAACCGCTGGCTGGTCGCCGCCGCGGCCGCGATCGGCTACGCCCTGCTGTGGGTGGGCTGGGTCGCCCAGTGGTCATGGGTGACGACGCTCGACGAGTCATTGCTCGAACCCGCGCACCGCTACGGCCTGGCGCATCCCGGCTGGGTGCAGGCCTGGAAATCGTTGTCGTTCGTGTTCGGTCCGTGGACCTTCCAGATAACTGCCGCGGTGGTCGCGTTCGTCGCGCTGGCCCGCCGGCAGCGGCGCACCGCGATCTTCCTGCTGTTCGGTGCCGCGCTGTCCGGAATGGTCACCGACGTTGCCAAGGACATCGCGCAACGTGCCCGGCCGTTGACGGCGCTGGCGCACGAAACGTCGTGGTCGTTTCCGTCGGGTCATGCGCTGGGCACCATGGCAGGCGCGCTGGGGCTGTGTGCGGTGTTCCGGATGGCTCAGGTGGCCCACATCCGGCTGATCGAGGTGCTGTGCGCGGTGATCGTGGTGTTCGTCGGGGTCAGCCGCGTCGTGCTCAACGTGCACAACCCGACCGACGTGCTGGCCGGCTGGTTGCTGGGTGGTCTGTGGTTCCTGGTGTGGCTGCCGCTGCTGAGTCCAGGACGCCGCGGCGCTGTCGCTGATTCGCCGGTACCCGGCCGAAGCCCTATCGTGCCCAAACCTTGACCCGCCCTGGCTTGACCTTCCTGAGGGCGGTTCTCGACCATGGACGGGTGCGCCGACTGTTCGCTTTGCTGTGTGCTGCCGCGGTGTCGGTGGCACTGGCTCCTGTCGGCAACGCGGTGGTCACGCCCTGGTTTGCCAACTCGGTGGGTTCGGCCACGCAGGTGATTTCGGTTGTGGGCGTGGGCGGTTCGTCGGCCAAGATGGACGTCTACCAGCGCGGCCCCGCAGGCTGGGACGCCGTTGCTGTCGGGATCCCGGCTCATGTCGGCTCCAGGGGCATGGTGCCGCAGAGCCACGACGGCAACCTTCAGACCCCGATGGGCATCTTCACGTTGCCGTTCGCGTTCGGTACCGCGCCCAACCCGGGGACGGGTCTGCAATACGTCCAGACCACACCGGACCACTGGTGGGACGGCGATACGAAGAGCCCCACCTACAACACCATGCAGGTGTGCAAGAAGGCGCAGTGCCCGTTTGATACCGACCCGGCCAGCGGTACCGAGAACCTGGACATCGCGCCCTACAAGTACGCCGTCGTCATGGGCGTCAACCCGCAACGGGTGCCCGGTAACGGTGGCGCGTTCTTCCTGCACATCGGTGACGGCCCGACCGCCGGGTGCGTGGCGATCGACGACGGCACGCTGGTGAAGGTCATGCGATGGCTGCAACCGGGAGCGCTGATCGCCGTTGCCAAGTGATCAGATATGAAGGGCAGCATCGGGCTTCAGCGTGAAATTCACGTTCTTGAGCGACATCGTCGCGTCGCAGGTGCGGTCGACAGCCGGCCTGCTCTGTCCACAGCCTGGACACAGCGGACGAAAAGCAATCTGGGAGAACGCCGTTCGCACGTGTCCCGAGCCGCGTCAACGCGGCCGCACGTTAGGGTGGTGGGGTTATGAGCCACCAGCTGGGGTTGTCGATCGGGACAACCAACCTGGTCGCAGCGCGCGTCGGTGAACCGCCCATGGTGCGGCGCGCGGTGTTGAGCCTGTTCCGCGACCGCGCGCCCCAGGTCGGGCGGTCCCCGGAAGATCGTGCTGCCGCGGAGAGCGCCGTGACGCTCACCGGTTTCGTCGAACGTGTCGGTGATCCCGTGCCGATGGTGGCGCCCGACGGTACGTCGTATCACGCCGACCAACTGGTGGCCGAGGCGCTCGATGCCATGATCGAGGCGTCCGGCGGCGAACCGCCGACGGGGCAGCTGGCAATTTCCGTTCCGGCACACTGGGATACCGCGACGCTACGCGCGATGCGCGCCGCGATGCGGTCCAACCCCAGTCTGGCGCCCAACGGCGTTCCGGCACGGCTGGTGTCCGACGCCGTGGCATCGCTGACCGCGTTGCACGCCAATCCGGGACTGCCGGCCACCGGTACCGCCGCGCTGCTCGATTTCGGTGGCGGCGGTACCAGTATCACGCTGGCGGCGGCCGACTCGTCGTTCGAGCCCGTCGAGACCGTGCGGCACACCGATTTCTCCGGCGAGGGTGTGGACCAGGCGTTGCTGTCGCATGTGCTCGCCCGGGTCAGCGGCTCCGATGGCGTGGATACCTCAGGCACCGCCGCTGTGAGTTCACTGGAGAAACTCCGTGAATCCTGCTGTGCGGCAAAAGAACATCTGTCGGAGGCCGAGGCGGCCAGTGTGCCGGTGGACATTCCGGGCTACCAGGGCGACGTCGAGGTCACCGGCGCCGAGTTGTCCGGGCTGTTGGCCGAACCGTTGGCCGGGGTGCTGGCGGAGCTCGACGACATGTTGCAGCGCAACAAGATTCCGTGGCAGGCCGTCAGCTCGGTGGTCGCGGTCGGCGGGGGCGCCCGGATACCGATGATCAGCGCCCGGCTGGCCGAACACCTTGAGGCGCGTGGTGCCGCGGCCACTCTGGTCACCAGCCCGCAGCCCGCGTTGGATGCCGCGGTGGGTGCCGCCCTGTTCGCGGTGTACGGCGCCGACGCCGACGCCCAGACTGGGATGGCGCCCGCCGCACTGTCCAGCGGGACCGCGCCGACCGCCGCTGTCGACGGCGGCTTGGCCACCGCGCCCGCGGCCATCCCCGAACTCGACCTGCTTACCGACACCGCAGCCGCCCGGGTGGTCAAGGCCTCCGGCCCGTCTCTGGCCTGGTCCGAGGACTCCGACGGCGGCGGCGACCTGCTGCCCTACACCGGCGACGACGCCTTCGGCGAGACCACGACCACTCGGGCCATCGCGCAGTATGTGGCGCCGGCCGGGCCGGTGGTCGCCGAGCCGTCCAAGGCCTGGCAGCGGCTTCCGCTCATCGTGTTCGGTGTCGCGACACTGGCCGCGATCGCCGCGGTGGGTGGTGTGACCGTCGCGCTCACCGGTGACCGCAAGCCCGTCGCGCCGCCGACAACTCCGCCGCCGTCGGTCAGCGCATCGCCGACGCCACCGCCGCCGGTCGAGCCGCCGCCGCCCAGCACGGTCACCGTGACCAACGAGGTCCCCGCGCCGCCACCGCCGCAGCCCAGCCCGACGTACCAACCACCGGTCACGCACGCGCCGGCGCCGACGCACACCACCGCGACGCACGCCCCGACGACGACTCCGCCGCCGGCGACGACCGCCACCACACCCACCACGACCGAGGCTCCGCCACCGCCACCACCGTCGACGACGGAGACGACGACCTCGACCACGCCGACCATGACGACGAGCTACATCCGGCTGCCGTTCGTCCCCGTGCCGATCCCGATCCAGGTGCCCAAGGGGCCCGACCAGCCGGCGGAATCCCAGCCGCCGGCCAACCCGTACTACCCGGGACAGCCGCAATATCCGCAGCAATATCCCTATGGGCAGTACCCGCAGCAATATCCGCAGCAGTACCCATATTGACCAGTTGAACTGCGGCAATGGTTATTGACGTCGGCGTTGGAGTATTGCAGTTAACGTCAAATTGACTTGCCCTGTTATCACACTTAAGCGACAGTTGTCCTATGAATTCGACAAGAACTCGCGTGGGGTTGGCGGGTGCCGCGGCGATGGTCGCCCTGGGAGCGCTTGGCGCAATCAGCGGCGGAGTGACTGATGACGGGGTGGTCGCCGGCTCGGACCACGCCCCGACCAACACCGTTTTCAATAGCCCTCAGGTGCCCGATTTCAACAACGGCGCGACGGAGACGTGGGCTCCGCCGGCGACAACCGCGTCGACGATGAGCGCTGCGCCGCCAGTTAAGGCAGGATAGGCGGCTATGAAAATCGCATGGAGTGTTGCCGCGGCGACGTCACTTGGTGCTGTGGCTCTGATGTGCAGCGGCGTGGCTGCTGCCGGCTCCCCGCCGAACGTGGTCGGTCAGAAGTTCGGTGACGCGCGGTCGGCGTCGTCGAGCGCGGGATTCAAGCCGCTGGTGTCGACGACGGTTGGCGATCAGCTCCAGTGGCCGAACTGTGTGGTGACCAATCAGGTGGCCCGCACGGTGGCGGCGCCGGCCAACAGTGGTGGTTCGAGCAGCAGCCAGGTTTTGCTGTCGCTGAACTGTGAGGCGGCATTCGCGACCCCGGGCAGCCCCGGCAACTCGCTGGGTAGCCCGCAGGGCTCGGCGGCGTACGCCTCCGCGTCCGCATCGGCGGCCGCGGCTGCTGCGTCGGCTTCGGCGGCATCGGCAGCCGCCGCTGCCGGTCAGGAAGGCCAGGTCTGGGAAGGTCAGCAGTCCGGACGCTGAACCCGACCGGGGCGTTACCGGTCGGTTTCAGTTTTTTCTGCGATGCCGAATACCCGCTTTGCTGCAGCCGTCGGGTGTTCGGTATTGCTGATTCAGGCATTGTCGAGTGGATGCGCTGGTAGCCGCGGCGACCCCATCCTGGGAATATTTTGCTGTCGGCGTGACCAGGGCTGCATGAAGGTGATGAGAACGTAGCTCTGACAGGTGATTTCAAGCGTGTCGCAAGTTGCGTCAAGTCTGTCCGAACGGCTTGTATATTGCACTGTGCCGGAAATGGATCGTCGAAACATGATGCGCGCGTCGGGGCTCGGCCTGCTGGCCGCCGCCGCGATGCCGACCCCCACCGCCCTCGCGGATTCCCAACCGGGCAGCTCGCCCACTGCGCCGCTGGCCCCGCCGCCAGCCGCGCAAACGCCCAGCTACATCTTCCACGACGAGTTTGACGGCCCCGCCGGCTCGCGGCCAGACCCGGCCAAGTGGAACATCTCCCCGGCGCGTGAGCTCATCAAGAACCCGGTGTTCTGGGACCGCCCGGAGAACATGGGGCAGTACCGCGACGACCGTGAGCACGTCTTCCTGGACGGCAACGGCAACCTCGTCATCCGTGCGACGCGCGATGGCAACGGGAGATACACCAGTGGCAAGGTCTTCGGCACCTTCTGGGGCGGTATCAACACCACCTGGGAAGCCCGGATCAAGTTCAATTGCCTGACCGACGGTTGCTGGCCGGCCTGGTGGCTGTCCAACGACCACCCGGTCGTCGGCGGCGAGATCGACCTGGCCGAGTGGTACGGCAACCGCGACTGGCCGTCGGGCACCACCGTGCACGCCCGGTCGGATGGCACGTCGTTCGACACCCACCCGCACCCGATCGACGGTGCCTGGCACCGCTGGCGCGTCACGTGGAATGACCAGGGCATGTCCTTCTGGCAGGACTACGTCGACGGCATGCAGCCGTACTTCACCGTGGCGGCCAACTCGCTGGACGACTGGCCGTTCAACCTGCCCGACTACCGGGTGTTCCCGGTGCTGAACCTGGCCGTGGCCGGTTCCGGTGGTGGCGACCCCAAGGGTGGCAGCTACCCGGCCGAGATGCTCGTCGACTACGTGCGGGTCTGGTAGACCGCAAACAGCTGACAATGGGCCCCGCTTCGGCGGGGCCCATTGTGTTGGGGCCGGCGATCGGGGGTCGGCTATTGGGGCCCGCGGCCGCGGAACGTGGTGCCGGCCCGCTCCAGCAGTCCGCGCACCCGGGTGATGCCGTAGCCGGTCTCCTCGGCGAGCTGGCGGATGCTCTCGCCGTTCTCGTAGCGGATGCGCAGTTCCTTGCCGATGCGTTCGGCCGTCGTCGGGTCCAGCCGGACGTGCTTGGTCACAGGCGGGACTCGGCGGCCGGGGCCGCCAATTGAGCCTGAGATGGCGCCACCTTCGTATCCTCTGTGCACCTGTCCGCGCGGCGTCACCTCGTCGGCGGACTCGTCGCCCCACGCCGTCCAGCCCGGCTGCGGGTGCCGGGCGAACAACTCCAGGTACGGGCCGGGGGAGCAGGCCTCGATGAAGCCGTACTGCTCGTCGGGCTTGCGGGAGTGCTCGCGCTTGCGCGTCTCGATCATGTTGACCTGACTGCGGGCGTGCGGCAGCGTGCGCATGCTGCCGCGCACGCCGAACAGGATGATCTCGGTGACGTTGCGGAAGTAGAAGCCGACGCCGCGGCCGTCGGGCCCGCCGTCTTTGCGCCGCTTGGCCCAGATGACGTTGGAGACGTAGCGGTAGCCCCAGGCTTCCATGACTTTGAGTCCCTCGGGCAACAGCGCATTGGGCACCCACAGGTACAGGTGCGAGTCACGCGCCGCGACGGTGGACACCGGGATGTCGCAGATGGCCTCGAGGTCGAGCGTGGAGTAGCGGTCCAGGCGCCGGTGCTCCGGCGCGACCTTGCCGGTGCGGTTGGTGAAACGCCAAGGGGGATCGGCCAATACGGTTTTCCAGCCGCCGTCTACGGTGGGCAGCGGCGGCGGCGCGGCGATATCGCGCAGGGGGACGGCCTTTGTCTGGGCGCCGGCCTGGTCGCTGCGTTTCGCCACGTTGTCACTCCTACCTTCGAATTAGATCTTTTCGAACGGAGAAGATCTTCACGAAATCGTAGGCGATGGCACCGACAGGTCAGGTCTCCCAGAGGCCGATGTCGGGTGTTGTTTCCGGAGATTCCTGGTCCTGCGCGTGGTCAGCCCAGGTGCGGGCGCAGATGGCGACGGCCAGCAGCGGGCAGCCGCCGCTGTCGCCGCGCTGCATCCGGGGCCGCAGCTTCTCGGTGTTGGTGGTGGTCGTGGTGGCCAGGATGCGGCGGGCGCGCTCGTCGTCCATGCCGGCCTCGATGCCCAGCCGGTGACCCAACGTCCGCAGGTCGGTCTGCGTGCGGGTGATGATGACGGCGACGTCGATCAGCGCCGCGTCGTACAGCGCGCGGTAGGCGCTGAGGTCCCGATCGAGGTTGCCGTCCTTGGCATTCCACTCCACGTCCAGGGCCAGCCGGTCGACGAAGTTGTCCACCTTGTAGCCCTCGTTGAACACCTCGGTGTCCTCCAGGGTGGGGTGCGCCTCGCCGGCCGGCTTGTGCGGCATCTTGCGCAGCTCCAGACGGATTCGGGTATCGACGCGCGCTTCGCGCCAGCCCTTGGTGCGGAACGCGGTGTTGAGCCGCGCCGCGAGTTCGGTCTCCTGGCCACCAGGCTGGACGAGATCGTCGGTGCGGAGCTGAAATTCGTGCAGGGCGGTGAGGAGTTCATCGAACCGCTGCGGGTTGGTGGCGGCCAGGATCGCGGCGGCGTTGCGGGTCTCGATGAACTCGTACCGGTCGCGGATGTGCTGCGGCAGCGCGCGGGTGTACGAGTCGGTCAGATCCACGGGGCGACGGTAGCAGTGGACACCGGGCTTGCGCGACGACGTGTCGCGGGGTGCGGGCAACGTCCTGAGCGGACTCCTATGCCGATTCCTACACGCTCGGCGTACGACCGCGCAGTACCGCCTCCAACTGTTCCGCCGTCAGCGCCCAGCCGTTGTGGAAGTTCTCCTGCTCGTACGCCGGCAGCAGCGAGTGCTCGATCTCCATCAGCGTCTCGCCCTCGCCGTGGGGTTCGAAGGTCACGTTGACGACGCTCGCCATGGTTGGGTCCGGCCAGTTCGAATTGCTCCACGTGAAACGCAGCAGGCGGGGGCGGTCGATCTCCAGGAAGTGCCCGATGACCAGGACGATGGTGCCGGTGCCGTCGTGGTCGACGTCGAACCGCAGCTTGCCGCCGACATGGGGTTCGACGGTGATGGCGACGCACCGAGACGGGCGTGGACACATCCAGTCCGCCAGTGACTCGACGTCCAGCCATTCTCCGAACACCACGTCCGGGACTGCCGGCATGATGCGCTGCACGCGCACGGTAACGGGTTCTGTCATTGTCCAGTTCCTTTGCGGCGCAAACGATCTGCGAGGGCATCCGCCCGCACCGACCAGAAGTTTGATTGTTCGTTGATCCACTGCTGAGCCGTGGTCAGCCCGTCAGGGCGCAGGGATACCCAGCGTTCGCGGCCGCGGACATCGCGTTGCACCAGGCCTGCCGACTCCAGCACGCCGATATGCCGGGAGACGCCGGCGAAGGTCATCGGCAGTGGCGCAGCCAGGTCGGTGATGCGCGCGTCGCCTTGCCGCAGCGTCTCCAGTAGCCGGCGGCGCGTCGGATCGGCCAAGGCGGCGTAGGCCCGGTCCAGCACCTCATCTTCAACCATCTTGTTGACTATAGCGCTGGATCATGCTCTGCTGGAACGCAGACATTCAACAAAATTGTTTAATGATTCCGTCGAGGAGGAACACCATGCAGAAACCAGAAATCGTGTCAGCGGCGGAATGGGATGCCGCCTGGCAGAAGATGCTCCTCGCGGAGAAGGAGTTGACGCGGCAGCGGGACCAGCTGGCGGCGATGCGCCGCCGCATGCCGTGGACGCCGGTCGCCAAGGAGTACACGTTCGTCGGCCCCGACGGAGAGCTGAGCCTGACCGAATTGTTCGACGGGCGTAGACAACTCGTCATCTATCGGGCATTTTTCGAGGAGGGCGTCAAGGGCTGGCCGGACCACGCCTGCCGTGGCTGCTCGATGATCGCCGACAACGTCGGGCACGTCGCGCACCTGAACGCCCGCGACACCACCCTGACGTTCGCGTCGCGTGCCCCGCAGCCCCACATTGCGCGGATGACAGCTCGGATGGGTTGGGAGATGCCCTGGTACACCATCACTGACGACTTCGACGTCGACTTCGGCGTGCACGAATGGCACGGCACCAACGCGTTCATCCGCGACGGTGACGCGGTCTTCCGCACCTACTTCATCAACAGCCGCGGCGATGAGGCGCTCGGCACCTCGTGGAGCTACCTCGACATGACGGCACTTGGGCGGCAGGAGACCTGGGAGGACTCGCCACCGGGATATCCGCAGGACGCGGCCTACGAATGGTGGGACTGGCACGACACCTACGGCGAGCACCGCCCCTCCCGCTGGTTCGGCGACCCCGATCCCACCAAGCCCGACGACCCCCGGCCGCCGCGTGTAGAAGGGTGCGCCAACTGCACTGCGAAATAGGCTCGGCGCGGACCTCAGGTCCAGTCGACCAGACCCAGCTCGATCAGTCGCGTTGCTGCCGCGAGGGCGTCGGCCCGGACCTGGTCGGGGTCGAAGCCGGTGGCATCGGCTGCCGCGGCGATGAGGTCGCGCAGCGGGCGCTGCCCGTCGAGTTCGAGCAGCGCAGGGAGCGCCAGTGGCGACACCGTGGCACACACGCTGAGCCCTGGCAGCACCCAGAGCTGGGTCGGCGCGGGTTCGTAGCCGCCGTCGCCGCGGGACAACGCCTGATCCAGCCGCGTGCCCGGCAGCGGGGCCAGCACAGCGTCGAGTAGGTCGCCGTCGGACAGCCGGGCGAGGCGTCGTCGGTGCGTGAACACCCGCTGAATCTGGTCGCCGGCCGAGCCGGTGGGAGAGCCCGGCATGTCGTCGGTCCACAGATGTTCGTCGCCAGTGTCATTGCGCTGCATGATGATTGCGCCGGTGGTCAGCGCCTCGATGTCCTGGTCTCGGTAGAACGTCAGCCAGCGATCAAGGGCGGCGGCGAACTCGGCGGTTGCGTGCACACTCTGCATCAGCCAGGTCTCGGCATGCTCGACGGGATCGTGTGTGGCAAAGCGGAGAACCCAAGCGTCACAACCTGATCCTGCGAACCACGACCGGACCGGCGCCACCCAGTCGCCGTCTGCCGGGTGCGGCCAACTGGCCAGCATCGTGGCCCAACCGCCGGGGCGCAGCCTGGGCACGATGTCGTGCACCAGCTGTTGGCCGAGGCTGCCTGGTCGGCGCGCGGCCTGCCCGGCGTCGCGCCAGAGGTAGGTGTTGTCGGGCGAGATGATGAAGGGCGGGTTGACCGTGATCAGGTCAAAGGTCTGTTCGCCCGCGGGTTCCAGCAGGCTGCCTTCGCGCCAGCCGACGTTGGACAGTTCGTTGAGTGCGGCGCCGAACTCGGCCAGCCGAAGGGCACGGGTGTTGACGTCCGTGCCCAGCACGGCCGCAGCATGAGCGGCGGCCTGGAACGCCTGCACGCCGCCGCCGGTGCCGACGTCGAGCACGTCGACGTCCGGCAGCCGCACCGTGAGGTCGGCGAGCGTCATGGATGCCTGCGCGACGGCGACGACGTGGTCCCGCCCAGTCGGGCGGCCATCCTGCCAGTCGTGGGCGACGAGCATGTTGTCGGCCCATCCGATGCAGACGCTTGCCCGCACCGTGCCGTCGCTCGGCGTGAGCAGACCCGTCTCGACAAGGTCATCGAGGCTCAACGGACGCAGCGCTTCCGCGGCCACGGTAGTGGACACCGGTAACCCGGCCAGAAACAATTCCACCAGCGTGGCCAGCGGACCACCGCCGCGACGGGCCAGCACCACGGCGTCAAGGGAATTGGGCGCGATGCGCCCGCCACCCAGCCCGCTGGGTGAGTAGCCCGCGGCAGCCAGCACCTTGCCGAGGTCCGCGGCGCACTCGACCAGCCGTGCGCCGGCCGCGGTCACTTGTTCTGGAGGGCGTTGAACTTCTGGAAGACGTTGACCTTCAGCAAGTTATCGAACTTCTGCAGGTTGTCGAACTTCATGAAGGGGAAGTTCACCTTCTGCATGTTCCAGAACTTGAGGAACGGTGCGTTCAGCTTCAAGAACGGCGGCGGGGCGGTATCGACGCCGCCGACGTCGCAACCGGTCGTGCAATCGGTTGCCGGGGCGGCCGATGCCGAGGCCGCGGTGGCCAACGTGACGCCCGTGGTCGCGGCCAGTGCCACCAACGACAACGTGATGGTCCGGTTCAACTTTTCGCTATCCATCGTAGCCTCCCGATGAGCCACTTTCGGTGCAAAAACCTGCAGGTCAGATGCTATCAGTGCAAGGTCCGCCGAACCTAGGAAAATATCACCGTATGGCTTTGCCGCTACGGCCGCGGCTGGGTCAGCAATGCCGCCACAGCGTCGGTCAACGCCGCGCGGGCGACGTCGAGATTCGACGTGAAGCCGATCTGACGTTCGTTGCTGAGATCGCGGATCGCGGCAGAAAACAGGCACCGCACACGGTGCAACTGCTCCGGGTTGACGTCGAGCAGGCGTGGTACCGGCGCCCGCCTTTCATCGGAGACGCTTAGCACCGTTAACCAAATCGGATCAATTATCAATGAAGGTTCTCAATAACTTGGGTTCGGCGCTTCTGCCGACGCGCTCGTCGCGTCGATGCTGGGGAACCGGGCATGCAAGCGCTCGATCAGGAACTTCGCGTGATCGAGGTCCTGGCGAAGCTCGCGGGCGCGGCGCCGCATGGACCGCGCCCGCTCCGACCACGCCGTCACATCCGGCAGGGACTCCATCCGGGACAACTTGGACGCCAGGTCCCACGCATGTCTACGCAGCTCTGCGCGCAGCGCTCGAGCCTGTGCCACGTCGGCATTTTCACTCACGCCGCACATATTTACACCACCGTAGATTGCCGAGGTGGTAAATGCTTAGTTTGGCTTCGAAACGTGTCCTAGAGCTCGCGGATCGCCCGGGCCGGCGAGCCGACTGCCAGTACCCGCGATGGGAGGTCGCGCGTGACCACGGAACCGGCGCCGACGACGGTGTCCGCGCCGATGGTGATGCCCGGGCACACGATGACGCCGCCACCGAGCCACACGTTGTCGCCGATCACGATCGGTTCGGCCGCTTCCCACTTGTCCCTGCGCGGTCCCGCCTCCAGTGGATGGGTAGCGGTCAGCAGTTGCACGTTGGGCCCGATCTGCACGTCGTCGCCGATGGTGATCCGTGCGACGTCGAGAAGGATGAGACCCCAGTTCGCGAAAGTGCGTGCACCGATGGTGGTTTGGTGTCCGTAGTCGCACTGCAGCGGCGGCCGGATTTCGCTGTTCTCGCCAAATGCGCCGAGAAGCTCGCGAAGCAGTCGGTTTCGTTCGTCGAGCTCGGTGGGGTCGAGTGCGTTGATCTGGTGGGTGAGCTTCTGTGCGCGTTTGGAGTCGCGGATCAAGTCGGGGTCGTCGGCGATGTACAGGTCACCAGCGAGCATGCGCTCGCGCATTGAACGATCCATAGGACCACGGTAGGTGTGCTCGGTCGCGGTGAACCTTTTTGACGCCCGTGGCGTGTAATTGGCATGAGCATCATCGACTTCCGCCGCCGGCGCTCCGCAACGCCGACCTTCGTGGTGGTCGACCGCCTGCACGGCCGGCGCGCCGAAGAGGTGCCCGGGGAGCAGATCGCGGCCACGGTGTCGACGTGGCTCGCCGAACTAGGTGTGGAGACGCCGCTGATCGAGGCACTGGAATCGGCTGCACAGAGCCAGGATTGGCCGACCGTCTACGCCCTCGGGGAGCGGCTGTCCGTCGACGTCATGGTTGCGTAGCCGAAAGCTGAAGCGCCGCGGGTCAATCCAACCCGAGCTTCGTCGGCGCACCGTCGATACTCGACAGGTTCTTCTGCTGCCAGTACTCCGCGACGCCTTCCGGCCCCTTCTTCTCGCCCCAGGTGTCGAGCAGGACGCGCTCTGCCTCGACCGTCATGAGCGGCACGCCGAAGCCGCACGAGGTCTGCACGAGATCCACGGTCAGGTCATAGATCTGACGTGCGCTGATGTGGGGCGGGAACTGGCTGTAGAGCTCGGCCCAGTCCGCATCGCCGGGCGCGACCTCACGGGCGGTGCCGTACAGCCGCAGGATCAGCGGCTCGCGATCGAACGAGCAGAACATCAGCGTCATCCGCGGGTTGTCCAGCAGGTGCGCCGAGGTCTCGTTGCCGCTGCCGGTGAGGTTCAGCCAGGCCACGCGGTTAGGCCCAAGGACGCGCAGAGAGTCCAAGCCCTTCGGGGACAGGTTCACCCGGCCGTCGCGCGCCGCCGTCGCCACGAAGTACATGCTCTGCGCGGCAATGAAGGTGCGGAACCTGTCAGTGATCTCGGGGAACTGCTTGGCCATACGGGCATGCTTGCACGGCGGTGAGGGGAGGGGCGAGCGAGTTTCAGATGCCGGGATGCGGTGAAGGCGCGCAACTCGTGTGATGCATCTGGACCGCCGGTGCGACCCAGCGACGGAGAAAAGCGCGCAGCTCCGCGCCGTGCCGCTCAGGGCCGCCGGGATCCAAGATGAACGACTGCAGTGTGCGCAGCATGAACTCGACAAGTTCGTCGAGCTGCCGGCCGCTGAAACCCGCTGCGGCCCAATCGACCTGAAAGCGCTCGAGGATCGACCGGCCGAACGAAATCGACGTTTCGGAGGTGACGCCGGCGGCGAAGGCACTCGCTCTGCCGGGGTGCATGACCAAGCTCAGGTAGCGATCGTTCGGGAGCTGTTCCAGGGTGTAGGCGATGCCTTCGATCACGGCCTCGGTGGGATCGGTGATCGATTGCAGGTCGTCGGCCAAGCGGTCCAGAAAGCCTTCGACTGCCGACAACGCCGTGCCCGTCATCAGTGCGTCAAGGGTCGGAAAATAGCGATACACCGTCTGCCGGGTAATCCCGAGTTCCGTGGCGACGTCGGACACGCTCACCGAACCGCGCGCGTCGATCGATGCGCGGGCCGCGCTGACAATGCGCCGAATCGCCTCCTCGTCGTCGACGGGGATGTCACCAGACCAGCCGTGCCTGCGCATCACCGCATACTTTCATCCCGTTGTGCTTCGGCGAACGCCACCGACTCTTGACCATACATCGGGCGTCTGATGTATGGTCCGGCTATACCCGAACGTGAAATGAGGTCAGTGATGACGGCGATCGCCGAAGGACCGGTCAGCAATCAGGACGAGGAACTGACCAGGCGCGCCGTGCGTCACTCGGTCGACAAGACGACGGACATGGCCGACCGTGAACTGCGGGTTCCGTTGCACTACTACCGCGACCCGAAAATCACTGAGATCGAGGAGTCGCAGGTGCTGCGCCGCGTGCCCCTTGCGATCGTGCCGTCGGTACAGATGCCCAACGTCAACGACTACGTCGTGCGCTCGGTGCTCGGTGATTCGCTATTGGTGACCCGCGATCGTGACGGCGTCAGTCACGTGTTCCTCAACTACTGCCGCCACCGCGGCGCGAAGCCGGCCTGCGGGGCCGGTAACGCCGCACGGTTCACGTGCCCGTACCACGCGTGGAGCTACAAGAACACGGGCGAACTGTTCACCGTTCCCGGCAAGGCGGGGTTCGATTCGATGAACAAGGCCGACTACGGACTCGTTGAGCTGCCGAGTGAGGAGCGCCATGGCTTCATCTGGGCCGTGCTGACCGCCGGCGCTGCCATCGATGTTGATAGCCACCTCGGGTCCATCGGCCCAGAACTCGAGCTGATGAACTACGCCTCATACGGCTATCACACGGAGAAGGAGTTCCAGTCCCAAGTGTCGTGGAAGGGTGCCCTGGAAGCGTTCGCTGAGGGATACCACTTTCCATTTGTCCACGGCGAGAGCGTGATTGGACAGAACACCCTGCCCAACACCGGGGTGTACGACGAGTATGGCAAGCACCATCGCATCGGCTTTCCCTTCAACTGGGTCGCCAACCTTGCCGACGACCCGTCTGGCTCGTGGGATCCGCACCAGAACATGGGCGTCATCTACTGGATTTATCCCAATCTCATCCTGGCGAACAGCCCGGTCGGTGTGGAGATCATCGACATCCTGCCGGCCGGGGAACCGACCCGATGCTCGGTGCGGCACAGCTGGATGGGCCGCGTGCCGGCCACCGACGACGCGATTCGCGCCGTCTACGACCAGGTGTACGACAACGTCCACGCCGCGGTCGTCGACGAGGACTTCGCCATGTTGCCCCAGTGCGGGGAAGGCGTCAGGCACGGCCAGCACGGCCACATGATCATCGGCCGCAACGAGATTGGCGTGCAACACATGATCAGGGTGTTCGCCGAGGAGCTCGGTGTGGCGCTCGAATAAGGACACGCAATCTGCCGTTTTCCGAGCGTCCGGGCGCTAGATTCGGTGCCACACCCGCGCCGAAGGAGAGCCCCATGCCGAACTCCGGATTGCTGCTCAACCCGCACGACTTCGACCCTCAGAAATTCGATCCGGAGACGCGGCGCCAGCTGCGGGCGCTGATCGCATGGTTTGAGGAGCGCGGCAAAGCGCGGCTGCTGCAGGACGATTTGGATGCGACGTGGGTCGCCGACTTTCTCGAATTCATCAAGCGGGAGCGCGTTTTCGCGACGTTCCTGACGCCCTCGGAGTTCGCGGACGGTGATCCGAACAAACGCTGGGACACGTCGCGTAATGCCGTGCTGAGCGAGATCCTCGGCTTCTACGGGCTGGCGTACTGGTACGCCGAACAGGTCACCATCCTCGGGCTCGGCCCGATCTGGCAGAGCGACAACATCAAGGCCAAGGAACGAGCCGCCGCGCAGCTCGAAGCCGGCGGGGTCATGGCCTTTGCGCTGTCCGAACGTGAGCATGGCGCCGATATCTACAACACCGACATGCTGCTGACGCCGACGTCCGACGAGGGCGTGGTGTTCCGGGCGTCGGGGGAGAAGTACTACATCGGTAACGGCAACGTGGCGGGCATGGTGTCGGTGTTCTCGCGTCGCACCGACGTCGACGGACCCGACGGCTACGTGTGGTTCGTCGCGGACAGCGGTCACGAGAACTACCAGCTGATCGACAATGTGGTACACGGGCAGATGTTCGTCAGCACGTTCCGGCTCAACGACTATCCGGTGCATGAGGAGGACATCCTGTGCACCGGGCCGGAGGCGTTCTCGGCGGCCCTGAACACTGTCAACGTCGGCAAGTTCAACTTGTGCAGCGGCTCCATCGGGATGTGTGAGCACGCCTTCTACGAGGCCATCACGCACGCAAACAACCGGATTCTCTACGGCAACCCGGTCACCGACTTCCCGCACGTGCGCGCCTCGTTCGTCGACGTCTACGCCCGGCTGATCGCGATGAAGCTGTTCAGCGATCGCGCCATCGACTACTTCCGCAGTGCCGGCCTCGAGGACCGTCGCTACCTGCTCTTCAACCCCGTGACCAAGTCCAAGGTCACCTCCGAGGGCGAACGAGTCATCACCCTGCTATGGGATGTGTTGGCCGCCAAAGGGTTCGAGAAGAACACCTACTTCAGCGAGGTGAACCGCCTGATCGGTGCCCTGCCCCGGCTGGAGGGCACCGTGCACGTAAACGTCGCGCAGATCCTGAAATTCATGCCGAATTACATGTTCAACCCGGCGAGCTATCCGCCGATCGGCCGCCGCGATGACGCGGCCGACGACGTCTTCTTCTGGGCGCAGGGGCCTGCGCGCGGCGCATCCAAGGTTCAGTTCGCCGATTGGGCGCCGGTGTACGAACGGAACCTCGAGATCCCGAATGTGGCCCGCTTCTTCGAACAGGTGCTGGCGTTCAAGGACCTGTTGATGTCGGCGGCACCCGATGCCGACCAGCAACGCGACCTCGACTTCGTCCTGGTTGTTGGGCACTTGTTCACGCTCGTCGTCTACGGGCAGTTGATCCTCGAGCAGGCTGAACTGATCGGGCTCGACCACGACCTGCTGGACCAGATCTTCGACTTCCAGATCCGTGACTTCTCATCGTATGCGGTTGCGCTGCACGGCAAACCGAGCTCGACGGTGGCACAACAGGAGTGGGCGTTGTCGGCCATCCGCAAGCCCGTCACCGATGCGGCTCGTTTCGATCGAGTCTGGGCGCAGGTCGCGTCCTACGACGGTGCCTACGAGATGCGGCCCTAGGTCAGCGGACGAAATACCGGTAGCGCCCGATACCGCACGGTGAAGCTGGCCTCGCTCAACTGCTCGCCCACCTCACCGTCGTGCGCGACGGTGGTCGGGCCGTCGACGGCGACGAACCGGAACTGCGGCACCTGCAGTTCGTGGTAGAGCGGGCTGCGTTCGAGCCGACCCAGCGCGACGGCCGTCGCGATGCGCAACCGGCTGAACCGCCGCCCGGTTTCCAGGATTCGCACGTCGATCAGACCGTCATCCAGACGCGGCCGTACCGACGGGGCGAACCCGGACGGGAAGTACGTCGAATTCCCCAGGAAGAACAATTCGGTCTCAAGGGCCTTGTCGTCGTAGCGGATTCGCACCGGAGCTTCCCGGCGCAGCGTCAGATACAGCGCGCACATCCCGGCCAGGCGCTTGCCCATCCGGCGTTCCAGTTTCTCGCGCATCCGCACGTAGTTCGGGTAGGCGCCGATGCTGGCGGTGTTGATCACCATGCGTTCCTCATTGAGGCACACCAGGTCGACGTACGCCGCGGAGCCGTCCTTGATCGACTGGACGGTGCGGGCCACCGAATCGCAGCCGATGTCCTTGGCGAAGTGGTTGAAGGTGCCACCGGGGAACACCGCCAGGGGGACACCCACCTCGACGGCGATCGCCGCCGCGCCTGCCACCGTCCCGTCGCCGCCACCTACCGCGAGCACCTCCGTGCGTGCCGCCGTTTCCCGCAGCACGGCCTCGATGTCATCGTCGTCGTCGAGTTCGACGATTTCCATACGCGGCAAGGCTTTTCGAGACTCTTCAAGGATTCGCGCGCCCGTCCCGTCGCCGGAACGCGGGTTGATCACCAATGCCACGCCCTCGCCCTCCGGTCGGCGCTCGGTGTGGAACCGTAACGGATCCGACGTCGGCAGCGTGGTGGCGGGAATGGTCGGGACGATGCGTGCGCCCAGCACTGCGATCGCGGCGCCGATGCCGAATCCGGCGAACACATCGCCGGGATAGTGCGCCCCGGTGGCCACCCGGGACAGCCCGACCATCCCGGCGAGCAGCGCCAGCGGCAGACCGGCCGCCGGGGACTCCAGGCCGACGCCCACGGCGAAGGCCGCGGCGCTCGCGGAGTGGCCGGACGGCAGGGAATTCGAGGTGGGGACGCGCTTCGTCTGCCGGATGAGCGGTATCAGGCTGCGGTCTGGCCGCGGTCGCCGCCAGATCCGTTTGGCCAGCTGATTCGTCACCAGGCTGGTCACCGCCAGACTGACGACGCCGCGCGCCGCGCCCCGCCGCACAGACTGGCTGCCCAGCGCTCCCATGGCGGCGGCGAGGGCGAACCACAACTTCGAATGGTCTGCCGCTCTGGTCAAGCCGGGCATGACGCCGTCTAGCAAGGGGCTTGGTGACCCGGCGACCGCCTCGAAGACCTCACGGTCCAACGTTCCCAGGCCCTTGCCGATCGCGTGCACGTCCATGGCGCCCAAAGTATCCGTTGTGGCGGGAGTTCAACCTTCGTGGAGCCGATGACGGGAATCGAACCCGCGTATTCAGCTTGGATTCGATGCGTGCGCCGAAGCGCACGTGCGTGAATCAGGCGTTGCGAGGCACAGGATCACATTGATACGCGCTTGCGCGTGTGTGCACCCGAACGCGTCCGGTGAGCCGATCTACCCATCGCAGTTTGGTCAGCCCGTAACGGGTAAGGAAACGGTGCACCGAGTGCGCTACGCGTGAGGATGTCGCTCAAGCCTCCTACAGCGTTGTATCCGGTGTTCCGAGGCTGAAGCGGTATTCCTCAGCAGCGGGTGTCACGGTGTACTCAACGACTTCCCCCACAGTGGATTGCAGGAGCGGCAGAACTTCTTCGGGTGAGGCGTAGTAGAACTCACGTCGGGGCCGCATCTTGTTCACCCGCTTCGATTCCAACGCCTGATGTAGCTTCCGCTCAACTGTCACGGCGTCATCGGAGAAGAACAGCGCGTGGACATCGAACAGGAATGGCACGGAGGCATCGCCTAGCTCGCGCACACGGTCCAGCGGGTCTAGGCGTCGTGTCAGACCGATTTTCACCATGTTTCGTCCGAAAGATCCGATATTTGAGATGACGTACACATAGCCAGCACGGATGTTGGCCGCACGGTAGTCAACGTGCTCGATGGCGTGCTGGACGTCGGCGAGCTTCTCGCGTACCCGTTCAGCGCCGGCTGAGTCGCCGCTGGCGTCAAGCTTGGCCACGACGTTTGAGTAGTGGGCGTGTTCCTTCAGTAACCTTTGCCGCTCTGCTTCCAGCTCCTGTTGGGCTCTTTGTTGTTCGCGTAGTTCGGCACGATGCTCTCTTTCGGCTTCCTTTTCTTGTTGAAGTTGCATCTGAAAATCCGCGGCTAGTCGAAGTTCAAGCAGCCGAAATTCGTGATAGGAGGGCGTTACGCGGAGGTCGATCATCCTGCCCTGTTTCTCGATTTGTGCGACTGCCTTCTCGAGCCGGGCTTGCGCGGCAAGTAGGTTGCCGGCCTTAACAGTCTTGACGCAGTTCTCCGCCTCGGCGTTATACGCTCGCAACATGATTCGCGACATTTCGTCGACAAACCTGCGTCCCTGCGCGGCAGAGTTGTTGAAGGTGAAGTTGTAGTTCGCGGAGATCGCCGCCTTGGAACGGACGTATTCCTTGATTCGTCCGCGGACACGCTCCAATTCTTCGCGCAACGCGACCGATGACTCAGCTGGATGGTGATACTGGTATAGGCCGACGTCTTGCATTTGGACAAGACCCTGCGTTTCGACGAGTTCCGAACGGACCTGCTGGATTTCCTTCTCCAGCGCGATTTTTTCGGTGTTGAGCGCCGACTCAAGGTGGGTTTTGTCAGTGCGCAGCCGGTCCAGGGCGGTCGTGAGGCGTTGGGTTTCAGCTTGAACGTCGAGAAGCGTCATCGCACCCATCCGGTCGATGACAGCGTTAAGCTCCTGATTCTGCCGCCGCAGCTCTTGGACTTCTTGCCGAAGCTCGTGGTTCTCATGCTGCAGCTGTTCGGCAAGTTTCCTTGCCCCGAAGACCGGGATCTTGTCCGGATGCATCGATTCAACGGGCGGCTCTGGCGGGGCCGGTTGCACCGGTGTGGGATCGGAGCTTGGGGCCGCCGCGCCCGTTGAGGTAGAGCTAGTCCAATGTGCGCCGTCCCAGTAGCGCAGCACGCCGCGTTCCTGCGGATCTGGATACCAGCCTTGAGGAGTCGTCACAGAGGTATCGTCATACGCGACGACCGTCAAAGGACAAGAACCGCCGACATCAGGCGGTGGCGCCATGACTTTCTGTGGCAGTGGTGTCCCTGTACTGGCGCGATGCCGTTGAAGACGCCGAGGCCAGACACATCCTGCTGCACGCGGCCGGCCACATGTGCGCGATGCTGATGCATCTATGGGGTGTCCGTCGCCGTGATCGCGGCCTCGATCGGCCACAAAGATGCAAGCCTGACAATGAGGCTGTATGCGCATCTTCAGGGCGAAGCGCTCAAGTCTGCGGGTGAGACCTTGAACCGGGTTGTGACAATTCGTGACCCGGGGCTGGGTAATCGAACAGTTCGAACAGCGTTCTGCTGCTCTTCATGGAGCCGATGACGGGAATCGAACCCGCGTATTCAGCTTGGGAATACGGTCGGAGTCGTTTGGCTGAGTGCCTGTGCGTCGCTGCGGTCCACTGACCTCGGAAGATGGGTATGTGGTGGTGTGGGCGAGTGCAGGTGAATGGTGCTGCCTTGTGACCCTGATGTGACCCGCGGGGCTGCCCGTCAGCGGCGCGATTTCAGCGTGTGATTGATGGCGAACGCCGCCCAGACGATGGTCCACATGCCGCCCCACAGTGCCCACATGACGCCCATCCCGACGCCAACGCCACCCGCATCGGGGTCGCCTGCGGTGGAGAACAGACCGATGCAAGGAATGACGGTGCCGAGAAGTGAGAAGAGCGCGAGCAGCGCGAAACCGTAGTGAATGGTGAACCGGCGTTCGCCGGCGAGGGGCGCTGATGCTGGCGCGGTGTTCGCGGTCCATTGGTAGCCGTCGAAGTACCGGATGATCGGCGCACCGCTGGGGTCTGGATACCAACCGGGGGCGACGTTCGGTGGCGGCGGTGCAGCAGTCATGCCGCGCAGCGTAGTGCCGCTCGGTAGGTGTACACAGCGAGTTCACGCCAATTCGTACAGCGACTATTCATGTCGATACCGGCCCGCACCCGACCGCTTTCAGCACCCATCCCGGTACCCAGTGGGTGACCGTCTTCTGCTGCGTCCCGAACACCACGGGGTAGGTCACGAGCCCCCACCACTGACCCTTGACACAGCGCGCCCAGCGTGTGAGCTGGCCTGTGACGACCAGATGGAGCTGTAGGCCGCCGGGCTGGTACTGCTCACGGTGGTGTGGCTGGCGTGGGAACAGGGTGGCGAGGTCGATCTGCACGGTGCGTGGTGGGTCGACCCGGCGGAAGTCGGTCGCCGGGTGTCGGCCGGTATCGCTTATTGCCGGCAGGTCACCCACTGTTCGATCATACGTTCGATGGAACCGAACGGCATCGACATACGTCTAATCCCCATCTGAGAGACATCGCGACGATTCGACCAGGAGCTGCGGGGCTACTCCCACTTCCTCGACGGCCAGATTTTGTGGGAGTGATCCCACCACAGCGCGAAGAACTCCGTTCTATCGTCCGAGAGCAACCCATAAAGCCGTGCGAGATTGCCGACCGATATCCGCGCAAGCTCCGTGATGTCGTCCAGCTCCAAATCCTCAAGCCGACGTCGTGATTCCGCAGTGGGAAGGTCCTCGACTTTGTAGATCACGCCGACGTCTTCGCCAGGACGGAATACCTCGGCAGCCGTCTGCGACTCAAGATTTCCGAGGCGAGTGAGAAGCGTGGTCAGTAGCGTCTTGCTCTTGTTCTTCGACTGACTTAGATCCAGGAGCTTGCCTGGGCCTTTGTCGTCGAATCGGTTGAACCTGAATCGCAAACACGCATTCGGGTTGCCGACAGGTAACGGGGCCTGCCGCCCAATGGATTTCGCGATTGCCGCCGATTTGGGCTCAGGCTGGGTCGGGATTTCCTTCGCGCTACACAACTTCTACTGCTGGCCTCGATGCTTCGCCTCGAAGTACTCGAGCATCGAGGCGGTGTCAATCTCAGCCTCGCCCCGCTGCCCATCACGCAGTCCGGCCCGGGCATCTCGCCACGGCGGTTCGGAGTGCGACAAGACGCTGAGTTGCGTCGCGTCCAAGTGGTCGTAGGCACTGAGAACCGCGTCAATCGTGCCGCGTTCGGACGGCGACAGCGCCGCTGGATTGCCGCCGATGTCGCCTGCGTCGAGGCTGTAGCGCCCGCGATGCGCCCGATACAGGTCTCGGACAACGGGGCCGTTGGCCCACGCCTCAATCCTGGAGCTGAAGAGCGGGAATCCGTCGAACACCAAGTGCCACGCCTGCGAGTAGTAGACGAGTTTCTGCAACTTCATGGCCGTCATTGGCCCGGCCTTGCCGAGTATGTATGCGGCTACATCGTGAACGTTCGCCATGGCCTTCTGCCCCTCTAACAATCAGCCCGGTCAGTCCGTTCGCTGCTATCTACAACGTCAGTATTACACGCGCCGTACGACAGATTTACCCGCTCAGCGGATAAATCACGCGCGGCGTGGCGGGATTCACGCGAAGCGCACAGCGTCATGTGGGCCAGGAAAGACCCAGGTGGGACGGGACCGCAGCGGCAGTACTTTGGAGTACGCAACAGCTATGGCTGCGGCCCCGCGCCAATGAAGCTACCCCGCGCCTGGCCCACCTCGCCGATATTGACCATGGCGTCGGCCAAGGGGTGGCAGCATTTGCCACATGGCCGACAAACCGAATCAGCGCAACGTCGTCCCGAACCCGAAAGGCGGGTGGGACGTCGAAAAGCCTGGCGCATCCCGTGCCAGTGCCCACTACGACACCCAAGCCGAAGCCGTCGACCGCGCCCGACAAATTCTCCATAACGACGGGGGCGGCGAACTCCGAATCCACAACCGCGAAGGCCAGATCCGCGACTCCAGCACCATAGCGCCAGGCAACGACCCTTACCCGCCGAAAGGCTAGGTCACCCCGATGAATTGCATGCTCTGTGACAAGCCGATCCAGATACGTGAGGACTACCTGTACGTGAAGCGGCACATCCCCAACGGCGTCACCTACACCCCGCAAGATGCAGCAGACCGAGGCATACATATCGGCTGCGTCGCCGCAGCGACGGCCAAATTCGACTGATGTGGCGGATTAGCGGGTGCGGTGCAGCCATCTTCATACTCACTGCGTATGGGGTTCAGCCGGGCGCGGCAGCCGCGCCCGGCACTCTGTCGACGATCACCAAACAGTCCTGCGACCTGAAAACTGATCGTGACCTCATTGAGTGGCACCGATATCGCCACCCGGCATATTCCGATGGTTCGACGGGGCCACCCGACTCAGCGGTCGAGATCGGCAACGTCGACCTAGTGCATTGCACCAGCACACTCGACGGGTGGGTGCAGATGCACCAGGGCAGTACTGCCGATGCCGCCGCCGGCTACCGCGACTGCTACGAGATCGCCTGGGCCGACCAAAACCCCGGCTACAACGTTGAAGCACGACCTGCGCCGCGCCTCAAACACGTCCTGTTGCAGGCTGGCAACGACTGCTAGTTAGCGGCAGCGATCCGTCGTACAAGCGGCGTACATTCGGATCATGGTCAGCATGTTATTTCTGGTCGGTTTCGTTGGCCTGCACTGGAAGCTGATCGCGACTGTGGTGGGGTTGGTGTTGGTGTTCCGGTATGGACGTGACCTCTACGACAGGTATGCGGCTAATCAGTTGGCGGCCGCGTGCAGGCGCGCCGATATCGCGGCCCGCGCCGACAATCAGCATGCGGAAGTGCTCGCCGGCGACGGGCACGGCACCTACGGCACCGCGTGGACCGCGCAGCAAAAGTTCAACGGCCTCACGACCGGGTAAATCCCCCGATCTTCGTTCGTGTCAGCGCCGGGTGTAGTACAGGGCGTAGTGGCCCGGGCCGGTCTGGAAACAGAACGCGCTGGCGTTACCAGACGCGTTGGCCTGTTGCGCTGCGGCTTTGCACGCGGCCTGGTCAGTGCCGAAGTCGATATTGTCGGCATGCGCCGGGGCCGCCACGGCGATAGCAGCGACCGCAGCAGCAGCGGCGCCGATCGACATCTTGAGCGTGCGGAACATCGCTTCTCCCTCGTGGGGGAATTCCCAAGACGATCCCCCCGCAACGGACAAACTACTCGCTAACGGCGCGCCCCGGATAGCTCACGGC
The DNA here is from genome assembly GCF_058790275.1 of Mycobacterium sp. FW102-FHT13B02. NCBI lineage: Bacteria > Bacillati > Actinomycetota > Actinomycetes > Mycobacteriales > Mycobacteriaceae > Mycobacterium > Mycobacterium sp. FW102-FHT13B02. The sequence continues at coordinate 412,596 of NZ_JBYTCM010000004.1, forward strand.
AGAATTCGATGGCCGCACAACATCATCCGTGGACACCTCCACGGACCGCACCGACGCCGGCCACGGCAACACCGCCTGATCCCGGCGGATGAACCACCGCGGCACCAACACCGGCTGGCCGGCCTCCAACGCCTCGAGCAGGCGCCGCGGTCGGCAGAAGCAGCCCATGCCGTCCGCTGTCGGCCGACACCCCCGCGGGTCGTGCTTCTCAACCTGCCGCAGCTCGCGCTCCAGCAGCGAGGCGTACACCCCTGGCACCCGATAACCGCCACGGCCTCGACCACCCGCCGGCCGGCTGACCCTAGGCACCAGTCCCCTTGCGCCACCGCGTATTCGCCGCCCGCTGCGCCTTCACCGTCACTGCCGACGGCGGCGCCGGCAGGCTAGTGCTGATCGACCTGAGCAACCGCGCGATGTTCATCTCGAGCAGCCGCAGCTCGGCCGACAACTTCACGCGGACTCTGCTCTCATCCGAGCCGAGATACCGGGCCCACAGATCGACCCGCCGGTCCACACACGTCGCCACCATCTCCAGCACCTCAGACTCCGCAGCCGACCAGATCAACGGCTCGTCGACCGACAAACCGAGGCTTTCGGAGTTGTCGGCCAGCTCGGCGTCTAACGCTGCCAGCAGCGCCACAGCCTCCGCGGAATGACTGGAAGGGTCGCGTTTGAAATGCGACCCTTCCACGGCGGGAACCGTAACGGTGACGGTCTGGGCGTTACGGTTACGCCGGTGCGCACGCTGCTTGCACGCCGGCGAACAGTACTTCGAGCCTGCGCGGCCCAGGAACGGATTTCCGCAGTTCGAACACGTCAACTTAGCCATTCACCACCCCTTCCAGCGGCCCCGAAAAACCCGAAAATGTGCCGCCGGTAGCCGTAACGCGAAACCTGCGCGCATGCGTGCAGCCACCCCGATCCACAGTGCGTCTCGGTGGCCGGTCGCGGGCGGGGGCGGGGGTGGTACCCATGGGGTGTCAGTCTCGCGTTGGGATTGGATTGGTCAGCGGAGGCCTGGGTGTGGTTCTGGTTGACGTTTCCATCGTGACCGTCCGGCGCGTGCTTGGTTCTGTGTGCGCCGGGTGTGGCAGGGCGCGCAGACTGATTGCAGTCGGCTGACTGGTGGGATGACCGAGCGGTTGCCTCCGGTTTCGGCGATGGGGTCGATGTGGTCGACCTCGGTGGCTGTGCCTGTGCAGCAGTCGTATTGGAGTTGGCAGCGGTGGCGATCTCGCTCGAGGACGGCTGCGCGGACTTTGCGCCATGCCCACGTTGAGCCTTGGCCGGTTGTGGTGCCTGACCATGCTTCGGTGTGTTCGTCGCAGTACTTCGTGTCTGTGATCAGGTTGTCGCAGTGTGGTTTTGGGCATGGTCGTGGTGCGCGTGGCATCAGGTGCTGCTCCCGTCGTTGAAGAACGTGTGTGGGTCTGTGCCGGCCAGCTGTGCGCGCATGTGACGCTCGGTGTTGTAGAGCTCTTCGATGACGTCGTCGCGTCTGTGGCTGGCGCGGCCGGCGCGGAAGAGCCGAAGGTCGACGTTGCCGTGGCGTGTCTTCACCATGTCGGCGAGTGGCTGCTCTGCGAGTGGTTTTCCTACGGTGGGGATGAGGATCGTTAGTGGTGTGTAGCGCTTGGCGCGGAGGCTGGGTCCGGTGTTGATGTCGCAGCCGAGGCCAGGTTCGCTGGTGAAGCCGAACGTGTAGGCCCATGGCACGTTGAGGTATCCGGCTTCGGCGATGTTGGGTGTGTCGGCTGCGGCGATCGCGACGCTCATTAGGTAGTAGGCACTGGGCGCGTAGGTGATGCCGCAGTGGCAGTTGGGCGACGGCAGCGTATTGCCGTGGGCGCATTCGGCTTCGAAGCAGCGTCGCCCATTCTGGAAGTAGGACTTCAACGCGAGCGAGCGCGTGAAGTAGGTCTTGTTGACTGTGCGCCAGTCGCGGAAGAACGGGGATGCGAGTCGGCCGTTGTGGAGCTGGAGGTGCCATATGCGCCAGCCGAACTGGGTGGGGTGGGTGTCGAGGATGTGGTCCTCGGTGGCCCAGACTGGTTCGTGTCGTAGCGAGTCGAAGTACTGGTCTGCGGTGTGGTTGCGGAGTTCGGCTCGTGCGACGGCCTCGATGTAGTGCACTGTTTCGGCGGTGAATGGTCGGCCTTGGTGGACGTTGACGCCGTAGCGCTGTTGCAGTTCGCCGGCCGTGGCGGATTTTGTGGGCAGCGCCATCGCGAGGATGCGCCATCTCCTTGTGCGGCTGGCGATGTCGGGGATGACTGGGTCAGAGAAAACGGCGCCGACAGCGACGCCGAAGGTTAAGACGACGTGCGAGGGGCTGGTCCTGGTCCTTCTGCGCATGCTTTCCGCGAATTCGTCAGGGCCTGCGACAACGCGATGGTGGGGGTAAAAGTAGATACCGCAGCTGCAGTCGGTGGCGAGTGCGAACGGATCGCTGGTGTGCGTGCAGTCTGCTTGGGCGAAGCTGCGGCCGAAGTTCATGGCACCCTTGTGGATTGGGGACAAGAGTCGTGTGCCGGTGTCGTCGAGTCGCCACCATCGCCAGCCGAAGCGTTGCGGGTGTTGGTCGATGATGTTGGTCATGTGGCCCCGCTCTCGGGTGGTGGTTGGTGCGGCGGCGCAGGTACGTCTCTCACGATATGGGTCGTGGTCCTGAATGCCCTTTGCCCTGAACAGCTTTGGATTGACGCCGCCGCACCTAGTTTCGGGTTCACCAACCGTGGCTGATTTGCTTCTGCTCCATTGCGGCGAGCGCGTCCAACAGCGCACGAAAGGCTGTGTCGCCCAAAGTCGGACCGTGTACGAAGCCGGCGGTGTCGCGCGGAAAACCGTCGCATACTGCTCGGGTGAGTGGCGGTACCGAGGCGGGGTTGGCTTGGTAGTCGTCAAAGGTGGACATGTTTGGCCTTTCAGTTAGATGCGGTTGCGGTGGATTGCCAGGCGACCGGAGGCCGCTGGTCGGTCTTCGGTTTCTTCTGCATCTGCTGCCAGCTCTTCGGTTCGAAGTTGTCTATGCGGGCGCGGTGCTCGATGATCCATTGCTGGAATTGCTTCGTGGTGGGCAGCCAGATTTCGGCGTTGCTGGTGACCATCCAAATGAGTTGCTGCACAGAGTCGGCTGGCCATGGGCGGGGGTCGGGTGGTGCGGCCGCCAGGGTGGTGCTGGTGGTGTCGGGGTCGAGCCAAGAGGGCATAACGGCGTCGATGTTTTTGAGCACCAACGGGGTCGCGATGGGGTCGTCTAAGTAGTGGGATTGATTTTGTGTCCACTTGTAGCCCAGGACCATTCGTTGTGCGTCGCGGATCGCGTCGTAGTCGGCGCGCAGCGCGGGCAGCTGTGACCAGGGCTTCGTTTTGCCGGCGGTGATGGCCTGGTCGGCGGTCGTGGCGCCGTCGAGCTGCGCCACGATCTTCGTCGCGGAAGCCATGAGGTTTGCGAGGTCGGCAGCTAGGGATGTCAGCACACGATCGGGCAGCAGGTTGACGGCGCCGGCGATATGGCTGTCGGCGGCGTTGGCGACCGTCGTCAGCGCGGTGTATTGCTGATCTATGTCGCGTTGGGCGTCGGCCGCCGCGGAGATGGCGGCAAGGTAGTCGGCGATGCCGTCAGCGGACGTCGGGGGTGCTGGTGTTGGTGCTGCTTCAAGTTCGCCGCGCCAGGCGAGTGCAGCGTCGCGGAGCTCGACGGCCTGTAGGTGCTCTGGCGTCCGGATGGCCGTCGCGTAGAACGGGTTTTCGGCGGCGTTCTGCAGGATGATGGCGGCTTCACCGGAGTCGCCAATGGATCGCGTCATTTGTTCCCTTTGTTCGTGGTGGTGCCGAAGCGTTTGGCGGCTGCGGCTGCACCTGCGGCGCCGCGCTGGGCGGCTGGTTGACCGATAGGACTTGGCGTGAACTCCCCGCCGAACCGTTTGGCTGCTTCTGCGCGGCCGGTGTCGCCGGGTTGAGGGCCGCCGACGGGTCCGCTTGCCTGGCCGTATTGCGTTGCGGGGGTGACGGTTCCGAATAGTGCGCTGACGTGTTGCTTGACCTTCGCGACGTCGACAGTTCCGTCTGTGAGGAAGGCGTCCGCGCGGACGTTGGCGGTGTACGCGTCGGCGCGGTCGTCGCCGAGGTGCTTAGCGAACTCGGCACGGAGATCGTCGCGTGCGTCCTCCGAGCGGCGGGCGTTCGCTTCTGCGTAGGCAACGGCGCGGTCGACATCGTTCATGCCGCGTAGTGCGGCGATTACGTCCTCGCGGTTGATGGGATCACCCATTCTCGTCCTACTTTCTGTGCGCCTGCGATTAGCCCTGCGGCTGCTCGGTACCGGATTGTTCGCCTTGGTATTCCGGTGGCATTCGCAAACTCGGCTATCGACATCCAGGGTGTCTCTTGGCTTGTGATATGTCCAATGTTGTTGCCGCCCACGGCAATAGCTTCAGTTAATGCGTTCATTGTGCTCAGCACGCCAGCCGGGACGGGCTGACCGGCTGTGTGGCAGCGGCGGATGAGTTCGGCAGCGACGTGACCAGCGGACACGACTAAGGCGGCCGGCAGCGCGATCATGCCGTCCGGCGGGCTAGCCATCGTCCTGGTGTGGGTGGCGTGGCTGGCTGAAATCTATTGCGGACCTGCGTTCATCGGCCGGTGCGATGTCGGCTGCTGCGATCCGGGCGACACATGGCACCTTGCTGACCCGGCCGTCTGGCTTGGTGCACCAGATGCCCTGTTCGGCTTGGCAGTTCGTGCATGGGACCGACAAGGCGTTGGTGTCGGCGTATGCGGCCCATATCGGCCGGCCTCGACGGCGGCTCATGCCGATTCCCCGTCAGCCCGGACTATGAGCCATATGCGCTCGCTCTTGGAGTCGCCGCGCGCTGGTATCGACTCGATTCGGTCTGACCGGACCAGTGTCTTTCTGGCAGTTTCGGGATCCATGCCAGCCGCAGTGGCGAACGCGTAGAAATGATCCTGGTCGACCTGCTGAGCACCGGGACCCAGGCGGTCTAGGTAGTCATCGATGCGCTGCTCAACCGTCTTGTAATTGACGGGCATGGCGGGGTCGATGCAGAAGGTCACATTGCGACCTTCGGTGGAGTACACGCGGACTCGGCCGCGGTCCTTGGCGCTGCTGATGGCGCCGGCGATGGCGGACTTGCTGTATCCCGCAGCTTCTCCTGCGTCATAGACGGCCGACGATTCGCGCAGCTGTACGCCGCCACGTAATTGCTCGTCGAGGTAGCTGGTGAGCCAGTCTCGGCAAGACTGCCTGCCGTCGCTCTTGGTATACGACCGCCGCGAATTTAGCGCTGTAACAGTACCTTCTGGTTCACCCTGAACTTCAGGTTCACCCTGCTTAACCTGCGGATATGTACCCTGAACCGACGGTTCACCCTGAACCCCCGCGAGTCGATATCGAGAGCCCCGGTCAACTGCTATGGCTACCACGAGGCCCTCGTATTCCAGCAACGCGATTGCCTGGTCGAACATGTCGCGCCGATCCCGCTTGCCCATGCGACTGCGCAGCACATTGCCGGCTTGCTCTCCATCGCGTTCAAGGGTCCGCAGGATGCTGTTCTTCACGCCGTCGAGCAGGCGGCTGTCGTAGACCCTGTCGCCTTCAGCGCGGGCGATGGCCCGCTCTCGAACCCTTGCCCGTGCCGCTACTTTGGCTTGCTCGATCATCCATGCGCGCGTCTGATCGGATTTGGTCATGACGACGCCGGACAGCTCCCAGTCCTGCTCCGAGACGACCATCCGGTGGTGCAGGATTGCGACCGCCGCAGCCACCTTGCAGCGAGTGAGTAGTGCGTGACCGTCGAGGGCGTCGCCTTGTCCGCGCTGGCGTGCTAGGTGCGCTTCGATGATGGTCGCGCGTATCTCGTCGGTCGCATACTGAATCTCCACGACGTCGTCTGACATCAGCGACCATGCCGGCAGCCGCGTGTTCAGCGGCTCGGGGTCGGCAATCGCGGTGGCAGGCATGTCGGGGTCGGTGGTTGGGAACCAGAGGAACCGTTGCGGCGAGCCGCCGGTGGCGTCATTGAAGATCACCTGAGCGTGCCCGGGTTGAGCACCGATGGAGAGGCAGCAGCGGTAGGTGTGTGGCTGCACAACCCGTGTGGTGGCCTCTGAGGCATTCGACTGGCCGATGAGCTCACCCATCAAGGCGCCTTTGAGCTGCGCCAGCAAGATGTTCCCTTGGCGGGCTGCGAGGCCGGTGAGAGTGTCGACCTCGGGTACGGACAGAATGGCGCGGGTGATCGGTTCTACGCCTTCTTTTTTCGGTGGTGTGAACAGTGCGGAGATGCCTTCGCCGGATCCCACGGGGCGTTCGATGATCGCTGCGGGCCACGCGAGGCGAGCGACCTTGTCGGAGACGCCTTTGCCTCCGCCGGATGGGGCAACGAACATGGCCCCGAGGTTCAGTGAGGCTCGGCCACCGATGACGCCGGGCAGCTGGACGTGTGGGCCTGTGCTCGCTGCAACGCGAAGCAGGACGGCGCCCAATACTGCCCATGGTGCGGCATAGCGTGCGCGTGCCCATTTATGGATGAGGGCGAGTTGTTCGGTGGCTGAGAAGAATTCGTCTGTCATGCGGTTCTCCTTCGGGGTATGTACGAGTCGCCGCGGCCGTTCTGTACGCGCTGGGCGAGAGTGGACCAGTTCTCGGCTGAGGCAATCGCTCTCGATGCAGCCGCGAGGTGTTCCTGTCGGGCGTCCTGAGTGACGGCCCACTGCAGGGCGGCCCACAGCACAGATCGCCAGGCCGCCGGGTCGGTGTCGTCGAGCTGCAGCCAGGCCGGAGTGCCGAGTGTCGGCCCGGGTTCGCCGAGTAGCGGTCGCAGACGTTGATAGACCGCGGCGCAGGAGACTTCGTGGGACTGCGGAGAACCCGCGCCGCTATCGGCGCGGGTCTCCATCGTCGAGTTAGGCGGCAGCTGCATTGCCTTCACAACCGCGTCGCCGCGATTGCGACGTCGACGCTCGAAAACAACCGATTGCACACGGGGCAGAGCGGCAGGCGACCCTCGTTGGATCGCCTATAGGCTGCCCAATGTTGGCCGCACATCAGGGCGTCCTCGCAGTCATGCAGGCGGGCGTACCAGGTCGCCGGACGTTTGCATTGGTGCCCGGCGCGGGTTGCCATTTCGCATTGAACGGCCTCGTCCCAAGCGCTAACGATGTTGTCGAACGCCTTCGCATCGATTCCGGTGTCTACGCTCATCGGGTCACCTCCTCGTCGATTGCGACGAAGTACGCGCATACCGGGCAGCGCCTGCTAGACCCCTTACCGCCTGAGCTGCGCGTAGCTGGCCACCAGTCGCCGGTTAGTCCACACAGTGATGTGCCGGGGTTTGTTCCACCTGGGAAGCAGTGCAGGTCGGTCTTGGGGTCGCCGCCCAGGATGTCGAATACAGTCAGTTCCGAGTTCTGCCGGGAAGCAGGCTTATTGGCGCTCATCGCTTCACCGCCGTGGCGTCGGCTTCGAGGTTGTCGGAGGCCTTGTCCAGCAGGCGGGAGGCTTGGCGCAGATGGCCAAGTGCGGCAACGAGATCGGTGACCGCGAACAACGGCGCATCAGCGCTCAACGCTTGCAGCTCCTCGTTGAGGTCGTGGCGCAGCAGGTTGGTCCTGTTGACCGCGACATCGAGCCGCTGAGCCACCGTGTTCGGCGGGGTGTAGGTCGCACAGAACGCGCACACCTCGGACCCGTCGGTGGGCACCGTGCAGCTCGTGCACATGGTCGAAACGTTCCCGGCGCCGGGAAGATGGTCGTCTACCGGCTGGGCCGGGTGATCTGTCATCATGGTTATCGGATCTCCTTGGTGGTTGTGGTGACTGCTCGGTGATCGGTTCGAAGGGCGTCGGCGGCAACCGGCGCCTTTCGCATATCCGGGGTGTGGTCGTCCTCGACTAACCCCAGATCGCAGTGGTCGGCCTGCGGCAGCTCCCGCACGTCAGGCCGCCCCTTCGAGGCGAGCAACGTATTCCGCTATCTGCCTGTCGGTGCTGAAACGCCTGCGACCCACGCGTACCGAAGCCAGCTCGCCGGTCTTCCATAGTTGGAAAACCAGCGAGCGGCTGACCCCGCCCAGCTTCGCGGCTGTGGCTTGCCAATCGTTCATAGCGCCTCCTGTGTGTTCTGATGTGCATAAATCGAACTACTGCACACTGTGCAACACGCTACACGACACACCGACACTCTGCACACGGACACACACAAAAACTCCCGTAGCGTGTTGGCTATGGCACCGGACCGGACTCTGACGCAGTGGGAGCGTGATAACCCATGGGAGGCGGTATTGGCTGCCGGCATTGGCAAAGGCATCGCTGATGCACGGGACCGGCTGGGGATCAGCCAGGGCGAACTTGCGACGATGCTTGGGGTATCACGCAACGCCATTGCCAACTATGAGGTGGGACGTGGGATCCCGCGTCTTGGCCTCCTGCTCCGGCTGGCCGCGGCGTTGAATACGTCCCCCGTTGCGCTGGTGTACCCCAATCCAAGCGATGAATTGGAGAACCTTGTCGAAGTGCTGCCAGGAACTGAAACAACGGGTTTCAAAGCGGCTCAATGGTTTTCGGCGCATCAACCGGGTCCGGGTAGTGGGGCAAAGATTGAAGCGCAACGCCGTGAGGAATGGCGAAACAACACGAGATTGCTGAGACTGTGGCGCGAAATTGACGATCTTCAGGTGCGGCAGGCAAGTATCTCCCGCACGGGTCGAGACGGGAAGCTCTCGGATACGCAACGCGAATTAATCGAGAGCTACCAGCGTCAGATCGACGACAAGCGCCGCGAACTTGGTGTGGCTAACGATGTCTAGGCAGCAGCTTCCTCCGCAGATCAAGAAAGTCGAGGTGGTCGACCGCTCGACCGGGAAAACTGTTGTGCGGTACAGGATTAAGGTCGATGTCGGAGCACATCCAGAGACGGGTGCCCGGCAGCAGGCCAAGCGTCATTGCCGGACGGAGGCCGATGCGAGGCGTGTACTCGCCGAGTTGCAGAACAAGGCCGCAACCGGCACGTACGTGTCACCCTCGAAACTCACCGTCGAGGAGCTTTGTGCGAATTACGTTGCGGGACGGCACAATCTGCGTGAATCTTCGCTATCGAAGCTGGAGTACGACCTCGCGCCGTTGCGTGAGCGGCACGGCAACCTGCCGGCGCAGAAGCTCGCTAAAGCGCACGTCGACAAGCTGGTAACCGATCTCCTTGCCGGCGGCACGAAGACCGCCAAGGGCCGGACCCGACGACCGTGGTCACCGATCGCGGTCAACAAGACAATCAGCAGCATCGACCAGGTGCTGGCCGACGCGCTCACTCAGAAGATCGTCACCACCAACGTGGCCGCTAGCGTGGCCCGTGTATCGGCCGCTCACAAGGACGTCGACACGTTCACCGCGGCGGAAGTCGGCAGGCTCCGGAAGCACTTCGGCACCACTCGGCTCGGTCATGCGTGGGAGCTCGCACTGTATGGCCTACGCCGTGGCGAGATCGCGGGCCTGCGCTGGTCGGATATCGACCTGACGGCCAGGACTCTGGCGATCGTCAACAATCGGGTGTCTGCCGGCGGTGTCACCGTCGAGAACGATCCCAAGTCGGTGGCGTCCCGACGCGAGCTGCCCTTGCCTGACCGGCTGACCAAAGTGCTGCGCGCCGCGAAGAAACGCCAGACGACCGAGCGCCTGGCCATCGGCGAGCACTACGGGACCGGCGACTACGTGGTGTGCAACGAGGCGGGGGAGCCGTACAACCCGGCCGTCCTGTCGCGATATTGGGCCGAGGCCGTGAAGGCGGCCGGCGTACGGCACATCAAGCTGCACGGTGCCAGGCACACCGCAGCCACGCTGATGCACCTAGACGGGGTACCGGTCGCGGTTATCGCGGCATGGATCGGGCACTCAGACCCGACGCTGACGCTGCGTGTGTACGCGCACAGCCAGGCAGATGCGCTGAAGTCCGCGGGCGACGTTTTGGACCGTCCGAACAAGAGTTCCAAGTGAGTTGTGACCCTGTGTGACCCTGATGGGTCCATTCGAACAGGTTCGAACGGCGTATGCCCTGGTAGGCGTGGAGCCGATGACGGGAATCGAACCCGCGTATTCAGCTTGGGAAGCTGATGTTCTGCCATTGAACTACATCGGCATGGTGCCGCTGCAGGATATCAACCCGGCCCGATAGGCTCCCCACGTGCTCCTCTCCGATCGCGATCTCCGGGCCGAAATCGCTGCTGGGCGCCTCGGCATCGATCCGTTCGATGACGCCATGGTGCAGCCCTCCAGCGTCGACGTCCGGCTGGACAGCCTGTTCCGGGTTTTCAACAACACCCGCTACACGCACATCGACCCGGCGCAGCAGCAGGACGAGCTGACCACTCTGGTCGAGCCCGACGAAGGCGAGCCCTTCGTCCTGCATCCCGGCGAATTCGTGCTGGGCTCGACACTCGAAACCTGCACGCTCCCACACGATCTGGCGGGCCGGCTGGAAGGCAAGTCGTCACTGGGCCGCCTAGGCCTGCTGACGCACTCGACCGCGGGATTCATCGACCCGGGCTTCTCGGGCCACATCACGCTGGAGCTGTCGAACGTAGCCAACCTGCCGATCACCCTGTGGCCCGGCATGAAGATCGGGCAGCTGTGCCTGCTCCGCCTGACCAGCCCGGCCGAGCACCCCTACGGCAGCGACAAGGTCGGCTCCAAGTACCAGGGCCAGCGCGGCCCGACGCCCTCGCGGTCGTACCTGAACTTCACCAAGCCATAGCCCGCGTTGGTTGTGCGCGTACGCAGAACTTTTCCGAGTGCGGGTCTGCGCAGAAGCACACTCAACGCCAGCTACCCGGCATGCCACGCCGTGAATGCAGGGTCAACGCTCACGAACGGCCCACTGCCGTTGACCCTGAAACTAGGACACTCACTACTCGCACTTTTGCGCCCGCATTACAGGCTCAACGGGAAAACCCGCAGCTCAGCCACCCGGCATCGGGTTCATCGGCCCGACCGGGCTGGTGGGCATCGTGGTCGTGGTGGTGGTCGTCGTCGGCACTGTCGTTGAAGTCGTGGTCGTCGTCGACGGAGTAGTAGAAGTCGACGTCGAAGAAGAGGTCGTCGAGGTCACCGGCGGCGCCACCGGCACACCCGTCGTCTCGGTGACGGTCGCGGTCGACGTGGAAGTCGACGCAGACGAAGAAGTAGAGCCGGCAGGCGCCAGAACCGCACACGCCACCCGTCCGCCCGCGTCGCCGGTTGCCAGGGTCTCGGCGTCGGGGCCCGGCGTGCCGTCGTGGGTGTACCGCGGCGGGATGTTGGCGAAGTTGTCCGGGCCCTGGTGGATGATCAAGGCGCTGCCTTCGGGGCCCTTCAGGGCCGCTTCGGTGAACGCATCGGTGGTCGCCACCACCTTGCCCGTCCCGTCGCCGCGCACGTTCAACGGCGTCAGGTCACCGCTCGAGGGATGCCCGGTGTGCCCGGCGACCTGCAGATGGCCGCCGGCAGAGGTGAAGTCGCCCTCGCACTTGCCCACGGAGTGGATGTGCATGCCGTGGCTCCCGGGGGCGAGGATGCCGCCGCCGGTGGTCTCGACGGTGACTGTCGCGTAGCCGTCCGAGAAGTCGATCGAGGCGTTGGCGACGGGTCGCCCGTCGGACGTCTTGAGCACGACGTTCATTGCGGCCGGATTGGCCTGGGTCCACGTTGTGGGCGGCGTCGAGCTCGACGGCGTGTTCCGATTGGAATTGCACGCAGCCAGCACGAAAACGGGTGCGGTGAGCAGGGCAGCAGCTGCAGTTGTGCGCTTCGACATGCGCGCCGAATACCCGGAACAGCCACTTTTGAACCGCGCGTTGTTTCACGCGAAACAGGCCTCATCTACAACACCTGCCATCTCAGCGCCACTCGAAAGCCCCGTGTGAGGCTGGTGTAACACGTCGGAAACGCAGTCGCCGCGAGCTGGAAACGCCGCCGATACATCCTCGTCAAGATTGTTGAAGGAGTCCCACGTGCAAGGCATCGATCCCGCCGCCACAGCCTGGCTGCTCGCCAGCACCGCCCTGGTCCTGTTGATGACCCCGGGTCTGGCCATTTTCTACGGCGGCATGGTCCGCACGACCGGCGTGCTCAACATGATCATGATGAGCTTCATCTCGATTCCGCTGGTCACGGTGGCGTGGCTGCTGCTTGGGTACACGCTGTCCTTCTCGAACGGCGACGGCTTCCTCGGCAACCTCGAACACTTCGGCATGCTCGGCATCACCCCCAGCACCACCCACGGCACCGTGCCGGAGCTGTTGTTCGCGACCTTCCAGCTGACCTTCGCGATCATCACCGCAGCCCTGATCAGCGGCGCCATCGCCGACCGCGCTAAGTTCTCGGCGTGGATGGTGTTCGTCCCGATCTGGGCCATCGCGGTCTACAGCGTCATCGCGCACTGGGTCTGGGGCCCGGACGGCTGGCTCGCCAAGATGGGCGCGCTGGACTACGCGGGCGGCCTGGTCGTCGAAATCGCGTCGGGCGCCTCGGCGCTGGCGCTGGCCATCGTGTTGGGCCCGCGCATCGGCTTCAAGCAGGACGCCATGCGTCCGCACAACCTGCCGTTCGTGCTGCTCGGCGTCGGCTTGCTGTGGTTCGGCTGGTTCGGCTTCAACGCCGGCTCGGCGCTGGCCGCCAACGGCACCGCCGCGGCGATCTTCCTGAACACCCTGGTCGCCGGCTGTCTGGGCATGCTCGGCTGGCTCACGGTCGAGCAAGTGCGTGATGGCAAGCCGACGACGTTCGGTGCGGCGTCAGGCGTCGTGGCCGGCCTGGTCGCGATCACCCCGTCGTGCGGCACCGTCAACACGCTGGGCGCGCTCATCGTCGGCCTGGCCGCCGGCGTGGTCTGCTCGTTCGCGGTCGGCCTGAAGTTCAAGCTCAACTACGACGACTCGCTGGACGTCGTGGGCGTGCACTTCGTCGGCGGCGTGGTCGGCGTCGTGCTGATCGGCCTGCTGGCCACCGACGTCATGACCGGTGGCGCCCGTGGCCTGTTCTACGGCGGCGGATTCACCCAGCTGGGCAAGCAGTTGCTGGCCATGGCCGTGGTCGCGGCGTACGCCTTCACCGCCACCTTTGTCCTGGGCAAGATCATCGACAAGGTGATGGGTTTCCGGGTCAGCGCCGAAGACGAAACCGCCGGCGTCGACTTCACCCAGCATGCCGAAACCGCCTACGCGGAGGGCGTGCACGGCCACCTGGGCCACCGCCGGCCGTCCGGTTCCAGCTCATTGACCGACCTCTTGAAGCAGCCGCGCCCGGACGCCGAGGACGCCTAAAAACTGCTTAGGTCATCTACGCCGAAGCCGGGTAGGGTTGAAATACCGGCATTGGCGGGACTCTGTCAGCCAGCGCCGCGGCCAGAACTGCATCGCGCCCATTGAGCCGGGGGAATCGGTAACGACTCCCCCGCTGTGCACGATGAAGTTTCTAGTTGTGGCCTGCACGACGGGGGATTCTCGGTGTCGGCCTAGATAGCGTAGCGAACACTATTGGAGGGTCAGTGGACATCGTTCTGGGTGTGTCTATGACGCCAACCACGGTACGTATGGCGCTGGTTGAGGGCGATAAGGCCGACGGTGAAATCGTCGACCACGATATTTTCGAAACACAGACGGCGGACGGTTCAGCAACGCCGGTCGAGCAGGTTGTCAGCGCCATCCTGGGTACTCGGGAGAGCGCCGAGGAGGGCGGCCACCACCTCAAATCGGTGGGTGTCGCCTGGACTGACCACGACGCTGCCGCGCAGCTGCGCGACGCGTTGGACGCCGCCGGCGTCAAGGACGTCATGATGGTCTCCGAGCTGCACGCCGCCGGGTCGCTGGCGCAGGCCGCCGGCCAGGCGGTCGGCTACTCGAGCACCGGTCTGCTGTTCGTCGACCGCGACACCGCGACCATGTCAGTTGTCGACCCTGACGGCGCCATCTCGAAAGTGCTCAGCCGCAGTCTGCACAGCACCGACGCCATGGCCGTACTCGGTGAGATGGCCGCGGCGGTCTCCGGTGCGGAGGCCCCGCCGCAGGGCATGTTCGTCGTCGGCTCCGGCGTCGACGTCACCGCGGTGCAGGCACACCTGGCCGAGCTGCTCGACATCCCGGTCAACGCCCCGGGCGACGCCGACTTGGCACTGGCCCGTGGTGCGGCGCTCGCTTCGGCCAGTGCGCCGATGTTCGACGCTGCGACCGCCGGCCTGGCCTACTCGGCCGCGCCGGGGGGTGTCGCCGCCGCGGCTCCGCTCGCGGCCCCGCTGCTGACGGCCGATGAGTTCGGTTTCGACGAGCTCGGCGACGCCCCGGTGGTCGCCGACCAGGGCCGCAAGCCCTTCCTGCTGGTCGGTAGCGCGCTCACCTCCATCTTCGTCGTCGGTGTTGTGGCCCTTGCTATTTCGCTGGCGGTGAGCATCCGCCCCACGGTTGATCAACGGCCCGCACCCGCGCAGGCCGCGATCGTGCCCAGTGCTCCGATTGCCGCACCCGTACCTCCGCCGGCGGCTGTCCCGCCGCCCGCGCCCGCCGCCGCGGTACCCGCCCCGGCTCCGGAAGTGCAGGCTCCCGCCCCGCGCCAGGTCGAAGCGCCGCAGGTGGTCAAGGAATCCGCGCCGCAGGTCCACGTGCCCGCGCCCGCCGCTCCGGCCCCGGCTCCGGAAGCCCCGGCGCCGGCTCCGGTCCCGGTCTCGATGCCTGATGTGCCGGCCGCGCCCGTCGACCCGCCGCCGGCGGCGCCCGCCCCGGCGCCGGTGGTGCTGCCGCCGCCCGTTATCGCGTTTCCCGCTCCGCAGCCGCCCGCCTGGAACCCGTGGGCACCGCGTCCGCGCCAGCCGCAGTGGGTGCCGACCGATCCGGGCAACAGCTACCCGGACTACCCGAGTCGCGGCGGCCGTGGATCCGGCGACGACGGTTACCCGGGTAACTACCCGGGCAACGGCTACCCCGGCAACCAGTACCCGGGCGGCTCGAGCGGTTACCCCGGCGACTATCCCGGGAACGGCAACGGAAAGAAGCCGAAGCCGAAGCCGAAGCAGCCGAACTGCTTCCTCATTTTCTGCGCACCGAGCTGACGGCTGCGGCAGGAGACTGTTTGTCACCTGCCGTTGGCTTGACGCTCAGTGTCGCGTAGCGCCGCGCTCATCGGGGCTGCCTATCAAGGCAGTATGAGATGCACCGTGTTCGGTACCGGCTACCTCGGGGCGACGCATGCCGCCGGTATGGCGGAGCTCGGCCATGAGGTCCTCGGCGTCGACATCGACCCCGGCAAGATCGCGAAGCTGGCGTCCGGTGACATCCCGTTCTATGAGCCCGGGCTGCGAAAGCTGTTGCGCGACAACATCGAGGCCGGGCGGCTGCATTTCACCACCGACTACGACGAGGCTGCCGAGTTCGGTGATGTGCATTTCCTCGGTGTGGGTACCCCGCAGAAAAAGGGGGAGTACGCCGCCGACCTGCGGCACGTGCAGTCCGTCATCGACACTCTGGTGCCGCGGCTACGCCGGTCCGCGGTGATCGTCGGCAAGTCCACCGTTCCGGTCGGCACCGCCGCCGAGCTCGGGGCGCGGGCCCGCGAGCTGGCGCCGGTCGGCGTCGACGTCGAGGTGGCCTGGAACCCCGAGTTCCTGCGCGAAGGCTTCGCTGTCAAGGACACGCTGCACCCGGACCGCATCGTGCTTGGTGTGCAAGCCGAATCGAAGCGCGCCGAAGCGGCGGTGCGTGAGCTGTACGCGCGAATCCTGGAACGGGGCGTGCCGTTCCTGCTCACCGACCTGCAGACCGCGGAACTGGTCAAGGTCTCCGCCAACGCTTTTCTGGCCACCAAGATTTCGTTCATCAACGCCATCGCCGAGGTGTGCGAAGCGGCCAACGCCGACGTCACCGTGCTGGCCGACGCGCTGGGCCACGACCCTCGCATCGGCCGGCGATTCCTCAACGCGGGCTTGGGGTTTGGCGGTGGCTGCCTGCCCAAGGACATCCGCGCCTTCATGGCCCGAGCCGGAGAGCTGGGCGCCGACCCCGCGCTGACGTTCCTGCGCGAAGTGGACAGCATCAACATGCGCCGGCGCACCCGGATGGTGGAACTGACCACCAAGGCGTGCCGCGGCACGCTGCTGGGCGCCAACATCGCGGTGCTGGGTGCGGCGTTCAAGCCCGAGTCCGACGACGTGCGCGACTCGCCCGCCCTGAACGTGGCGGGCATGCTGCAGCTCAACGGCGCTGCCGTCAACGTCTACGACCCCAAGGCCATGGACAATTCGCGACGGGTCTTCCCGACGCTGAACTACTCCACGTCCGTCATCGAGGCGTGCGACCGCGCCGACGCCGTGCTGGTCCTGACCGAATGGCAGGAGTTCCTGGACCTGGACCCCGAGCAGCTGGCGGCGACCGTGCGCGCGAAAGTGATTGTCGACGGCCGCAATTGCCTCGACGTCGCGAAGTGGCAGGGCGCGGGCTGGCGGGTGCACGCGCTGGGGCGCAATCTGACCGCCTGATTTACGACTGCAGTATGTAGCCCGGCGCCATGGGGCGTGCTTAAGCTCGGCTTCATGACCATGCGCCAACGTCTCAACTGGTTCGCGCTGCACGCCGTCATCCGCCAGCTGGCCCGCTACGGCGCGCGTCACGGTGACCTGCAGGGGACTCTCATCGCTGACCCCGCGGTTCGGGCGGACCCGGGCGCATTCGCCGACGAGCTGCGCAGCCGCGGCCGGATGTACCGCGGCCGCGCGGCGTGGATGACCGCGGATCACGCTCTGGTGCATCAGATTCTGCGGTCCGACGATTTCACGGTCACCCAGATCGGCGGCGCCCTGCCCGGTGCCCTCGGCTGGCTGGAGGGCAAGACCACCGTCAAAGGCCGGTTGCATCCGCTCCTGCCGCCGTCGCTGCTGTCGGTCGACGGAGAGCAGCACACGCGCTACCGCAAGACCGTGTCCGCGGTGTTCACCACGCGGGCCGTGGCGGCATTGCGCGAACGGGTGCAGCAGGCCGCAACGCAGCTCATCGACGAGCTGGCGGCGGGTGCCACCGTCGACGTCGTAGAGAGCTACTGCTCGCAGCTGCCGGTCACCGTGATCGCCGACATCCTCGGGGTGCCCGAGCACGACCGGCCGCGCATCCTGGAATTCGGTGAACTGGCCGCGCCCAGCCTGGACATCGGGCTGACGTGGCAGCAGTACCTCAGCGTGGAACACGGCTTGGACGGGTTCAACACCTGGCTCAGCGACCACATCCGCGCGCTGCGGGACAACCCCGGCGACGACCTCATGAGCCAGCTGATCGCCGCCAGCGACGGTGGTGCCCGGCTCAACGACGAAGAGCTGCGCGCCACGGCCGGGCTGGTGTTGGCGGCGGGCTTCGAGACCACGGTGAACCTGCTGGGCAATGGCATCCGAATGCTGCTGCAGCACCCCGATCAACTGGCGCTGGTGTTGGCGCAGCCCGACCTGTGGCCCAATGCGGTCGAGGAGATCTTGCGGCTGGATTCGCCGGTTCAGCTCTCGGCACGTATCGCGAAGGTCGACGTCGACATCGCCGGCTACCACGTGTTGGCCGGCCAGCCCGTCATTCTGTACCTCGCCGGCGCCAATCGGGACCCGGCCGTCTTCCCCGATCCGCACCGCTTCGACGTCACCCGCGACAACGCGGGCAAGCACCATTCGTTCTCCGGTGGACGGCACTTCTGCCTCGGCGCCGCGCTGGCCCGGTCAGAGGGCGAAGTGGGGTTGCGGACGTTCTTCGAGCGGTTCCCCGAGGCGCAGCTCGCAGGGCCCGGCACGCGGCGCGATACCAGGGTGCTGCGCGGTTGGGCGGCATTGCCGATCGCACTCGGGCAGGCGCGCGCAGCGGTACCGTCGTGAAATGGCCTTGCGCACAGCCCTGATCGAGGAAACCGCCGCCTTCGGCAACATCATTCGCACCGCTGATCTCGATACCGAGGTACCCACCTGCCCGGGGTGGACACTCAAGCAACTGCTCAAGCACGTCGGACGTGGCAACCGATGGTGCGCGCAGATCGTCGCCGACCACATGAAAGAGCCACTCGATCCCCGCACGGTGCGCGACGGGAAACCACCCGAGGACCTCGACGCCGCCATCGACTGGCTGAACGCCTCTGCCCTGGCCCTGATCGACGCCGTCGAGCACGTCGGGTCGGACGCGAAGGTGTGGACATTCCTCGGGCCGAGGCCGGCCGGGTGGTGGATCCGGCGCCGGCTCCACGAGCAGACGGTCCACCGCGCCGATGCTGTTCTGGCGCTGGGCCTCCCGTTCATCCTCGATCCGGAGTTGGCGGCCGACGGGGTGACCGAGACGCTGGAACGGGTGGTGCTGATGGCCGCGGCGGCTAATCCGCCGCTCGAGCGCGGACGGTCGCTGCACCTGCACGCCGCGGAATCCGAGCTGGGCCCGACCGGCGAGTGGCTGGTGGTCAACGACGAGGACGGCCTGAACTGGTCGCACCAGCACGCCAAAGGTGATGCGGCAGTGCGTGGTCCGGTCTCGGGGCTGCTCCTGGCGGTCACGCGCCGCCAGACGGTCGAGGAGGCCGGCCTGGAGGTGATCGGCGACGCGGCTGTGTGGCAGCGCTGGGTGGATCACTCGGCATTCTGAGGCTCGCCCGCCGACGATGAAGTAGCGTCTAATCATGACGACTTCCGAGATCGCGACGGTCCTGGCGTGGATCGACGCCCTCAACGACAGGGACCTGGACACGCTCGACAAGCTGTCCAGCGGCGATATCGAGATCGGTGACCCGAACGGGGCCACCCAGGGGCGGAATGCGTTGCGGGCCTGGGCGACCGACCTCGACGAGAAGGCCACGGCCGGCCGGATGTACGTGCACGACGGCGTCGTGGTGGTCGAGCAGACCATCACCGGCGGCGGCGCCGACCGTCAGATCGCGACGGCTTTCCGGGTGGTCCACGACCACGTCACCTCGGCCTTCCGGCACGACGACCTGGCGTCGGCACTGGCGGCGACGGAGCTCATCGAGTCGGACGCGGTGTAGTTCCGCGACCGGGCGTCCGGTTGACCGGCTGTCTCTCTGCACAACTCTCGCCGGGAGCCGTCAACTTTCCTTGACCGTCAAGGAAAGTTGACGGCTTCAGATCGAACATGTGAGGGGAGCGGGGTCAATCCGCAGCGTGTCGCGGTGTAGCCAACACCGCCGCGATGGCGGTGGTGAGCGGAACGGACAGCGCCAGCGCGATGCCGCCGACCGCTGACCGCGCGATCTCGATGGCCACGCTCTCGCTCGTCAGCACATCGCCCAGCGACCGGTTGGCCACGCTGAACAACAGCAGCAGTGGGAGCGCGCTGCCCGCGTAGGCCAGCACCAGCGTGTAGACGGTGCTGGCGATGTGGTCCCGTCCCACCCGCATGGCGCCGGTGAAGATGGCCCGCCGGGACGCGCCGTGTTCGGCCAGTTCGAAGGCTGTCGACGCCTGCGTGACGGTGACGTCGTTGAGCACACCCAGGGAGCCGATGATGAAGCCGGCGAGCAGCAGACCGGTGATCGAGACCGACCCCATGTAGGCCGCGATCTCGTTGTTCTGGTCTTCCGACAGCCCGGTCAGGTGCGCCAATTCAATTGCCGCCCAAGACAACACCGCAGACAGCAGCAGTGAGCTCAACGTACCGAGCAGGGCGGCGCTGGTCCGCAGGCTGACCCCGTGCGCCAGGTAGATCACGGCGTACAGGATCACCGACGACGCGACGAGGGCCACCGGGATGGCCGGGCCGCCGTCGCGCAGGGCGGGCAGCAGGAACATCGTCAGCACCATGAACGCGACGGCAATGCCGACCAGGGCCCGCAGGCCGCGCCAGCGTGCCACCGCGACGACCACCACGGCGAAGACGGCGGCCAACGCGATCAGCGGCCAGGTGCGCTCGAAGTCGAAAAAGGCATAGGTGGTGGTGCCGGAGTCGTCGACCTGGCGCGTCACCCGGATGTGATCACCGGCGGCCAGATGCGGCTGGCCCGGGCCGGTGCTGAACTCCAGCAGGGTGTTGGCGCCGGAGTTCGGGCCGGAGTCGATCCCGATCAACGACTGCACGCACGTCCCCCCACCGGGCGGTGCGGTGACCGGCGCCGAGGTCAGTACCGCGCCGACCGACGGGCTGCCGCAGTTGTTCTTCCCAGTCGACACCACGTGCCCGGCTTCGGTGCTGACGGCGCCGCCGTGAGCGTTCTGGAACGGCAGCGGGATGTCGACGGCCTTGCCATGCGGCCATAGGACCACGGCGCCGATCACGGTGGCCAGCCCGATCACCGCCAGGAGCCCGACGACGATCTTCGCTGCCAGGGGGCTCAACGGCGCCGGGCCGGAACTGTGCGAGTGGGTATGCGAGTGCGCCACCCGAGTCAGCCTAGGGGCCAGGCTGAGGGTTCGTTCATAGCGGGACTACTGGCGGTAGCTCGCCAGGAAGTTGCCCAGCCGCTCGATGGCCTTGGCCAGGTCCCGGGCCCACGGCAGCGTCACGATGCGCAGGTGATCCGGTGTGGGCCAATTGAATCCAGTGCCCTGGGTGAGCAGGATCTTCTCCTGCAGCAGCAGGTCGAGCACCAATTGCTCGTCGTCCCGGATCTCGTGGACCTCGGGGTCCAGTCGCGGGAACGCGTACAACGCCCCCGCGGGCTTGACGCACGACACCCCGGGAATCTCGTTCAGCTTCTGCCATGCGACATCGCGCTGCTCGAGCAGGCGGCCGCCGGGCAGGATCAGGTCCTCGATGCTCTGGTGTCCACCGAGCGCCACCTGAATGGCATGCTGCGCAGGCACATTCGGGCACAGCCGCATGTTCGACAGCAGGCTGATGCCCTCGAGGAAGCTGGAGGCGTGCTCCTTGGGGCCGGTGATGGCCAGCCAGCCGGACCGGTAGCCGGCGACGCGGTAGGCCTTGGAGAGGCCGTTGAACGTCAGGCACAGCATGTCGGGCGCCACCGTCGCCATGGGGATGTGCTTGGCGTCGTCGTAGAGGATCTTGTCGTAGATCTCGTCGGCCAGCAGCAGCAACTGGTGCTTGCGGGCCAGATTTGCGATGGACTCCAGCGTCTCGCGGCTGTACACCGCGCCGGTGGGGTTGTTCGGGTTGATCACGACGATCGCCTTGGTGCGGTCGGTGATCTTCGATTCCAGGTCGGCGATGTCCGGGTTCCAGCCCTGCGTCTCGTCACACAGGTAGTGCACCGGGGTGCCGCCGGCCAGCGCGGTCGACGCCGTCCACAGCGGGTAGTCCGGTGCCGGGATCAGTACCTGGTCGCCGTTGTCGAGCAGCGCCTGCAGCGTCATGGTGATGAGCTCGGAGACGCCGTTGCCCAGGAACACGTCGTCGACGTCGAACCGGGGGAAGCCCTCGACGAGCTCGTAGCGGGTGACCACCGCACGGCGCGCGGACACGATGCCCTTGGAGTCCGAGTAGCCCTGCGCGTAGGGGAGGGCGGCGATCATGTCGCGCATGATCACGTCCGGTGCCTCGAAGCCGAACGGCGCCGGGTTACCGATGTTGAGCTTGAGGATCCGGTGGCCCTCGGCCTCGAGCCGCGAAGCCTGCTCGTGTATCGGGCCACGGATCTCGTAGAGGACGTCCTGCAGTTTGGTCGACTGCGCAAACGTCCGCTGATTACGCGGATGGCCGCCGTGCCATGTGCGGTCAGCGGGTACCTGGTGGGTGGTCACGGTTTCCATGCTCTCATCGGTGTCGAATTCTTTTGCCCATCTGCGATCAGGGCCACATATGCCAATGGCCAGCTACGACGCTCCTGAGGCGGGTCGTAGCTGGCCATTGCGGTGTACTTCGGGTTACCGCTTACCGGGGCGCCGTGCGCCCGGCTTCATGCCCAGTCCGACGACCGGCGGTTCCGGCTTGGCCTCCGCCGCCGGGGCGGCGGGAGCGGCAGGAGCGGCCGGAGCCTCGGCAGCAGGTGCCTCAGCTGCCGGAGCCGCCGCTGCCGGAGCAGCAGCCTTCTTGGCGCCCGGACGCTTGGCGCCCGCGGCCAGACCCAGGCCCTTCACCGGTGCCGCGGGTGCGGCCGGAGCCTCGGCAGCGGGTGCCTCAGCCGCGGGAGCAGCCTCGGCGGCCGGGGCCGCTGCCGGAGCAGCAGCCTTCTTGGCACCCGGACGCTTGGCGCCCGCGGCCAGACCCAGGCCCTTGGCCGGTGCGGCCGGAGCCTCGGCAGCAGGTGCCTCGGCAGCCGGAGCGGCGGCGGCCGGAGCCGCAGCCTTCTTCGCACCCGGACGCTTGGCAGCCATGCCCAGGCCGGTGACCGGCTTGGCAGCGGACGGAGCGGCAGCCGCAGGTGCCTCGGCGGCCGGAGCGGCCTCAGCGGCAGGAGCAGCCGGTGCCGGAGCGGGCTTGGGGGCTTCCTTGGCTTTCTGGGCGGCCTTCTTCTCGGCCAGTGCTGCGGAAGCCTTTGCCGCCGTGCCCTTTTCGGGCAGGGTGACCGTGCTGGTGTCCAGCGAGTTCAGCAGCAGCTGAGCGACGTCGAGCACCTCGGTCTTCTCGATGCTGCGGGTGGCGGCCACGTCGTCGACGCCGTCGCTCATCATCACGCGGCAGAACGGGCAGCCGGTCGCGATCGCCGAGGCACCGGTGTCGACGGCCTCTTCGGCACGCTCGGTGTTGATGCGCTTGCCGATGTGCTCTTCCATCCACATGCGGGCACCACCGGCACCACAGCAGAGGCCACGGTCAGCGTGGCGGGGCATCTCGGTGAGGACGGCACCGGCAGCGCCGACCAGCTCACGCGGGGCCTCGTACTCCTTGTTGTGCCGGCCGAGGAAGCAGGGGTCGTGGTAGGTGACCTCTTGGCTGGCCGACGACACGGGGATCAGCTTCTTGTCCCGCACCAGGCGGTTCAGCAGCTGCGTGTGGTGCACGACGGTGTAGTTGGCGCCCAGCTGCGGGTACTCGCGACCGATCGTGTTGAAGCAGTGCGGGCAGGTGACGACGATCTTGCGCTTGGCGGCATCGACGCCCTCGAACAGCTCGTTGATGGTCTCGACGTTCTGCGCGGCGAGCTGCTGGAACAGGAACTCGTTACCGGCGCGGCGGGCCGAGTCACCGGTACAGGTCTCGCCGGTGCCCAGCACCAGGAACTTCACGCCCGCGGTGGCGAGCAGCTCGGCGACGGCCTTGGTGGTCTTCTTGGCGCGGTCCTCGTAGGCACCGGCGCAGCCGACCCAGAACAGGTACTCGAAGCCGTCGAAGCTCTCGACGTCCTGGCCGTAGACCGGGATGTCGAAGTCCAGTTCGTCGATCCAGGTGGTGCGCTCCTTGGCGTTCTGGCCCCAGGGGTTGCCCTTGAGTTCCAGGTTCTTGAACAGCACGCCCAGCTCGCCGGGGAACTCGGACTCGACCATGACCTGGTAGCGGCGCATGTCGACGATGTGGTCGATGTGCTCGATGTCCACCGGGCACTGCTCGACACAGGCACCGCAGTTGGTGCAGGACCACAGCACGTCGGGGTCGATCACGCCGCCCTGCTCAGCGGTCCCGACCAGCGGGCGCAGCGCCTGCTCGGGGCCCGAACCCTCGATACGGGCGAAGCCGTCCTCGGGCACACCGTGCCCGTGCAGGCTGGTGCCGAGCGCGGCGAAGTCGACCGAGCCCTCTTCCGGCATCGGCTTGCCCTCGATGATGTACGGCGCCTTGGCGAACAGGTGATCGCGCAGGTTCATCATGACGAGCTTGGGGGACAACGGTTTTCCGGTGTTCCACGCCGGGCACTGCGACTGGCAACGACCACACTCGGTGCAGGTCGCCATGTCGAGGTTGGCCTTCCAGGTGAAGTCCTCGATACGGCCGCGGCCGAACACCGCGTCCTCCGCGGGGTCGTCGAAGTCGATCGGCTCGCCCTGGTACTCCATCGGCAGCAGCGGGCCCAGGCCATCGGGCAGCCGCTTGAAGGTGACGTTGATGGGGGCCAGACCGATGTGCAGGTGCTTGGAGTGCAGCACGATCAGCAGGAAGACCAGCATGACACCGATGTGCGCCAGCAGCGCGATGGTCTCGATCCAGACGTTGGCGGTGTGGCCCAGCGGAGCCAGCAGCGCGGCCATGCCGTCGGAGAAGAACGCGCCGTTCTGGTACGGGAAGTGCTCGCCGAGAACGTTGACGGCGGCACCGCGGAAGATTGCGTAGGTCAGGATGACCAGGAAGATCATGATGAGGATCTCCCACGCGCCACCGTTGTGCGAGCCGTAGAACCGCGACTCACGCCCGATGTTGTCGGGGTTCTTGGTCAGCCGGATGATCGCGAAGACGATGATGCCGGCCAGCACGGCCAGGGCGAAGAAGTCCTGCAGGAAGCCCAGGACGGCCCAGTGTCCGACGAACGGGATGGCGAACTTCGGGTTGAACAGGACGCCATAGGCTTCCAGGTAGACCGAGGCGAGGACGAAGAAGCCCCACATGGTGAAGAAGTGCGCGATACCGGGGATCGACCACTTCAGCAGCTTCGACTGGGCGAAGACTTCCTTGTTCTGGTTCAGGAAGCGGCGGGCCAGATCGTCCTTGCGGCCACGTTCGTCGCCGAGCTTCTGCCCGGAGCTGATCAGCTTGGTCAGCCACAGGACGCGCTTGGCGGCGAACCCCAGGACGATGACCGTTGCCAACAGCCCGATGACCAGCCTGGCCACGTCGAGCGTGTGTTCGAGATTCTCCACCGCGCCTCTCCCAGTTATGTAGCTACCGGCCGGTAACTTATTGAGGTTACTAGCCAGTAACTTAAGCTAGATGCCTGCTCATAGTCGCATCCTGGCCAGAACGCACGCTAGCAAGGCTGTCCTAACTTGAGCTGCGGCTACGGGGTCCACTTTTTGCCGCGAATCCCGCCTTCCCGGGCATGTGTGCCGCGCTTCCTTATATAGGGAGTGGGTCAGGCTTTCTCGACGAGCAGCGCGCGCAGCATCGACAGCATCTCCGACCGTGATTCGGCCCCCAACCTGCGGCGAATGCGGGCGACATGGTGTTCGACGGTCTTCGCTGAGATCAGCAGCCGGGCGCCGATATCGCGATAGGGCATGCCTTGCAGCACCAGTTCGGCGACCTCGCGTTCCCGGTCGGACAGCCGCGTCCAGGCCGGTGTTGCGGCGGAAGTGGCCCGAGCGTCACCCGAGGCGGGCGGGGGTGTGGTGTTGCGCACATCTGCGCCCTGACGAGGAATAGCCGGGGCTGCGAGCTCGATGGGATCGGCCGCGGCCTCGAGGGCCGCGTCCTGCTTGAGGTCGCGCGCCAGCTGCAACATGGCACCCGAGATCTTGCCGTCGGCCGAATGCAGCGCCGCCTGACTTGCCAGTCGCGTCGCATCCCACGTCAACCCGAACCGGGCCAGCCCGCGGGCGGCCGCCGTCACCTCCGCGGCATCGACGCCGTCGGCCAGGACCCGGAGCCAGGCGCGACCGGCGCCGGCCAGCGCGGTGGCGTACGCGCCGTGCGCCCCCTCGGCCCGGCTGGCGGCGGCCAGGGCCTGCCCGTGCGGCGCGACGGCCTCGGGCGCGTTGGCCAGAATTCCGGCGTGCACGCCCGCCCAATGAAGCGGAACGGCCCACAGCGCCGGATTGCCGGTGGCCCGCAGCAGCCCGAAGGCCTCGGCGAGGGGCTGACGCAACTGATCGATCTGCTGCAACCGAGCCGCGGCCACCCACAACTCACCCAGCGGCAGGAGTGCGAACAGGTCCAGGGAGTACTCGGCCAGCACCTCCATGGCCGCATACCAATGTTTCTGCAGGGCGCCGGTATCGCCGCTGCGCCGTGCGACGGCGGTCTGCAGCGCGGTGAACCACAACGCGTCGCGGCGGTGCAGGTCCGCGGCCTCTGTTGGGCTCAATGACGGGACCGCGGAATCGAGTTGGCCGTCGAGCATCCGGATCCAGCCGAGCAGCAGCCGGTGACGCAGATGGGAGAAGCCCTGGTTGGCGCCGGTTCGGACGGCTCGGCCGATGACGCTGCGGGCGCGGACGGCGTCGCCGCCGTGCAGCGCGACCAGGCTCAGCAGCGCGGCGGGGCTGTCGGGCGAGACCGCGTGAACACCGTTGGTGGAGCCGACGGCCTGCGTCAGCCGCGCCATCGCCACCCCGAACGGCTGGTCGAGCGTCAGCAGCATGCCCTCTGCCATGCCACGGGCCGCACGCGCGGAAGACGTTGGCGGCATGGAGTTCTCGGCCTGCAGGCACGTGCGGGCCAGCTCCGCGTCGGCCGTGGCGACCCCCACCACGGCACCCGCGGCGGCGACGAACGGATCGGGATTGGGACCGAGCCACCGGAACAGATCCGCGGCGTGGGCGGCGGCGCCGTCGTGCATGGCGACACTGGCCGCGATGCGCACTGCCTGGGCCCGGACGTCGGCGTCCTCGGCGGTGAGCAGTTCGTCTGCCAGGGTGCCCGCGGTGGCACAGTCACCGGTGACTGCCAGGGCGTCGGCGAGGTGCACATCCGCCGGGGCGGTGCCGGCGCGGGCCGCGGCGCGGTACAGCCGGGCGGCCTGTCGGGGCTCGGCGGGCGCGGCACGCTGGAT
Source organism: Mycobacterium sp. FW102-FHT13B02 (assembly GCF_058790275.1). Lineage (NCBI taxonomy): Bacteria > Bacillati > Actinomycetota > Actinomycetes > Mycobacteriales > Mycobacteriaceae > Mycobacterium > Mycobacterium sp. FW102-FHT13B02. Next base: position 439,131 of record NZ_JBYTCM010000004.1, read on the forward strand.
CAGCTCGGCCGCCAGCAGGTCGTCGACCGTGCCATGCTCGGCCAGCTTCAGCGCCAATTCGGTTGACAGCGTGGCTGATTCGATTTGCGAACGCAGCAGCCGGGATTCGGTCTCGCGATGCCGCGCGGCGCCGACCAGTTGGGTGAGGCACCGGTGCAGCGTGTCGGTGAACCGCGGGTGCAGCGAGGCGGACAACAGGCCACTGGCGCGGGCCCGGTCCATCAGTACGGCCGCGGCGTCGCCTGGCAGCTGCAGGGCGGCGGCGATGTCGTCGGGCCCCAGTTCCGGGCTGAGCGAACACAACAACAACGTGTCCAACAGGTGCTCGTCCAGCCGGCGCAACCGCTCGCTCAACGCGACCGAAGCGGCCCGGGTCGGATCGCCGCCCGAGGCCAGGGCGGACAGCGCCGAGTACACCAGCAGCGGGATGCCCCCGGTAGCGGCGAGCAGTCCGGGTACCTGATTGCCGGCGACGCCGGCCCGGGCCAGCGCCTCGTGGATCTCGCGAGGTGTCATGGGCGCCAGCTGAATCGGCGGATGTTGCCGGCTCAACGTGGTGGTGAGGGCATTGAGCGCACGCTCGTGCGCCAACGGCTCGGCGCTGACCACGACGGTGCGGCCCGGATCTCCGGCCAGCTCGGTCAGGACGTCCAATTCGGCCGGCGAGAGCAGCTGGGCATCGTCGATGACGATAGCCGCGTCCGGCGCTTCACCGGGCTTCGGTACCCGGGCCAGCATCGCGGTTCCATTGGCCCGCAACGTCTTTCGCACCGCTTCCAGCGCGGTGGTCTTGCCGCTGCCGATTCCGCCGAGCACCAGCGATGTGCCGGCTGCCGCGGTCATTGGCTGGTCGATGCCGAGGGTTGTGCGGTGATGGGCACCGACGCGGTGACCACCGATGCCGACGGGGCAGACCCGGTTTCGACCGCCGCGGAGGCCGTCTTGGGCGGCTGCTGCGCCGTGGCCTGCGTGGTGGGGGCCTGCGTCGTCGGCTGAGCCGTCGGCGTCTGGCTGCTCGGTTTGGTGGTCGGCTGCTGTTGCGTCGTGGTCGGCGGCGGCTGCGTGGTGGTGGGCGGCTGCGTCGTCGTCGGCGGTTGGGTTGTCGTCGTCGGCGGGGTGGTGGTGGTCGGTGGCGTCGTGGTTGTGGTGGTCGTCGTCGACGGAGTGGTCGTCGTGGTGGTGGTCGTGGTGTCGGTGGTGGTTGTGGTGGTCGTCGTCGAGCTGGTGGTCGACGGATCGGTGGTCGTCGTGGTCGTCGGCGGTGGCGTAGTGGTGACCGGGTTGGTCACCGTCGACGTCTCCACCTGGCCATTCGGATTCGTCTGCGTCACAACGGACTTCGTGGCCTTGTAGGTGCTCGTGGTGATGGAGCCGTCAGGGCCGGTGATGGTGGTGGTGACGTCGACCGTCACCGGACCCGACTGGGTGTCGTTGCTGGTGAGCCCGACCGCGGCCCAGCTGCCACCGGCAACCAGGAACGCCGCCGCGGCAGCGCCGAAGAGCAGCGGTGGGCGCCGGTACCAGGGCAGCGGCGCCACGTCGGGCAGGTTGTCCTCTTCTTCGTGGGCGAAGTCCATCGCCGGCCGGGCCGTGGTCTCGCCGAAAGGCGCTGCCTCGGCGTAGCCCGTCGCGAAATCCGCGGGGTAGTCCGCGCCGACGGCGGCACCGGGTTCCTCGTCGTCAGACCAGGCCAGCGACGGCCCGACGGTCGAGGACGGGTTCGCGTCCGCCGGCGGCACCGGAGCAGCCATGGTGGCGGGGCCGCCCGCCCAGCCCGCGGGGCCGGCCGCCCAGCCCATCGTGGGCGCCATTCCCGTCGGGGCGTCGGCGCTCATGGTGCTCTGGTCGACAAACGGTGCGCCGCCGGCCGCGGTGAGGGCGGGCTGCGGCGAGGTCACCACCGGAACCCGGAAGTGCTCTGAAAGTCGTTGGGTGACAATCGGAATCGAGGCGCCGCCGCCGGCGGTCGCCAGGGCCGTCAGGACGCCGGCGGGAATCTGGTTGCGCTGCAGGGTGTCCTGGACGACGGCGACCAGCCCGGCGAGGGCCGGCTCCAGCAGTCGTTCCAGCTCTGGGCGGGTGATGCGCAGCGCCGACGCGAAACCGGGCAGGTTGGCGTTGACCGACGTCGCCGTCTCCGACGACAACCGCTCTTTGGCCTGCCGGCACTGGTCACGCAGCTGGGACAGTGAGCCGACCGCCGCCGTGCCGGCCGGGTCCGCGTCGGCGGACTCGGTGATGCCGGCGATGACGTGGTTCAGCAGCGCCTGGTCCACCAAGTCGCCGGAGAACTCCGGGTAGCGCACCGTCTCGCCGATCTGGCTCAGGGTCGCGGCGTCGGCGAGGGTGACGCTGGTGCCGCTACCACCGAAATCGCAGAGCGCCACCACGCCGTGGTCAGGTAGCCCGGGCCCGGCTTTGAGGCCGGCCAGCGCTGCGGCCGCGTCGGAGACCACCGGTGCGGCCGCCAGGCCGGGCTTGCCGCGCAGGGCGGCGGTGAGTGCGCCGATGGTCGACATCCCCCAATGGGCGGGGGCGGCGATGACGATGGGGCTGCCGCCGCCCACGGTCCGGGCCATGGCATCGAGAGCCTCGGCCAGGACGGCCTCGCCGCGATGCGCCGAACCGTCCGGGGCGATCAGGGGAATGGGGTCGCCGACGCGCTCCACGAAACCGGTCAGCACCAGGCCGCCGGGCTGCGCGGGGATGCCGACTTCGGCGGGCCGATCCGGGTACAGGGACAGGATGGCGCGACGGCTCACCGGCGGTCGCCCGGCCGGCACGGCCACCAGGTTGGTCTGGCCGATCGACAAACCGAGCTCGTTGCTCATAAACGTCCACTCCTTCGATGCGCTGCCAAGCTCAGGCCACCCTATGTGCTGGCGGCCTAGGGGTGGGACACAATCCCCTAACGATTGGTGAATCCCTAATGGGCGTGCCCCTAATGGCAGGTGTCGGGTACTGGGGTCAGCACCGATCTCTGGGGGCTATATCGGCGATAGCATCGAAATAGTTATCGAGGCGTATCCAGAAGGGAGTAGGTGCCGTGGCAAATCCGCTACTGGATTTTGTCATGTCGGTGGTCCGTGATCCCGACGTGGCAGCTCACTACGCCGCCGACCCCGCCGGTGCCATCGCCGACGCCAACCTCACCGGGGTCACCACAGCGGACGTCGCGCACCTCATCCCGGTGGTGTCCGAATCCCTGGGGACGGTGTCCGCCGCGGCCGGTGGCGTGCCGACCGCCGGATTCGACGATCCCGGCGTCAACGTCTGGACCAGTGGTGCCGCCACGGCGGCCTTCGACGCCTTCGATGCCGTCAACACCCACGTGCCGACGGTCGTGTCCCCGCACGTGATTTCCGATCCTGACCTGGGTGGATTCGCCAGTGCACCGGACCTTCCGGTGCACACCGCCGTGCCGGACCTGGCCGTGTCCGACGATCTGGGCCTGCACAACGACATCCCGGTCGTCGACGCCGGGCACCTCTCGGATCCGGGTGCATTCGACTGGCATCCCGTCGATACCGCGGACCCGCTCGAGCACCATCAGGGCTTCGACTTCTTCAGCTGAGCACCGCACACCCGACAAACGCCGGTGGCCGCCATGGCCACCGGCGTTTTGCGTTCTCTCATCCCGTCCTCAGCAAACACCCTAGTAATCCCCTAATCCCCTAATAGGGGGAGCTGTGGGACCCCACTATGTTCCGTTGGGGGTAGGGGTGGTCGCCCCGTTTGCAGGGTTCTTGCCGGCCCCTAACGTTGTTGTCAGTTCGCCGGACAGACGCGAAGGCGACCCGAACTTCACAAGAGCAAGACCCCAAAGAAAGGGACTCCAATGACCAGCCTGATCGAATTCATCATCGACCTGTTCCGCTTCCCCACCGTCGCGAGCTCGTTCGTCGCGAACCCCGAGCAGACCATGCGCGACGCCGGCCTCGCCGGTGTCACCTCCGCACAGCTGGCTTCGGTGGCCGCCAGCGCGGTGCCCGCCGGCGTCGTGCTCGGTGGCGGCGACCCGGTCGTCGGCCTGCAGAACGCGGTCTCGGACTACTACAGCATGTCCTCGCCGTTCTCCCCGCAGACCGGCTTCGTCTCGCAGCCGACCTTCGCTCCCAACACCGACTTCGCGAGCAACAACAACGTGCCGGTGGCCAGCGGCAACAGCATCCCGGTCCTGAGCCCCGACCAGCACGCCGGCGCCAATGCCCAGCAGGGTGCCTTCAACCTGGGCTTCGGTGACATCACCCTCGGCGGCAGCCACGTCCAGCAGGGCGACGGCGGCGTGAACATCGCCGGCAACAACCACGGTGACATCGCCAGCGGCAAGGGTGCCGTGCAGGGCGACGGCAACACCGTCACCAACGGCGACATCCTCACCGGCAGCCACTCCCCGGTGATCGTCGGGACCGGCAACCACGCGACCGACAACTCGCAGACGGCCGGCGGCCACATCATCCAGGGCAACTCCGGCCCGGTGGTCAACGACGTCAACACCGGTGGTGGCAACGGCGGCGGCGCCAGTGCCGGCGGCGGCCTGATCGGTGGCGGTCACGCCAGCGGCGGCAGCGGTGGTAGCGGTGGCAACATCGTCATCAACGACGGCAACACCTCGTCGACGCACGTCGGTGGCAACCAGACCACGGTCGGCCACGACCTGGGCAGCGGCAACAGCAGCGTGATCGACGACTCGTCGCACTCCTCGACCGTGAACACGAGCCTGAACAGCGGGAACACTGCCAACACCAGCATCGGTAGCGGCAACAGCACCCACACCAACATCGGCAGCGGGAACACCACCCACACCGATCTGAGCTCCGACAACTCGGTGCACAGCACGGTCGCCGACAGCTCGGTGCACGAGGCCAGCATGAACACCTATGCACCCGTCGAAACCCACACCACCACCGACATGAGCCACACCACCCACATCGATCCGCACATGCACTGATCGATCGCGACAAACCGTCCGGCGGGGCCTCTTGCAGGCCCCGCCGGATGTTTGCGCATACCGTTGGTTATCGAGCATGCAGTCGAGGAGAGTCCAGTGACGCAACCCAACGAGGCGAATCCGCGGCCGGTCGCGGTGATCGTCGAGTTGATCGACCACACCAGCCGGATCGCGGGCCTCAATGACCGCGATGACCTGGCGCAGCGGTTGCTGGCGGCCAAGACGCGGATCAGCGATCCGCAAATCCGGGTCGTGATCGCCGGGCAGCTCAAGCAAGGCAAGAGCCAGTTGCTGAACTCGTTGCTGAACATGCCCGTGGCCCGCGTCGGGGATGACGAGAGCACCGTGCTGACCACCGTCGTCCACTACGGCGACGCGGCGGCTGCGGAACTCGTGCTGGCGCCGACCGATGGTGCGCTGGAGCCGAGCGTCGTGGCCATCCCACCCAACCAACTGTCGGCCGATCTGCGGCAGGCCCCGCAGGCCCAGGGCCGTCGGGTGCTGCGCGTCGAGGTGGCGGCGCCGAGCCCCATGCTCAAGGGCGGACTCACCTTCGTCGACACCCCGGGCGTCGGCGGGCTGGGCCAGCCCCACCTGTCGGCCACCCTAGGGCTGCTGCCCGACGCAGACGCCCTCCTGATGATCAGCGACACCAGCCAGGAGTTCACCGCGCCCGAGCTGACGTTCATCCGGCAGGCCCTCGAAATCTGCCCGGTGGCAACGATTGTCGCCACCAAGACCGACCTATACCCGCACTGGCGGGAGATCGTCGCGGCCAATACCGCACATCTGCAGCGCGCGCGGCTGAACGTGCCCGTGGTGCCCGTGTCGTCGGCGCTGCGCACCCACGCGCTGGCGCTGAACGACAAGGAACTCAACGACGAATCCAACTTCCCCGCGATCATCAAGTTCCTCACCGACAAGGTGCTCAGTCGCGAGAACGACCGGATCAAGGACGAGGTCGTCACCGAAATCCACGCGGCCGCAGAACATCTCACCCTCGCCGTGTCCACGGAGTTGGCCGCGATCAACGACCCCGACAAGATCGAGCGCATCAAGGCGGAGCTGGAGCAGAAGAAGGACGACGCCCAGAACGCGTTGCAGCAGACCGCATTGTGGCAGCAGGTGCTGAACGACGGCATCGCCGACCTGACCGCCGACGTCGACCACGACCTGCGCAACCGGTTCCGCAACATCACCGCGCACACCGAGCGCATCATCGACGGCTGCGACCCGACCCAGCACTGGGCCGAGATCGGCGCAGAGTTGGAGAACGTGGTCGCCACCGCGGTCGGCGACAACTTCGTCTGGGCCCACCAGCGCGCCGAGGCGCTGGCCGCCGAGGTGGCCCGCACCTTCGTCCAGGCCGGGCTGGATTCGGTGGAACTGGCCGAGGTCAGGGCCCGCGACATGGGCGCCGGCCTGGGCGACTTCAACCCCGTGGCGCGGCTCGAGTCCGAGCCGATCAGGGCCGGGCACAAGGTGATCACCGGGATGCGCGGGTCCTACGGCGGTGTGCTGATGTTCGGCATGCTGACCTCGTTCGCCGGGCTGGGTATGTTCAACCCGCTGTCACTGGGTGCCGGACTGGTACTGGGCCGCAAGGCCTACAAGGAAGACATGGAGAATCGCATGCTGCGCGTGCGGGGCGAGGCGAAGATGAACGTCCGCCGGTTCGTCGACGACGTGTCGTTCGCCGTCGGCAAGGAGTCGCGGGACCGGCTGCGAAACATCCAGCGCCACTTGCGGGATCATTACCGCGAAATCGCCAACCAGACCACGCGATCGCTCAACGAATCGCTGCAGGCAACCCTTGCCGCAGCGCAGATCGAAGCGGGTGAACGCGACAACCGGGTGCGGGAACTGGAGCGGCAGTTGAACATTCTGCGTCAGGTCATCGACAACGCGGTGAAGCTGACTCCGGCACTCGCGCGGTGAGTACCAGCGCACGCGTCCGCGCCATCCTGGGCGGCGTCATGTCGGCCTATCGGTCCGACCCCATCTACCAGCACCGCCCGCAGGCCCTGGCCGAACTGGACTGGATCGCCCGTCGGCTGGACCAGCCGATCCGCATCGCGTTGGCCGGCACGCTCAAGGCCGGCAAGTCGACGTTGGTGAATGCGCTTGTGGGCGAGGAGATTGCGCCCACCGACGCCACCGAGGCCACCCGCCTGGTCACCTGGTTCCGGCACGGTCTGACACCGCGCGTGACGGCCAACCACCGCGACGGCCGCCGCACCGACGTGCCGATCACCCGCGATGGCGGCCTGACGTTCGACCTCGCGCGGTACTCCGGCGCGCAGGGCGCGGCCAACGTGGGGGACATCGTCGACCTCGACGTGCAGTGGCCCGCTGCCGAATTGGAACAGATGACCATCATCGACACGCCGGGCACGTCCTCACTGTCGCGTGACGTCTCCGACCGGACCCTGCAACTGTTGGTGCCGCGCGACGGGGTCCCTCGGGTGGACGCCGTCGTGTTCCTGCTGCGCACCCTCAATGCGCCAGACATCGCGCTGCTCAAGCAGATCGGGGAACTCGTCGGCAGCGGCTCGGGCGCCCTGGGCGTGATCGGGGTCGCGTCGCGGGCCGACGAGATCGGGGCCGGACGCATCGACGCGATGATGTCGGCCCGCGAGGTGGCCACCCGGTTCACCACGGAACTGGACCGCACTGGCGTGTGTCAGGCTGTCGTCCCGGTATCGGGATTGCTGGCGCTGACCGCGCGCACGCTACAGCAGAGTGAGTTCGCGGCGCTGCAGAAACTGGCCGCCCTGGACGGCGACGCTGCCGCCGCGCTGACCAAGGCCATGTTGTCGGCGGATCGCTTTGCCCGGCAAGATGATTCGCTGCCGGTGGACGCCATCACGCGAGCCGGGCTGCTGGACCGGTTCGGCATGTTCGGGATCCGGATCGCCATCGCGGTCCTGCGCGCCGGTGTCACCGACTCGGTGGGGCTGGCCGACGAGCTCCTGGACCGCAGTGGGCTGGTGGCCCTGCGCGACGTCATCGACCAGCAGTTCGCGCAGCGCGCCGACATGCTCAAGGCGCACACCGCGTTGCGCTCGCTGCGCCGCTTCGTGGAGGACAATCCCATCTACGCGACTCCGTTCATCCTGGCGGACATCGACCCGCTGCTGGCCGACACGCACGCGTTCGAAGAATTGCGCTTACTCGGTCAATTACGTTCCCGGCCAACCACATTGAACGACGATGAAATGGCTTCGCTGCGCCGCATCATCGGCGGTTCGGGCACCGACGCGGCGAGCCGGCTGGGGCTGAGCAACGATGCGCCGTATGACGGTCCGCGGGCAGCCTTCGCGGCGGTGCAGCGGTGGCGCCGACGGGCCGATCATCCGCTGAACGATCCCTTTACCGCACGCGCCTGTCGGGCCGCTGTGCGTAGTGCCGAGGCGTTGGTGGCCGACTATGCGGCGCAAGGAAGGTGAGATATTCGTGATCGTTGGCCAAGCGGTACCCTGCGCGGCTACCGTTTGCGGGTGGCTCAATCGTTTGACCCCTTCGGACTGGTAGGACGCGCGGTCGACGCTGCTCGTCTCGGCCTGGATGTGTATAGCTGGACCGAGCAGCAGATCGTCGGCGCCCTGCGCAAAGGCCTCAACGAACTTGAACCGGAAGACACCGAAGACGACGTCTCGGCAGCTGATACGTATGTGTCGACGCCTTCGAGCACCAAGCCGGCGGCCACCGACGACTCGCTCAACTCCAAGATGAGCCAGCTGCTGAACCGGGCGCTCGACCAGAACACCGCCGGCAGCCAGACCGAGTTGTACCACCATCTGTTGGATCAGCTGGTCGCCGACGAGGCCCGCATCGTCGGCGCGCTGTCCGACGGCTCGGTCTCTCCTCTGGTCAACGTGTTCGACCGAACCCGCAAGGCAGTCCTGGAGAACGCGGCCCTGGTGGGCCGGACCGCGAACGTCGCGCTGCCACAGATGACGCCGCAGTACGTCGGGCATTTGCTGGCACTGCGCCTCGTGGAGATCGGTCCGGAGGATTCCGCGCTGAAAACCGAGTACGAGGTGTTGATGGCTGAGACCATCGTGCTCAGTGCGATCAAGGCCGCGTCGAAAGGCCCGCTGCCCGCAAAGGTGGAGAAGCTGACCCTGACGCTGTCGCCGCTGGGCCGGTCGCTGTGGGCCGCCGCTACCGCGGAGGACGACCAGAACGGGTGGCACTGATGTCTTTGACCGAGATCCTCACTGACTTCCGTGCCCACTGGATCATCTACTTCTCCATGCCGCTGGTGGCCGCGTTCGTCGGCTGGAGCACCAAGATCGTCGCGATGGAGATGATCTATCGGCCGCTGGAGTTCAAGGGCATCGGGCCCATCGGCTGGCAGGGCATCATTCCGCGGCGCGCCGGCAAGGTCGGCTCGACCACGATCGAGTTGCTCACCTCGAATCTGCTCAAGCCCGAGGAACTGGTCTCCCGGATCGACGCCAAGGAGGCCGTCGAGGTGCTGCGTGAACCGCTGGCGGCGTCGATCAACGACATCGCGCGCGACGTCGCCGAGGAGATCCGCCCGGGTCTGTGGGATTCCCTGCCCGAGGCCGGGCGGCAGGCGATCCTGAACCGCATCCACTCCCAGGCGCCGCGCATCACCGAGAAGATGCTGAACGAGATGCAGGCGGACCTGAGCCGGTTCGTCGACCTGCAGTTCCTCTCTGTCACCACGCTGGTGCGCAACAAGGAGAAGCTCAACAAGCTGATGCGCGGCCTGTCCGACGACGCCATGGCGTTCGTCCGGCGCAGCGGCATCTACTTCGGCCTGATCATCGGTACCGCCCAGATGTTCGTGTGGGCCATCTTCAAACTGCCGTGGATCATGCCGGCCTTCGGTTTCGGTATCGGCCTGGTCAGTGACTACATCGCGTTGAACATGCTGTTCCGGCCCATCAAGCCGACGAAGTTCCTGGGCTTCATCAAGTTCCAGGGGCTGCTACATGCGCAGCGCGAGAAGATCACCGCGGATTACGCCCGTATCTTGTCCGAAGACCTGTTCGCGCCGGACATCCTGTTCGACGGGATTCTCAAGGGCCCGGGTGCGGACAAGCTGTTCTCCATGGTCGCCCGCGAGGTCGAACTCGCGATCGACAGCGAAGTCGGTGGGTGGACGGGCACGGTCGTGAAGTTCGCGGTCGGCACGGCGAAGTACAACGCGCTGAAGGACAAGGTCGTCGAACTCGTCGTCGAGCGGCTGCCGGCCACGCTGCTGGACGCCCAGGACTATGCCATGAGCAAGATCGACCTCGAGCAGACCATCATCGACAAGATGAATCAGCTCTCCAACGAAGAGTACGAGTCGATTCTGCGGCCGGTGTTCAAGGACGACGAGCCGTTGATGGTCGCCATCGGTGCCATCCTCGGTGGCTGCGTCGGTGAGCTCCAGGTGCTGATGATCGAGTTCTTCACGCACTAGTGCTGCGGCTGCGGCAATACCGTGGTGTGCGGCCTCGACGTGAACGGGTAGGGCCAGCGCGGGTCGGTGGTCGTGTGACTCTGCCGTGACTGGGTGATCGACGTTTCGGTCGACGTCGTCGTGGTGTCCGTGGCGGGCGGCAGGTCGATGTCGGTAGTGGACGGCGGCGTTGTCGACGAGCTGGTGGTCGCTGAACTCGTCGTTGTGCTCGCCGCCGTGCCCGGGGTGGTCGAGCTATCGATGATGACGGGCACGGGTGCCGGCTGCGGCTGGTTGTAGTGCCGCGTCAGCCACGCGCCGGCGAAGTACAGCAGGCCGATGGCGATGAGCGCGGCGATGCTGGCGCCGACGACGTGCGGAGTGCGCTCATGCCACGGCCGCTCGGTCATGGCCGGTCAGCGTAGCTGCGGAATGACTTCCGTGCTGAAGAAGGCGATGTGGTCGAGGTCGGACATGTCCAGCACCTGCAGGTAAATGCGCTCGACACCGGCCGCGACGAACGGCGCCAGCTTGTCGACGATCTCCGCCGGAGTGCCGACGGTGGGGGAGTTGCCGCGCATCTCGTCGACCTCGCGGCCGATGGCGCCGGCTCGGCGGGCGATCTCCGCGTCGTCTTTGCCCGCGCACAGCACGAAAGCCGCCGAGTACGTGATGCTTTCGGGTGCCCGGCCGGCTTCGGCCACGGCGGCCCGGACCCGGCCGAACTGGGTGGTGAGGGTGTCGATGTCGACGAACGGAATGTTGAACTCCGAGGCGAACCGGGCGGCCAGCGCCGGGGTCCGCTTGGCGCCGCCGCCACCGATGATCACCGGCGGGTGGGCCTGCGCCGGTTTGGGCAGCGCCGGGGAATTCTTCACGGTGTAGTGCTTGCCGTCGAAGTCGAAGTGCTCTCCGACCGGGGTGTCCCAGAAGCCGGTGATGATCTGCAGCTGCTCGTCCAGCCGGTCGAAGCGTTCGCCCAGCGGCGGGAACGGGATGGCGTAGGCCTCGTGCTCTTCGGCGAACCAGCCGGCGCCGAGGCCCAATTCCACACGGCCACCGCTCATTTCGTCGACCTGTGCGACGGCGATGGCGAGCGGGCCGGGATGCCGGAACGTCGCCGAGGTGACCATGGTGCCGAGCCGGATGGTGCTGGTCTCGCGCGCGATGCCACCGAGCGTCACCCAGGAGTCGGTCGGGCCGGGCAGCCCGTCGCCGGCCATGGCCAGGTAGTGGTCGGATCGAAAGAAGGCCGAGTAGCCGAGTCTCTCGGCGGCCTGCGCGACGGCGAGCTGGTCGGCGTAGGTGGCACCCTGCTGCGGTTCGACGAATACCCGGAAGTCCATGCCGCCCAGCCTAGTGATCAGAACGCCTTGACACTCGCCGTCGAGACGAACATCCCGTGGCCGGTGCCGGCGTTGGTGAAGCGGGTGCCTTCGGCTCCGGCGAGGATGGTCCAGCCCACCGCCGAATAGGTCTGGTAGTCGATGGTCACCGTCGGGATGGCCCCGAGATTGCCCACCACCCACGACAATTCGCCAGCTGCCGTGACCCGGACGCCGTTGGCCGACTCCCCGTTGAGCTTCGGCGCGTTGGTGAAGGCCGACTCGCAGTCGACCTCGGCCTTGCTGAGCTGGCACCGGGTCTGGCCGGACTTGGTCGCGATGAAGACGTAGCCGTTCTGCGGAGCGAGGGCCTGCGCGGTGGGCGGCACGGCGCTGGGGACCGGGATCGGGCTGACCGGGACGGGGCGGATGGCCTTCGAGCTCGGTGTCGGTGTGCTTGCCGACGGTGATTCTCCGCTGGGCAGCCCCGACTTCGGACTTCCGGGGGTGGTGCCGTCGCAGCCGGCGAGCAGCGCGACGGAGACAGCGACGAGGGCGATCAGCCGATGGTGGTTCATCGGCTAACAGGTTACTGCGGAGGCAGTACCGGCGGACGGCAGATGTTGTTGATCGGGTCCCACCACGCGCCGTCACGACAGTCGAGCGGCGTCGTCGAGACCGGAGGACGGCAGCTGTTGATGTTCGGGTCCCACCAGCCGCCGGGGCAGTTCTGCACCAGCGGGGCCTGGCACCGGTTCTGCACCGGGTCCCACCAGGTGCCGTTGTCGCAGTCCGCGTGACTCACGGCAGGGGCGATCGCCGCGGTGAGTGCCATGGGCGCCAAGGCAGCCGCGGCGATGACGGCGGCCCGCTGCAGGGACTTGTGCATGGACTCACCCTAAAGGCCTTCAGTTACACGGCAAGTCGCCCGGCGTGTAGTAGGGCACCCCGGCCGGGGTGTAGCACGGCGGCCGGCCCGAGGCGGCCTGGGCGGCCGCGTCCTCCGGCGCTGCGACGGCCGCGGCCACCGCGGCGTCACCGGCGACGTTGGTACAGCCACCGGCGCTGACGTGCCGACCGCCGACGTTGGCGCACACATCAGCGTGGGTGACAGGCGTACTGACGGCCGGCACGGCCGCGGACGCCAACAGGAACAGCACTGCAGCTGCGGACTTCTTCATGTCTCCAACTTCCGTAGGCCCGACCCTGCGACAAATTATTGACAGATCCGTCAGGCTTGTCTCAGCTTTTCTGGTAACTGCCGTCGTCCATACGGGTGAAGTAGCGGCCCGGGGGCGGCAGCGGATCGTGGCGCAACGGGCCGGCGACGGGGCGGTGCCACGGTGTCATGGGCAGCTCATCGACAACGCGGACGAATGCGGGCCGCTCCTCGGCAGGTAGGTTCGCGAGCGCCTCGTCCAGGTCGGTGGCGGAGATGTCCTGCCCATCGAGCAGTGACAGGGCCGCGACAGCCACCTCGTGGTCGTCGGATGCGACTCCGTACGTGTGCACCAGGTCGACGTTGGGCAGTTTCCCGAGGGCTGCGGTGATCGGCAACGAGGCCACGATCCCGCCGGCGGTGTGGATCTGAGTGTCGACGGAGTCGATCAGCCAGTAGTCGCCGTCACTGTCCCGGCTGACGAGGCTGCCGCTGGAGAACCAGGCATCACCGGCCTCGAACAGATTGCGCAGCGGCGGCGCGGACGCGGTGGTCGCGGAACTGATCTTCACCAACAGGAGGCCCGTCTCGTCGTCGGCACAGCGGATCGCGTAACCGTCCGCACCCGAAACAACCTGCTGCGCTTCCGGATCCCACCGCACGACCTCGACGGTGGCACTGCCCGGCAGGGGCCGGCCCAGCGATCCTGGCTTGGCCGGGTTGACGTTGGCCAGGATGGCCTCGCCCTCACTGGTGGACCAGAAGTCGAGGACGCCGGCCGGGGCGAACCGGTCGAGGACCCGGCGCCACAGGCCGCGAGGCATACCGGAGCCGACGAACAACCGGACCGAGTGGTTGCGCTCGGCGGGCTGCGGGGCGGCGTTGACCAGCGGCCGCAGCTGCGCCCAGGTGTAGCAGACGATGGTCACGCCGTACCGGCGTACTTCCGTCCAGAATGTCGTCGGGTCCAGGTCGGTGGCCATCGCCAGTCGGCTGCCACCCGCGACCGCTCCGCCGATGCCCGTCAGCAGGCCGGAGGTGTGGTAGATCGGGTTGATGCTGTAGACGGTGTCGGAGTTGTTCAGCGTCGCCGACGTCGCGGTGCCGTACGCCGACAAACCGAAGCGGCCGTTGGTGACTCGGATGGGGCGGGGGTCGTCGTCCGGGCCGCCGAAGAAGATGAACGCGAGCTCCCCGGCACGACCCGGGTTGGGGCGGTACCAGTCGGGGATGCGCACGGCGTTGGTCTCGCCGATCTCCAGCGCGGTCAGGGTGCGGTCCCGGTTGAGGTAGGGCGTGTCGAGCAGGAAGGTGTGCAGCGGTCGGCCGGCGAAGTCGGCCTCGGAATGTTCGGGATCGGCGATGACGCGGTTGACCTTGCCGAGCTCGACCTCGCGCGCGGTGTCGGCGCCGGGGCGCAGCATCACGGCCACCGCGCCGATGCGGTTGAGCGCCGTTACTACCGCCAGTGCCGACGGACGCGTACCCATCAACACACCGACGTGTTCACCGGCACGCACGCCCGCGGCGAGCAGACCGCGGACCACCGCATCGATGCGCACCTTGTTCTCGCCGTAGGTGTAGCTGCGGTCCTCGTACATGAAGCTGACGTCGTTGGGCGCCTGCTGGGCCTGCTCATCGAACAAGAGCGCCAACGAGATTCGCGTGCTCGCGTCCAGTCTCCGGATGCGCGCCAGCCGGGGCATCTGGCGCGACACCGTGCCGAACATGCCGCGGACGTCACCGACCGAACGTGCGACGGAGCCGGCGACCATGCGGCCGGCATCGATCAGTGCCTGGACGCCCTCACCCGGCCCCGCCGGCGCCGGTTCGGCGGCGGTGGTCATTGCGTCGACCTTGGTGACGTGCTCCGGCTGCGGGCCCTTGCCCTCGGCAAACCGCATCCAGTCGGCCACCAGCGGCCAGGTGTGCGACGTCGCGGTACTGCCCACAACCAGCCCGAAATGCCCTGCGTGCAAGGTGCTTTCGAAGATCTCCGCACGCGGCGCAGCGCCCAGGATTCCGCGTACCGAGGCGGGCGGGGCGATTTCGTCGACATCTCCGACGAACGCCAAGATCGGCGAGGTGATGTCGGCGAGCGTCACCGGCCGTCCGGCGATGCTGAATCCGCCCGTCAACATCCGGTTGTGCACCAGGAACTGCTGCAGGAACTCGACGAGCGCCGGGCCGGGCCACGCCACCCAGCCGTCGTTCATCAGGTAGCGGCGCTGCCCTTCGCGGGGCAACAGGGCGTCGCGGTCGTGCAGCGCGAACAGGAACTGCAGCTGGCCCGTCACTGCTTTCACGGGGTCGAGTAGCTGGAACCCCAGCCGGGTCGCCCAGCCCGGCACGGACCGGCCCCGCAGGACGTTCTCCATGACGAATCCCATGCCGGGAATGGCGATTTCTGCGGGGACACCCATCGGTGCGGTTTTGCTCAGGTCCACCGGGCTGCCGAAGGTGATGACGCTGGCGATGCCGACGCTGCGCCGGTACGCCGAGGCCTGGTAGCAGAACATGCCGCCCTGCGAATAGCCGGCCAGGTGCACGTCGCCGCCGGTGAGGGCACACATCTCGTCGATGGCCGCGTCCACTGCCAGCACGTGATCAGCCAGGTTGCGCTCCAGGCCGCCGGCTTCCTTCTCCGGCGAGCCGAAGTCGATGACCCATGGGTCGATACCGTGCGCGATGAGCGTACGCACGCCGCTGGCCTGCGGAGACACGTCGAACACGTCGGCCGTCAGCATCAGCGGCGGCACCAGCAGCACCTGAGGGCGGCCCTTCTCACCGCTGGTGCGGTACCGCCGCAGCTTGTGGATCCGGCCCTGTGCGACGACGTCGTACGGCGACGGCTCTTCGCCAGTCTCGAGTCCGCCGTAGCGGGCCACTTCCAGCCAGTTGCGAGTCGTCGCCACAACCCTGTCGAACATTCAGCCCGCCCTTTCGATCAACACTCGGTGCAGATCATGCCAAGCGGATCCGTTCACCACGGCAGTTTGACCGCCAGCCTGGGTGTCGGTGGGTGCGTCGACCGCAGATGCACGTCGGTCGACCGGACCGGATCGAGGACGCGGGTCAGGAAGGTGATTTCATCGGCGAGGGCCGCCTCGTGGACAGGCCCGTCGTAGAAGTCGAAGTGGTCGGCGGGATATTCGCACAAATGGGCCAGATACCCCGCCTTTTTGGCGGCGCGGCGTGCGGCGTCCGGCGGCGCGATGAGGTCGTTGGTGCCGATCTGGACGAGTAGCGGGCATTCCAGCTGACTGGCGTGCACGGTGGGTCGGTTGAACGCGATCTCCAGCAGCGTGCGGGCGGTGAATTCGTTGCGCCAGGTCGGGCCGGCCATGGCCACATACGCCTCTTCGGCGCCGGGCGTGGTGAGCACCGCGGTGTCACCATGGTGCCCGGTCAGTGGCAGGTTGTGCGGGCGGCGGCCGAGGCACGCTCCCGCGGCATCGAGCACTCCGTGCGCGACCATGCGGGCCAGCGGCCCGGCCCCGGCCTCGTGATACGCCTGTACCAGCGCGGCCAGGCCGTCGGTAGCGGGGCACAGCGACACCACTGCGGCCACCCTCTGGTCTTCGGCGGCGACAGCGATGACGTGCCCTCCCGAATACGAGGTGCCCCACAACGCGATGCGGTCGCGGTCGACGCCCGGCAGGTTCCGGGCGACGTCGATGGCGGCGTGGTAGTCCTGACGTTGCTTCTTCACCGAGATGTATTGGCGTGGTTCGCCTTCCGAATCGCCGAAGCCGCGGTAGTCGAACACCACCACATCCATCCCGGCGGCGGCGAACGGCTCCGCAAACGCCATCAGGCCCGAGTCGCGGGTCCCACCGAAGCCGTGGGCCATGACCACGCACGGCCGGCCGGTCTGACCGGCCAGCGCGTCACTCTCGGCGGTCAGATGCCAAGCGGCGCAACGCTCGCCGTGGCTGATGAAAAAGAAGTCGGTTTTCATGATCGCTCCTTCGGTCAGGCCACGGATAGCGGGGCGGCGGCGGGCGTGAAGACCAGTGCGGGGTCCTCGATGGGCCCGTTGCGCAACCGTTCCTGATCCATTTCGTAGGCATGCTTGAACGCCCACGGGCCATAGGTGCCGCCGCGCGGGAACTTGGCGACGGCCCGTTGGACGTACCCGGAGGTCATGTCCAGCAACGGAACTCGTTCCATGGTCCCGTCTTCCAGGACGGGCACCACCTTGTCGTAGCCATGCTCGTCCATGTAGTCGAGCATCCGGCAGAAGTGCTCGCACACCAGATCGACCTTCAACGTCCAGGCGATGTTGGTGTAGCCGACCGCGAATGCGAAATTGGGCACGCCGGAGAGCATCATCGCCTTGTAGACGGTGAGGTCGGGGAGATGCAGCAGGTGCCCGTCGACGCTCAGGGCGATCTTGCCGAACGGCGTCATGTTCAGGCCGGTCGCCGAGATGATGATGTCGGCGGCCAGTTCCTGCCCGGATTTCAGCAGGATGCCGCGCTTGGTGAACCGTTCGATGTGGTCGGTGACGATCGAGGCTTTGCCGGACGCGACCATCTTGAACAGGTCGCCGTCGGGGACCATGGCCAGGCGCTGCTGCCACGGGTTGTACTTGGGGGTGAAGTGCGTGTCGACATCGAAGTTCTTGGGCAGCTGCCGAGCCACGTTGGCGATCAACAGTTTTCGCATCACTTTCGGGTAGCGCATGCACATCTTGAACAGCCCGCGGTTCAGCGCGATGTTCTTGCGCCGCACGATCTTGTATGCCCGCTCATGGCCGAGCACCTTGTTGAGCACGTTGGCGATCGGGTCGGACGCCGGTATCGAGAAAACGTAGCTCGGGGAGCGCTGCAGCATGGTGACGTGCGCGGCCTTGTCGGCCATGTTCGGGATGAGTGTGACGGCAGTGGCGCCACTGCCGATGACGACGACGTTCTTGCCGGCGTAGTCCAGATCCTTCGGCCACAGTTGGGGGTGGATCACCGGACCCTCGAAATCCTCGCGACCCGGAAAGTCGGGCAGATACGGATTCTCGTAGTCGTAGTACCCGGTGCCGAGGAACAGAAAGCGTGACGTGAACGTCTCGGTCTGGCCCTCGTGGGTGGTGGTGACGGTCCAAAGTGCTTGCTGGGAATCGAAATTCGCCGATTCCACGTGGTAGCCGAATCGGATGTGGCCGGCGAGGCCGTTCTCCTCCACGGTCTGCTGCAGATAGTCCAGGATGATGTGCCCGTCGGCGATGGACTTGCGGTGCGTCCACGGCTTGAAGCCGAAGCCGAAGGTCGGCATGTCCGAGTCGGACCGGATGCCCGGATACTGATGCAGGCTCCAGGTGCCGCCGATCGCGTCTCGTCCCTCCACAACCACGAACGACGTACCGGGCCGAAAAGTCTTGAGGTGATATGCCATTCCGATGCCGGAAATCCCGGCGCCGACGACCAGGACGTCGATGGGAGCGGTGGTTGTCATGGGCACTCCTTTGCCGGTCCGGCGGGTGTACCTGACTCTAAATCCGCGACGCCGTGTCCATGCCGGGTTTCGCAGGCCCGGCTTACCGGGTGGCGAGGGTCTGAGCGAACTCGTCGATGGCGTCGACCATCTGATCCAGGCCCGGCTGCTCGAGCGGGTAGTGGCCGGCGCCGTCGAGCACCTTCTTCGTGACCGGCACCTTGGTGATCCGGTCCAGGAACGGGTCGCTGAGATGCTGCGGTGTCCACCGGTCGGCGCCGGGTTGGGTCAGCAGCACCGGGCAGGTGGTGAAGTCCTCGGGTTCGACGGCCGGCTGGTAGGCCATGTACGAGGCGAGGAACGCCATCGTGACCCAGTTCCCGGCCGAGGTGCGGTCGGCGAGACAGGCCCGCAGCGCCGTCTTGTCATTGACCAGGGTGTGCATCTTGCTCACCGCCCACATCGGGATGCGCATGCGGCGCAGTGGTGTCCGGGCGACGCGGCTCATCATCGGTCCGCCGAGCCGACCCATGGTGGGGTTGAGCGCCGTCTCGACCTGGACCTGGGGATTACGCTGATCCAGGAACGTCATCCCCACGATGCCCGCGACGTGCGGGCTGATCGCGGCGACGTGGTAAGTCAGCATCCCGCCGGCGCTGAGGCCGTACAGCAGGATCGGGCGGTCGTCGCGTTTGCGTTCGGCTGCAACGAGATCGACTCCGGCGGCGACCCAGTCGTCGTAGGTGACCAGCGCGCCCGGCGCGACCTCGGTGACCCCGTAGCCCGGCATGTCGACGGCGATGGTCTCGTATCCGCGCCTGGCGAGGGGAGCGCCGGCGATGGTGCTCATCTGCCGACCGTTGGTGCCGACGCCGTGGAACAGGACGACCTTCACCGGCGCGTCCGGGTTGCGGTACGTATCCAGGTGGATGTGGTGCCCCTGCCAGTCCCACCATTCCTCGGTCGGCTCCATACCGGGCTTGATCCGGTATTCAGCGGGCAGGTGCTGTTGGATTGTGCGCCAGGCTGTTTGGTCGGCGTAGCTCATGGTGGGAGATTAGCGTTCGGCCGGTGGGTCTGTCGTCCCCCATCGTCGGCGCTTAGTTGATCTAACCGCCGTGCGCGTGTTGAGACGCCGCCGGTCGTGCTCCCCGACGCATTCGGAGCCTCGACGGTTAGTTCTTCTAATTACTCATCTGCCACTTTCGGCCAGTCGGGCTAAGCGACGACGATCCCCGCCCCACAGTGCCGCGTGGCGCCAATCCTGCTGCGGCCCTTCTGCTTAGGCACTCTAACCGTCGCCGATGCCGGGCTCTTGCTGTGATGGATTTCTCGTCGGTGGGCAGGGGTAACGTCGCAAGTATGTTCGAATCAAATAGTGATCCCCACGCCGCGACCGCGGCGGTCGACGCGATCACCCTCGCCACTTGTGAGGAGAACGCGGCCGGCGCGCGCCGGCTGGCGGCGATCGGTGATCTGTGGGCGCTGCGGGCTCCCGATGATGATGTGGAAAAGCGGTATTGGGCGATCGACGGGTATGCCGGACTGATCGTGGAAGTGGCCGCCGCGCTCGGGGTGTCCCGCAAACGCGCGCAGGCGCAGGTGGACCGCGCGGTGACGCTGCGCACCCGCCTGCCGAAAGTGGCAGCGGTCTATGCCGAGGGCCTGATCGATGCGGTGATGGTCGCGATGATCGCCTCGCGCACCGACCTGATCATCGACGACGACGTCGCCCAACAGGTCGACGCGGACCTGGCCGCGAAAATCGTGGCGTGGGGTCGGCTGTCGAAACCGAAGATGGAGCAACGTATCGACGCGATCATCGCTGCCTCCGATCAGGCCGGGGT